>JBDHKE010000174.1:0-5264 GCA_039586555.1 Gemmatimonadota bacterium | reverse complement strand
TCCCGCGCTTCGAGAAGGATTTCCGGAACCGGAGCACGACCGTGCAGGTGGGCTACAATACCCGGGAGTATCAGTCCGTTACGGCCACCTACCAGTTCGGACGGAACTTCGACGCGGACTTCCGCCTCGTTTCGGGATCCGCCCGGTACAAGCCCACGCCCGAGTCCGCGCTGGAATACGAGCTTCAGCGGCTGGTGCTGGATCCAGACCCGGACGATGACAGCACCTGGATCCACGTGGTCCGGGCCAACCAGTATTTCACCCAGGACCTTTACTTCCAGCTCTTCTTTCAGACCAACTCGGCGATCGACCGGCGGAACGTGCAGGCGGTGTTCGTCTACCGGTACAAGCCCCCGTTTGGCACCCTCCAGGTGGCCTTCCAGCGGGGGACGGCGGAGTTCGGGGAGCGCTCGGAGCAGGGGAACACTCTCTTCCTCAAGGGAACCTGGATGTTCTGAGGTCCGCGAGGGAGGGACATGTCCGGCGTCTACCGGCGCATTTCACCTCAATCGGAACATGCCGGTGGGTTGAGTCGTTAAAGGTCCGGGGTTCACTCCGTTCGCCTTGCGGCTCACGCCGCCGGTCTTTCCTCTTCGCAACTTTCCAGCGGGGCCTGGAAGCGGGGGGGCCGCGGAGGGGGGCAGCTGACCTACTCGAGGTTCATGCGACGCAGCAGGGCCTGGAAGCGTGGGTCCGACCGTAATCCGTCGTAGATCGGCTCCGTCTTGATGAAGGCCAGATCGCCATCCCGCTCGTCATAGGCTCGCTCCAGCCACTCGAGCGCGTCATCTATCCGTCCAAGCCTGGCATAGTCATCTGCTAGCTCCATCGGACGGACGTACTCGCCGGCCGCGATCCTCACGAGATTCCTTTCAAGGCCCCACCGCCAGATGCCGACGAAGCCGGAATCGGCACAGGCCTGCTCAAGAGTGGCCTGCCCCGCCAGCGCCTCCGGCTCGGCACCCGAAGCCATCAATCGCTCCCGGCGAAGCGCAACGTACTCCTCGCACATGCCAAGCTCTTCGTAGACCCACATCAGCACCTCGCGGGCGCGGTCGTAATCCGGGTCCATGTCGAGTACCTTTTCTGCTTCCTCCAGCGCTCGGTCGTATTGGCGCGCGTAGTAGTAGAACTCCGCCATGCTCGCCCGTTGGAAGAGGGAGAGCGGATCGAGTTGCACCGCTCGTGTCCCCTCCGCGATGCTCTCCTCGTGACGACCCAACTTCTCCAGGTACACGGCGTATGCCGTGTGAGCCAAAGGATAGCTCGGGTCCAGCTCGATAGCCCGTTTGAGCAGGCGCTCGGCTTTTTCCCAATCCCATTCGTATGTGGCGCTCACAAGACCGAGTATCAAATGGGCATCTGCAAGGTCGGGGTCGAGCGACAGAGCCTTCTCCGCTGCTGCCTTCGCTTTCGGCAATCCCTCACCGGTGGGGACTGCGTCCAGCGGCTGTCCTAGTAAGGTCCAGGCCCTGGCCAACCCCCCGTACGGGGCAGCGTAGTTCGGATCCTCATCTATCGCCTCCTCGAAGTACTCAATGGCCCTGGTAGCACCGTCCACCGTCATCCTCTCCAGGTGGTAGCTCCCGCGCAGATAGAAATCGTACGCATCGAGGTTGCCGGTTGGCCTCGCCTCAATCCGCTCCCGGTCGGCAGGAGTCAGCGTCGCCTCCAGAGCATCCGCGATACGCAGGGCTACCCCCCGCTGGACTGCCAACAGATTCTCCACCGACAATTCCCGGTCATAGGTATCCGCAAAGACATGTTCGTCCTTTTCGGAATCGACAAGCTGGATGTTGATCCGTACAGTCTCTCCTGCTCGCTGAACTCCCCCTTCCACGAGGTAGCGGGCGTTTAGCTCTTCGCCGATTTGACGGATGTTCTTCGGACTGTCACGATACTCCATCACGGACGTACGAGCCCTCACTCTCAACCCGCTGATCTTGGAGAGCTGCGTGATGATCTCGTCGTGGATGCCGTCGGTGAAGTAGGCGTCCTCCTCAAGACCGCTTCGGTTCTCCAGGGGCAATACAGCGATGGAGGGTCTATCACCCTCCTGTGTGGCGACGGCGACGGTCTCATCCGGCGACGAAGCTTCTTCCTCCGGTCCGAGTGTCGACACCACTCCCCCTGCAATCACCAGCAGCGCCGCCACCATCAACAACTCTGGCCCACTGACCCTTTGACGGCCCTTTTCGCCGTGGTACCAAGCGAGAATGAGAGCGAGGAAGAAGCCGAAGACGGCCAGGATGATGACTGCCTGGCCAATCCCTTCAGACCAGCGGAAGCGCTCCACCACCAGGTCCGAGGCTTCCACCAAGAACCAGGCCCCCGCCAGATACGCGAGCGCCCATTGGACGAGCTTGCGCTCCTTCAGGCGCTGGAGGAGGGAGTGGTCAGGCATCATCCCTCCTGCTCGATGGAGTAGCGACCAGCGAGGGCCTTCGTGAGCCGTTCGATCTGAGCGTCCATGGGCGCGATCCCCAATGCAGCCGGGAGCGAGCGGCGGGATTAGGGTTCCCGGCTTCAGGACGCGGCGGTGACAGCCTCTCCAAGATACGTCCGGGCAGGTTGCTGGGCCAACGGAGCATCAGTGGAAGCAGGCAAGACGCGCCCAAGCCCACCGGAACCAGATCGAGCTGGGGCGAGCTTCATCCACCTCGTTCCCCGCTTCTTCGACTCCTCTGTCCTCCTCCACCATCCACTCGAACTCGAGGGCGGGATCAGTGGAGGTGATCTCAGTCGCCGGTCCCTGCCGCCCCCTGCTTCTCCAGCAGGGCCTGGAAGCGGGGATGGTCGCGGAAGGGGCGGAATTCGGGCTGCAACCACAATGGCGAGATGGACCATCCTTCCCGGAAAGCTTGCTCAAGCCAATCCAGCGCCTTTGACTCGTCACCCACCACTGCTGCCAGCTTTGCGCGTAACAGAGGTCTTAGCCCACTCGCTGTGTCGAATGCGGCTGGAAGGGAACTGGCCACCCCGCTTCGGTTGTGCCGGGACACAAGCGAAACGAAATGCTGGGCAGCGACCGTGTCGATCCCCGACAGGGCTGCGAACCGGGTGAACGCCCTCGTCGCGTATGCGGTACTGTCGCTCAAGAAAAGCGCCAATGCGAGGCGGCTCCAGGTAACTGGGTCGTGGGGGAATAGGCTGATGGTCCGCTCATACTGGTCGATCGCTGCCTGATACTGCCCGGCGTGATAGAGATGGTGGCCGAGCACCCGATTGATGATCGACGAGAGGGGATCCAGTTCCACAGCAAGTCTGGCCTCCGCTATCGCAGCCTCGTTGGAGCCTGTCCGTGAGAGCACCCACGAATACCATTGGTGGGCCGTCGCATAGGCTGGATCCAGTTCTATCGCCCTTCGGAGTTCCTCCTCCGCCCCATCCCAATCGAAAGAACGCAGCCTGACCCACCCGAGGGACGCGTGAGGCTCGGCCAGATCGGGGCGCAGCGTTAGCGCCTTTTCAGCAAATGCCTTGGCTCTTCCCAGGGCTTCCCCCGGATTGGTGCCAACAGCATAGTCCGGGAGGAGGGCGTATGAGTCGGCGATCCCAGCGTAGGCGAGGGCATACGCAGAGTCGAACTCGATGGCCCGCTCGAAATGCTCGATTGCCCTGTTCAGTCCTTCAACGGTTCTCTTGTTCCACCAGAACCGCCCGAGCAGGTACTCGTTGTACGCCTCCAGGTCTTCGGTCGGCTTGGTTTCGATCCCTGCTCGTTCCTCTGGGGTGAGCACCGCCTGGAGGGCGTGGGCAATCTGCTCCGCAATCTCACTGTGTACGGCTAGCAGATTGTCAACCGAAAGTTCACGATCGTATTGCTCCGACCAGACATGCTCGTCTCTCCGCGCATCAATCAACTGGGCCGTTAAGCGAACCTGATCTCCCGCCAGGCGTGCGCTGCCCTCCAAGACGAAGCTCACGCCGAGCTCGTCGGCGATCTCCGGCAGTGCCTTCGGGTCGTCCCTGTATCGCATTACCGATGTACGTCCCCTCACGCTCAAGCCCCTGATCCGTGAGAGCGTTGAGACCACCTGCTCGTGCATCCCATCGGCGAAGTAGGCGTCATCAGGGCTTGGGCTGAAGTTGTCGAACGGAAGGACGGCGATGGAGGGCCTGGTGTCTTCGAGAGGAGTGAGTGCTTCAGTCTCGGCAGGCTCCGGCCCTTCTTCCCCACGGCTCAGCATCGACAGCGCCACACCCGCCACAACCAGTAACGCCGCCACCATTAGCAGCTCCGGCCCGCTCACCCGCTGGCGGCCCCTTTCGCCGTGGTACCAGGCGAGGATCAGAGTGATGAAGAAGCCGATCACTACGAGAGCCAGTATGGCTTGGTGGGTCCCAGTTGAGAGGCCAAGAGGCTCATCCAGCGCATCAAGCAGTTGAAACACCACGAACGCCCCCGCCAGATAGGCGAGCGCCCATTGGACGAGCTTACGCTCTTTCAGGCGTTGGAGAAGAGAGGGGTCAGGCATGGGTTACCCTTGGAGGCTCGTCGATTCCTGTGACACCTCACCCGCGGATGTCCGATGGTGGTCACGGGCCACCACTCCTGTTCCTACACGGCTCGCCAGTTCGCTGAAACGCGGATCCGACCGGATGGGATCCCACCAAAGATCTTGGTGAATCCAGTACAGTAGTGGGTCCCGCTCGACCATAGCCCTAGCCAGCAGATCCAGGCCTCTGTCCCTTTCTCCGAGTGCGATACGCCCCCAGGCCAGGCACAAGGGCGACACATATTCCGAGGCCATCCGAGTGGTCAGCTCGTCAAGGACCGCCCTAGCGTCTACCTCTCTCCCCGCCCGCGCATACGTCGCTGCCAGAACGCCCAGATAGAAGGAGCTTCGGCTCGAAAGCGACGCAGCCCTCTCCGCCATGATCACTGCATCATCATGTCTGGATGCGGCGCTAAAGGCCAAACCCAGCTCGTAGATGGCGAAGAGGTGTCCCGGTTCCTTCTCCAGCACCATCTTTAGGGCCCGGATCGCACCCTCGATGTCTCCCGAATAGACCCCCAGGCTTCCGGAAATCGCCTCCAGATAGACCGATAGTGGATCGAGGTTTCGCGCCACCGCCATTAGGTCAAACGCTTCTGCAAACCGTCCCTGCGCATAGCGGAGGAGAGCGTACCAGCATAGGGCTCCAACGTTGCCAGGGTTCAGCTCCACAGCCCGCGTGTATTCCTCCGCTGCAGCCGCCCAATCCCACGAGTACAAGAGATGAAAGTTACCTAGGCAGGCATGGACTTCGCTCAGTCCATC
>JBDHKE010000062.1:0-25753 GCA_039586555.1 Gemmatimonadota bacterium | reverse complement strand
CAGCCCGTCCAGGGTCGAGAGATCCTGGGGGGACTCTCCATTCTCCACCTGGTGCACCAGCTCGATGAGACGGCGGGTCAGCGGGGTGGGCACCCCGTGACGCTCCCCGATTCGGACCACGGGACCGAGCTGGGCGTCGACCTCCGTCCTGCGATGCCTTACCGCGAGGTCCCTCCAGATCCCGCTGTGCGTCTTGGCCGACCGCCGATTGAACTCCACCAGGGCCTCCAACGAGGCCAATGCGGCGGACTGCGGACTGCGGGGCGTGAAGGCGTCGGGATCGAATCCATCGAATGGCTCCGGGGTGATGCCCTCGGCGTCGGCCACCGCCAGCACCTCGCGGGCGAGGGCCACGTGCAGGGTGCGGTATTCGGCCCGGGCCAGGACGTCGGCGATGGGCTCGTTGGTGAGGGCCGTGGCGAAGAGCTGGGCCGCGTACGCCAGCTTTCCCCATAGGTACCCGAAGATGTTTCCGGTGGGTTTGGCCCGGGGCTCGAACAGCTGGAGGAGGCGGACGAGCTCCACCAGCCGGGGGGTGCTGGACCCCGACAGCTCGCCCACCACCACCGCACCCCGCCCGCCATAGTGCACGACTCCCGGCTCCAGCACGTCGGCGCCGAAGTTCACGAACGCGCCGATGGTGCGCTCCTCCCCTACGTGCTGCAGGATGTCGAGCTCGTTCAAGCCGTTCTGGATGGACACCACGGCGCCATCCTCGGCCAGGTGCGGTGCCACATCGAGGATCGCCTCCGTGGTGTGATGCGCCTTCACGCACAGGAGGACCGTCCGGAAGGTTCCCTCCATCTCCGTGGGGGGGCACGCCCGCACGGGCACTGCCAGCTCCCGGATCGGACCGGTGACCAGGAGTCCCTGCCGGCGCATCGCCTCCACGTGCTCCTCGTCCCGGTCCACGAACAGGACCTCGCGGTCCGCTCTCACCAGGTGTGCGCCGATGGTCCCCCCCATGGCCCCGGCCCCCCAGATGACGACGGGCAGTCGACCGGTCATTCCCACCCTCCTTCCAGGACGGCCCTCGTCTCCTCCACACCCGCTGCCCACACCGCGAGCACCTCCTCGTCCGAACGCTCGTAGTAGCCGCCGTAGCTGCCGTCCCCGAGGTACTCCCGGGCCTCCGGCGGCGTCAGCGCGTGAACGCGGTCCCGGTCCACCATGGGCTTCCGCTCCGTGGGAGGAACGACCCCGGGCAGGCGGGTCCAGGGAAAATTCTCCATCCACGAGGCGTGGGAGGCTGCGGGGTCGATCTCCTGAACCGTGGCCCACGTCCGGGGCGCGTTCCACCAGTTGTGGAAGCGGACCTGCACACCGGGGTTCCGCTCGAGCCACCGGGGAAGGGAATCCGCGGCGGGCCGGTTTCCTCCGTGTCCGTTGACGACGAGGATCCGCTTGAAGCCCGAGGAGGCGAGGCTGTCCAGAATATCCTGAAAGATCGCCACATAGGTCTCCTCCCGCAGGGATACCGTGCCGGGGAAGCCGGTGAAGTAGGGTGCCAGACCGTAGGGCAGGCCGGGGAACACCGGGATCCCCAGGGGCTGCGCGGCCTCCACGGCCATCCGCTCCGCCAGGATGTGGTCGACGCCCAGACTGAGGTAGCCATGTTGCTCCGTGCTCCCCAGGGGAAGCACGACCCGATCGTCCTGCTCCAGGTAGCGGTCCAGCTGCATCCAGTTGAGATCGTGGACTTTCATGATTGTCGCGCGTTCAAGGGTTCGAGGGTCTCTTCGAGGCTCTGGCACGAGAGATGATACGGAATCTGCCCGCGCCCCGCCCACTTCCGTGAATCTCCCGGAACCGGGGGCACCGGTTGTGCGGGAATCCGGGCGGGAGAACGGGTCCGTCCGCGAGGCAACATAGCGCTTCTCGTGGCAAGAAAAGAGACGGAGCGGATGATGAGACCGAAGACCTTCCTTCTCGGGTTGGGGTTGCTGGCGGCGGCTCCCACGACGCTGCAGGCGCAGATCCTGGGCATGGGCGTGGCGCCCCACGTGGGCACCCTTGGGTTGGGGATCGATGGGGCGGTGGCCCTCACCGGCATGGTGGCCGTGCGCGGGGGTCTCAACTTCCAGCCCTGGCATCCCGAGCGGGAGATCTCGGACGTGGACTTCCAGCTTCGGCCTCCCAGCCCCTCGCTGACGGCCATGGTG
This sequence comes from Gemmatimonadota bacterium, assembly GCA_039586555.1. GTDB lineage: Bacteria > Gemmatimonadota > Gemmatimonadetes > Longimicrobiales > Gaopeijiaceae > JBDHKE01. Next base: position 23,591 of record JBDHKE010000062.1, on the reverse strand, counting down.
GATCTCCATCCGGGAGGCGGCTGGTTCCGCTTCTCCGGGGGGCTCGTGTATTTCGGGAGTGATCCGGAGGTGGATGGAGTCCTGGCCGATTCGGTTGAGATCGGGGGGACGATGTACGCGCCCGAGGCCCTGGGGACTCTCGAGGGCACATTGTCCACTCGTGACCTGTCACCGTAGGTGGGCATCGGGGTGGGCCACGTGGGCTCGGGAGGGGGGTGGGGCTTCTTCACGGACCTGGGTGTGGCCTTCCACGGATCGCCCGAGGTAGATCTGCAGGTCCGAGGCCCGCTGGCCGGCGATCCCGACCTCCAGGCCGACCTGGCCCGGGAGGAGCAGGAGATCCAGGACGACGTGGAGAACGTGAGGGTCTACCCCGTCCTCTCCCTGGGCTTCACGTTGAGCGTCCGCTGACGAGACCCGTTGGCACACGGAGGGAGGGAACCTCCGGCATCGTCGCGGCTTAGAATGGACGACACCGCTGCCACGAGGGCGCATCGCCATTCCCGAGAGAGCCCGTGCATTCTCCCAGAAGATTCCTGATCCGGATCCTGACGATCGGCGCGGTGGTGTGGGCGTCGCCCGGCGATCTGTCGGCCCAGGTCCTGCGCGGGGGTCAGCTTGGGGACCCTCCCTCCATCTCCGCGGCGGCGGTGCCTTCGGAGACTCCGGTGGACGAAGGCGGGTCCGCCGAGCTCACGGTACGTGTGGTCGTTCCGGAGGGCCACCACGGATATCTGGAGGAGGGAGACGACGGCTACTATCTGCCTTTCGAGCTGACGTTCCCCACGCTGGATTCGCAGGTCGTAAAGGTCCGGGAGGTGTCCCTGCCGGCGGGGGAGCGGGACGAGGAGGCAGGCGCCACGGTCCTACGAGGGACCGGCTCCTTCCTGTACGAGCTGCGCTTCTCGTCGCTGGACGCCTTGCCCTCGGGGCTCGTGGAGGCATCCCTCCGTTACCAGATCTGTGACGAGACCACCCGGCTCTGTTATCCGCCCCGGACCGTGCCGGTCCCCATGCACTTCCAGAGGTAGGAGAGGCCACCGGGCATGCGGTCCCGTCTTGGCAGGCTCGATCTCATCCTCTCGATCCTGGGGCTTTGCGGCCTCGTCGTCTTCCTGGGCTTCTACTCGTCGGTCTCGCCCACGGCGGCGGTCTCCCTGGAGGTGAGCCGGGAAGAGGCGGAATCCATCGCCTCTCGGATGGTCCTGGCACGGGGGGCGGATCCCGCCCGGTTCCTCAGAACGTCCCGGTTCGAGACCTCGGGCATCGCCTTCCAGTTCCTGGAGCGAACGCTGGGGCTGTCGGAAGCCAGTCACTGGGCGAGCCAGGAGGTCCCCATCTGGTACTGGACCTTCCGCTGGTTCCGGCCCCTGGAGAAGGAGGAGTGGCGGGTCCGGGTGAACGTGGATGGCACCCCCGTTGAAGTCCGGCATCTCCTGGACGAGGCCGCGGAGGGAGCGAATCTCGATCCCGATTCTGCACAGTCCCTGGCGGAGTCGCTCCTGCGGGAGCGGGGGTGGAATCTGGACGAGTGGGAGCGCGTGGAGGTATCCAGCGAGAGGCTGGACAACCGCACGGACCACACCTTTTCCTGGGAGCGAAGGGGATCCTCCATCATCTGGAGGGAAGGGGACCCGCAGGCGGGAGCGGGTTCGGTCCGCCTCCGGGTGCGAATTGCGGGTGACGAGGTCTCCGGCTACAGGCACTTCCTGAGGGTTCCCGAGGAGTTCCAGCGGGAGTACGAACAGACGACCAGCCTCGGCACCGCGCTCACGGTGGGGGCCATCGTGCTGATGGTGGTGCTGGGGCTCATGGCGCTGTGGATCGCCATCGCCAGGACGCGGGCGGACGGCGTGCGCTGGCGACCGGCGCTCTGGCTGGCCGGCGCGGTGGGCGGGCTGTTCCTGGCCCAGCAGCTCACCGGCTGGCGCCTGATGGCCTTCGTCTACCCTACGTCCTTCGATTGGACGGCCTATCGGGTGGTTCTCGTCGCCGGGCTTCTCATCTCCTCCCTTCTCTTCGCGGTCTTCATGCTTCTTCCCACCGCCGCCGGGGAGTCCCTCGCCCGGGAGGTCTTCCCCGCCAGCCTGGTGGGCTTCCTGGACTGGGGCAGGGACCGATTGGCCCGCCGGCAAATCGCCCTGGCCAGCTATCGGGGATACGCGCTCGGGTTTGCCTTCCTGGGTTATCTCACCGTCTTCTACCTGCTGGCCCGCCGGTTTGCCGGAGCCTGGCTTCCCGCGGAGGGCCCCTACTCGCAGATCTTCGACTACTCTCTCCCCTTCCTGACGCCCCTGACCCTCAGTCTCGTTGCGGCCTTGACGGAAGAGGTGATATTCCGCCTGTTCGGAATCTCGCTGATCAAGCGGTACCTCAAGTCCACCGTGCTGGCCCTGCTCATCCCGGCCGCGATCTGGGCCTTCGCCCACTCGTCCTATCCCGTGTTTCCCATGTACGTCCGCGGGATCGAGCTCACCATCGGAGGAGTGCTCTTCGGGATCGCGTTCCTTCGCCTGGGACTGCTCGCCTGCATCGTGGCTCACTACGTGGTGGATGCGGTCCTGATCGGCATGCCACTGCTTACCTCCAACAGTGCCTACTACGTCCTGTCCGGCTTCGTCGTGATCGCTCTCGCGCTGCTGCCCGCCCTGCTGGCGCTCATCACCGGGAGGAGGACAGAAGGTGAGGCGGAGCAAGCCAGGTCCGTCCGGGAGGTCTGAACGGAGAGGGCGGAAAGGACTTTCCCTTCGTGCGGGCTCTCCTGCGGAAGGGAGGGAAGGACGGCCGTGGCCGACCAGGCGGTCCGCCCCGGCGGATGAGGAGTTGCCTCCGGAGAATCACGGGGCTGGAGCGTGGCGCAAACGAGAGGCGCGGGAGCCCCTCGAGGCTCCCCTCCAGGCTGGTCTACAACTTGCGCCCACCCTCGCAGGCTACGCCGTCAGGCGCCCTGCGCCCGAGGGCTCGTTCCGATGACGTCCGAGGACCAAAACGTTGTCCCAGGCACCACCCAAACGCCACCTCATCGTCAATGCTGACGACTTCGGCCTCAGCTCCGGGGTGAATCGGGGAATCGTCGCCGGACACCGGCATGGAATCGTCACCAGCGCGAGTCTAATGGTGCGCGGGACCGCCGCGTCGGAAGCGGCCGCGCTCGCGCGTGACCACGCGGGGCTCAGCGTCGGCCTGCACCTCGATCTGGGCGAGTGGGCGTTGCGCCAGGGGCATTGGTCGCCGGACTACCAGGTCGTGCCGCTGGAGGATGCGGACGCGGTTCGGAAGGAGGTGTCTCGCCAGGTCCTCGTCTTCCGGAGACTCCTGGGCCGGGACCCCACCCACATCGACTCCCATCAGCACGTGCACCTGGACGAGCCGGTCCGCTCTGCGGTGCTCGAGTGGGGGAGGGAGCTGGAAGTTCCCGTGAGGGGACTGTCGCAACGGGTGCGGCTCTGCGGTGACTTCTACGCCCGCGATGCTTCCGGGTCCCTCTTCCGGGAGGGCATCGGCCTGGTCCATCTCCTGAAGCTCCTGATGCGGCTTCCCCCGGGGGTCACCGAGCTGGAGTGTCACCCGGGCGAGCGGGACGATCTGGATGACGACTACTCCGAGGAGCGGGAGCGCGAGCTGGAGGTCCTCTGCGACCCCTTCGTCCGCGAGTTCGTGGAGCTCGCCGGCATCCGGCTCTGTTCCTTCTCGAGCCTTCCCCCGTCCGGTGCCGACTCTCCGGAGGAGCCGTCCGAGCCTTCGTTGTCCCCCGTGGAGCCGGAGAGGTCGTCGCCCTGAGCCGCTGGTCTGCTGTCCGGGCCGCGCGATCCGCCTCCGGTTCAGAGGGGGCGGAGGCGAACGAAAGCCCGGGTCTCCTTGGCGCCTGGGTGAAGGATTCGGCTCACGAGGCCGCGCCGCGTCCGGACCCGCCCCTGGCCTTCGGAGGGCGGGGTCAGGTCTCCCCGGGAGGCTGGCTCCAGAGGTCGCCCACGGTGAATCCGGTGGGGAAGGGATCCTCGGCATCCACCACGTACTGGCTTATCCCGGTGATCCAGGCTTGACCAGTGAGGGAAGGTACTACGGCAGACAGGTCTCCCACGCGAGTCTCCCGCAGAAGACGCCCCGTCCACACCGTTCCCAGGATCCCTTCATGGTGGAAGTCCTGGTCCAGCCCCAGCTCCCCGCGGGCGTGCAGGGCCGCCATCTTCGCACAGGTTCCCGTGCCGCAAGGGGACCGGTCGATGGAGCCGGTCCAGGTCTCGGGACGTGACCAATCCAGCTCCCCGGTGGAGACCACCACGGCGTTCTTCCGATGGGCATCCGGATGGGTGGGCGGTCCAGAAAGCTGGGAGATGGTGACGCCGGCGATGTCCGGATTCTCCGGGTGGACGACCGGAAGCTGCTCGCGAGCGGCGGCCTTGATCATCTCGCCGATGCGCGTGATCTCCCGGCCCCGGTCGGGGGTGAGATCGAGCCCCAGGGGCGCCGCGTCGGCGATGACATAGAACATCCCGCCGTAGGCTACGTCCACCGTGACCTTTCCCAGCTCCGGGACGTCGATGGCGGCGTCCAGGTGCACCGCGAACGCCGGCACGTTCTCGAAGGTGACCGCCGTCACCTTGCCGTTTCGCACCTGGGCTCGCACCCGGATCAAGCCCGCCGGTGCCTCCAGCGTGAGCTCCGTGACAGGCTCCTGGGAGGGGACCATGCCCGTCTCGATCAGCACCGTGGCCACGCAGATGGTGTTGCTGCCCGACATGGCGGGGTACTCGGCGTGCTCCATGATCACGAAGCCCGCGTCCGCCTCGGGGTGGGTGGGAGGAAGCACCAGATTGCAGCAGAGAGCCGGGTATCCCCGGGGCTCCCGCAGCATCAGCTTCCGAAGATGGTCGGCGTGGCGCTCCAGGTAGAGTTTCTTTTCGAACAGGGTCCGGCCCGGCACATCCAGCACCCCACCCACGATCACACGCCCCGGCTCTCCCCCGGCGTGGGCGTCCACCGCAGTGATGACACGCGACAACCTCATGGCGGCCAGGCCCTACTCTGAACCGCCGGTCGCCCTGATCGAGCGGCCGCCGACTCCTACTGGCAGGTCGTGGAAGTCTTGTTCACCTCCGCCGTGAGGTCGCCATTCGCATTCACCGTCACGTGGACCGTCTGTTTGACGCGGAAGTTGTTGTCCGGCCCCGGCCCCACCAGGTGAAAGTTGTTCACGAAGGTATGCACATAGGGGAAGCCGCCATCCCCGACCTTCGTGCTCTCGCGAGTGACCCCCACCGCCTGGTACACGTCCTCGGTGGCCAGTCCGATGCCGGACGCGCCCATGGGTTGGAAGTGCGTGGCGTTCTCCTTGAAGATGATGTGCAGGGTTCCCTCGATGACCACCAGCTCGCCCAGGCCTCCGTTGGCGCACTCGACGAAGGTGACCTGGAGAAAGGGCTCTTTGAGATTGGCCTGGACGCCATTCCCGTCGTTTGCGGTGGTCAGCACCGCTCCGGTCACGGGGCCGATGTCGGCTTCGGCAGCGCCCTCCGGGCCGGTGGGCGTCTCGGAGCAAGCCAGGAGGAGCACGACGAGGGGAGTGGCGATCACGGACAGGGGACGCGCCCAACGCATGATGGATCCTCTCGGTCTGTGGGGGACAGGGCCTCGGCACCCAGGATTCGGACGGACCCGCCGAAGCCTGGCTCCGGGGCGAACATCGGACGACGGGGGCCTCCGCGCAAGCATCGGGCCATCCTCTGTCCCGGGTCGAAACCCGGGGGCGGAGCCCCGGAGGCCCCACTGGACCAACTGACTCCCCCGACCGTCCCCCCGACGGTCAGGGGCTTGGTCCGCTCCGCTCGCAATGGCTCGTGGCGTACCAGATCGCTCCCAGGACGAGGACGGCCGCCGCAATGATCGCGGCCGCGGGACGGAGGCGGTGGAGCAGAGCGGCCAGGCCCGTTCCCGTGGCCGTGAAGATGATCGCTCCGGGCGCGATTCCCACCGCGGTGGTCCACGCGAAGCGCCAGCGGGATACCGACGTCAGGCCGGCTCCCCAGTTCAACGCCGTGAAGGCCACCACCGGAATGAACCGAGCGGCGAGGAGACCCCACCAGCCCGTGCTGAGCACGGCCCCATCGGCCTTCTGCAGTGCCGACGAGCCGAGGAGACGCTCGGCGGCCGGACGACCCAGGAGCCGCGCAAGCTCGAAGCTGAGCTGGGCGCCGAGCATGGCGCCACTCCAGGTCAGCACCGTTCCCGTGACCGGTCCGAACAGCATCCCGTTGAGCATGGCCGGACCCTCGGCCGGGATGGGAAGAACGGCCACGAGCGCCATCAGGAGGGGCGCCGCCAGGTAGGCCCACGGTCCCAGGCCCCCCATCCACAACTCGATGCTCGCCAGCAGGCCTTCCACCTCGGGGCACCACTCCGGAATGACGGTGTTCGCTCGAGCGCCCGTGAGGGGCCGCTTTCCTGGCGGCCCATGGCTCGATTGTGCACGGGCGGCTCAGGGGCCACGGGACTCCAGGATCCACCCAATACGCGGGTCGGTCCGTGATTTTGCAAGGGGACCGAGGGTTGAGGGGGACTGAGGGTTGTCTGTTTCGACGGGATTATATATCTTTAAATCCGGATTTATGGATAAACAGACTCAAGTCGACGTATTCAATCGCCTACGGGCGCTCAGCGACGTGAATCGGAGTCGCATCCTGACGCTCCTGCGGCGAAACGAGCTGACGGTCTCGGAGCTGTGCTCCGTCCTGCAACTTCCGCAGTCGACGGTAAGCCGGCATCTGAAGGTGCTCCTGGATGCTGGATGGGTCGCCTCCAGGGCCGACGGCACGAGCCGGCACTACCGCATCGCGACCTCCTTGGATCCGCCGACCGCCGAGTTGTGGCGCATTGTCGGGGACCAGGTCGCGGGGCTGGAGGTGGTGGCTGAGGACCGGGAACGGGCTCGAGAGGCCCTGCGGCGGAGACGGGAGCGCTCTCGAGCGTTCTTCTCAGCCGCGGCCCAAAAGTGGGACGACCTTCGAGGACAGATGTTCGGACGGTCCGCGGAGTGCAGCCCGCTGGTAGCCCTGCTGGACCCGATCTGGACGGTTGGGGACCTGGGGACGGGGACCGGACTGTTCGCTGCGCAGGTAGCGCCCTTCGTCCGGGAGGTCATCGCGGTGGACGATTCGGCGCAGATGCTCGCGGCGGCCCGAAAGCGGCTGAAGGAATTCGAGAACGTGGAGGTACGGCAGGGACCCCTGGAGGCCCTGCCCGTCGAGGATGTGAGCCTCGACGTGGCCGTCCTCCAGCTTGTGCTGCACTACGTTCCGGACCCGCCCCAGGTGTTGTCGGAAGTGTCCCGAACCCTCAGGCGGGACGGCCGGATCGTCATCGTGGATATGCGGCAGCACCAGCGCTCGGAGTATCAGGCGGAGATGGGACACGTCTGGCTCGGGTTCGCCGAGGACACCCTGGCCACGTGGCTGGCGGAGGCGGGATTCGAACGAGGCACCCACCACCTCCTGCCGCCCGACCCGGACGCCAAGGGCCCTCCGCTGTTCGCCGCCTCGGCGCGAAAGAGTGCGTGACGGCTGGCGGTCCGCAACCTGAGAACCGAGAACCACGGGAAGAGGAAAGGACCATGGAAAGAGCAGTGATGACGGAGGACCGGAGCGGAGAGGGGACAGCCCGCCTGCCCTTCAGGGTCAAGGACCTTTCCCTGGCGGACTGGGGCCGCAAGGAGATCCTCCTGGCCGAGCAGGAGATGCCCGGCCTTATGGCCGTGCGAGAGGAGTACCGCAGCTCCCGTCCCCTGGAGGGCGCCCGCGTCATGGGCTCGCTCCACATGACCGTTCAGACCGCGGTGCTCATCGAAACGTTGGCGGAGCTCGGCGCGGACGTCCGCTGGGCGTCGTGCAACATCTTCTCCACCCAGGATCACGCCGCCGCCGCCGTCGTGGTCGGGCCCGAGGGCTTCCCCGACGACCCCAAGGGGGTGCCGGTGTTCGCCTGGAAGGGCGAGACGCTGGAGGAGTACTGGTGGTGCACAGAGCAGGCGCTGATGTGGCCGGATGGGTCGGGTCCGGACCTGATCGTCGATGACGGCGGCGACGCCACGCTTCTGGTCCACAAGGGCGCCGAGTTCGAGGCCGCGGGTGAGGTCCCCGAGTTCGATCCCGACAGGGACTCCGAGGAGTGGGGTGTGGTGCTGGATCTGCTCCGGGAGCAGCAGCGACTGAATCCCGGGCGGTGGGCGGACGTCGCCAGCGCCGTGAAGGGAGTCTCCGAGGAGACCACGACGGGAGTCCATCGCCTGTACGAGATGCACCGAAACGGCGCGCTCCTCTTTCCGGCCATCAACGTCAACGACTCGGTGACCAAGAGCAAGTTCGACAACATCTACGGCTGCCGTCACTCCGTCATCGACGGTCTCAATCGGGCCACCGACGTGATGATCAGCGGGAAGGTGGCCGTCGTGTGCGGATACGGGGAGGTGGGGAAGGGATGCGCCCAGGCGCTCCGAGGCCAGGGAGCTCGCGTGATCGTCACCGAGGTCGATCCCATCTGCGCCCTGCAGGCCGCCATGGAGGGCTATGAGATCAAGCGGATCGAGGACGTGGTGGAGTCTGCCGACATCTTCATCACCGCCACGGGGAATCGGGACGTCATCACCGTGGACCACATGGCCCGCATGAAGGACAAGGCCATCGTGGGCAACATCGGCCACTTCGACAACGAGATCGATATGGCCGGCCTCAAGAAGGCGGGCGTCCAGCGGGTGAACATCAAGCCCCAGTACGACCAGTATGTCTTCCCGGATGGTCACGGCGTGATGATTCTGGCCGAGGGACGGCTGCTGAACCTGGGTTGTGCCACGGGTCATCCCAGCTTCGTCATGTCGGCCAGCTTCACCAACCAGGTGCTGGCTCAGATCGAGCTGCACCAGAACTCGTACCGGTACGAGATCGGGGTCTACACGCTGCCGAAGATCCTGGACGAGAAGGTGGCGCGTCTGCATCTGGACAAGCTGGGGGTCCGGCTGACGGAGCTGACGCCGGAGCAGGCCGAATACATCGGAGTCCCCCTGGAGGGACCGTACAAGCCCGAGTTCTACCGGTACTGAGGGCCGAACGAAGGTCTTCCGAGGCGGGAAGAGCGGAACCGCGCAGAACAGCAGAACGCAATCACCAGAAGGAACGCAATCACCAGAAAGAGGGAGTCGGATGGACAAGCAGAAGTTGATCGATGGACTGAACGAGGATCTGGCTGGCGAGCTCAGCGCCATCATCCAGTACATCACCTACGCGGCCAAGGCCACCGGACCCTATCGGCCCCAACTCGTGGCCTTCTACCTCGCGGAGGTGGCGGACGAGCAGATGCACGCTCAGTTCCTGGCCAACAAGATCGTGGCCCTGGGAGGTGAGCCCACCACGGTGCCCCGTCCCGTTCCGGAGGCGAAAACCAACCAGGAGATGCTTCAAGCGGTCCTGGTCGCGGAGCTCCAGGCGGGCAAGGACTACACTCAGCGAGCCAAAGAGGCCGAGGAGTTCGGAGACAAGGGATTGGCCGTCCAACTCGAGGACATGGTCCGGGACGAGACCGGCCATTCGGAGGAGACCGAGCGGATCCTGAGGGACTGGCCGCTCTAGGAAGTACCCGGTGGTCGCGGGGCCTACGGCGGCACACGGATGTCCGGCTCCCGCGGGAAAGGGCCGCCCCAGGAGAGCGCGGATCCCCGGGAGGTAGGGTCATTCCTTCCTGGTCGCCAGCCGGATCACTCCTGCTGTACGTACCAGCCGCCCTCGATCAGGTCCTGGTAGATCGTGAGGGGTCGTCCGTCTTCCAGAACCAGGGTCACGTACCGGCGAGAGATGGGCTCTCGCCACCACTCGTCGTCGATACGCCACTCCTCCCGGATGGCCTGAACCCGGCGGGGTCTGCGGTTCACGTAGAGAATCACGGGGGTCCCGTTCCCGTTTTCCCGCACCTGGATGGGCCGGGGACGATTGAGGGGACGAAGACGCTGGGTGTGGCCGGACGCGTGACCGGGCGCGCCGGCCGCTGCGGCTGAATCGGGCGGCCTGAAGATTCGAGGTGGCCGATCGCGCTCCGGAATCCGGGTCATGGATCGAAGTTGAGCAGAGCGTGCCTCCGCTCGGGGATCCGTGACCACGGATCCATCTCCACCACCCGATAGAGGGGCGAGTGGCCAAGCTTGAGCTTCAACTCCCTGACCGCTTCCCGAAGCGCGGAAGGGATCGCTCCCTGAGTCAGCTCACGCCCCTCTTCCTTCCTTCCCCCCGCCTCCTTTCGATCGAAGAGCCCCATCTGGGACGTCGGAGGACCGAACTCGAAGAACTCCACGGCCAGGGTCTCCACGGCGCGGGGAGGAGGGGAGAGCCCCATCCTCGAGCGCAAGGCGAACACGATTCGATCTCGCCGGGCCGTGGGCTCCCGGAGAACCGTCTCCAGAGTCCATGAGCCACCTCCTTCCAGGCGGGCTTTCAGACGGATGCCCTGGATGCTCCGGCCCTGGCGGGAGGGACGGGACAGCCCCCGCTCCAGGAGGTGGTCCAGGGCGCCGTGAAGGATTTCGATCTGTCCCACCGGCGAGGGAAAATCGAGGGCGACCCGGATGGGCCGGGGCCGGTGGTACGGACGAACGGGATCGATGCGCCGGCCCGTGGCCCAGGCAAGGGCCTGCCGACCCTCGTCGCCGAATTGGCTCGCCAGCGCCGGCTCGGGCAGCCGGGTCAGGTCTCCCAGAGTGTGGATTCCCAGCCGCTCCAGGCGCTGGATCATGAGGGCACTGACCGGAAGGGAGGAGACGGGGCAGCGGGCCAGAAAAGGGCGCAGCTCCTCCTCTTCGATCAGTACGGGCTCTCCGGACCGGGCCGACACCGCCGCCACCCACGCCCCGAACTTTCCCGGTGCACGCCCGGCCCGGATCGCCGCTGCCAGAAGGGGAGGGAAGACCCTCAAAAGAATCCGAAACGCCTGCTCCACCTGGCGGAAGGGAGCGCCGTAGATCCGATGCATCCCGTCCATGCCCACGAAGATGCGGCCCCTCTCCGAAGGCTCCACCACCGGGCTGATCTCGCTCAGGACCTCCAGCATCTCCTCCATGGTGGCGTCGTAGTGAGCGGGATCCGGCTCCAGGAGGGTCAGGGAGGGACAGAGGGAGATGGCCTGGGAGATGAGCATCCCGGGACGCACTCCCGCCAGGAACGCGCGCTCGCAGACCTGCCAGATCTCCCGGCGGGCTCCCTCTTCCGGAGCGAGGAGCGCCACCGAGGTGGAATCCAGCTCCGGCGAGCGAACCAGCTCCAGGCGGAGCTCGAACGTGGGAAGCCAGAGGCAGAGAGCCGTCCGGCTCCCACGCCTCGTGGGAGGTGTGGAGTAGGCCACTCTGCCGCCGCCTGAGGCAAAAGAAGAGCGCGTGAGCGGGTGAGCTTGCATGGGTGGAGGCAGCTTGTGTGCGATGCAATAGCCATAACCGAATAAAGACCGTAACCGAAGATAAACCGAAAACACCGAAAAAGCAAGAAACAGGGAGGACCGGAAAAGCAAGGAGGATGGAAATGGATCAGAGGCCTGGCCCAGAGGCCGCATCACGAGGTCGGATCAAGAGGACCGGACCGAGAGGCACGATCAGGGGACCCGAACCTCTCCCCTCGATTGGCCGCCGATCAGGAGGGCGGCGACGGCGTACCCGACTCCCCCCAGCAGGATGAGCCCCCGGCTTCCCAGTTCCATGGCCAGGAGCACGCTCACAGACGTGCCCACCACCGACGCCACCCCATTGGCGGCCCACGCCCAGGCCACCGATTCGGGAGCGCCTGCGAGTCTTCGAAGGCCCAGAGGAAACGGTCCGCCCATCAGCGTCGCGGGCACTCCCACCGCCAGCATCGCCACCGCGACGCGGGACGGGAGGGGCAGGGCGGTGAGCCCTCCCGCCAGCGGTGAGAGGAGGCCCGCGATCAGCGCCAGCCCGGCGACGCCCAGGCAGAACCAGAGGGCGTGGCTGGACTCGAACCGGTCGGAGAGCGCGCTCCCCAGGCCGGAGAAGGCCAGCAGCGCGGCCAGGGTAGCGGCTGTGGCGTACACCGGGTGCCCGAGGATCAGGCCGAGACGCTGGATGGCGGCGATCTCCAGAAACACGAACCCCAGACCGATGGCGCCGAAGTAAGCGGCGACGCGCAGGATCCGGGTCGTGGTGCGCTCCTTCCCCTGGGTAAAGGAGAGGACAGGAATGGCCATGAGCAGCCCCGCCAGGAGGGCGCTCTGGAGGAGCGTGGCGAGGAGAGCCAGATACCCCCACTCGGCGGAGGGCAGCCAGGCACCGCGGTCCCTGGCGAGCATCTGCGGGATGGAGCCGAGCCGCAGGAATCTCCCGAAGTAGGGACGTTCGTCCGTGGAGGGATCGACGAGGAACGGGTACCGGGAGGCGAAGACACGGGAGGGCTCGGGCCCCCCGGCCGCCGCCTCGGCCGCCTCCCAGAACACGGGGCGGTCCAGGACGTTGAAGGTGGGTCCTTCCTCCGCGCCCTCCAGCTGCAGCGGCGGCCAATCCACGTCGAACAGGCGCTCCCGGGTGAAGCGCCGTAGAGACTCGAGCTCGTCCGCCCCGAACCCGTCGGGCTTCACCAGGAGCGTGCCGGTGGCCCAGCTACGCACGAACGCCAGGGCGCCACCCACGTCGTCCACTCCCCGCTCACGCAGGGCCGCCGCCGCGGTCAGGATCTCCTTCACGTTGTCCCGGGGGGGGTTCCGGATCCAGCGAGTCGCGGCGAGCGTGCCGCCGGGGGCGAGGCGCGCGAGAAATGCCCCGTACGCCTCCACGGTATTCAGGTAGTCCTCGCCGGTGCCGTACACACCGGCCGCGGTGGCGTGGAACGCCCCCGAGGCGGGAAGCACGATCAGGTCGAATCGCTCGGAGGTCCTGGCCACGAACGCCCGGGCATCTCCAGCCACCGTGACCACCCGAGCATCCTCATAGGGTCTGGAGCCCGGGGGCAGGGCACCGTTCGCCAGGTCCATCAGGGGCTCCACCAGCTCCACCGCCGTGACCCGCTCCGCACCGTGTGTCAGGGCGTTCAGGACTTCCAGCCCACCCCCGGATCCCACCACCAGGACCCCGGCCGGCCGGCCCAGGGAGTAGGCCGAGCTGGAGGGCAGCCAATCCAGAAAGAGAGGATCGTCCGACTGGACCTCGAAGGCATCCGAGGGAACGAGCGCACCGTCCGATCGGGGCGGAGAATCGTCCGAAGGGAGCGGAGAATCGTCCGATGGGACCGGAGAATCGTCCGAAGGGACCTCGACGCCAATCGGCGTGGCCGCTCCCGCCGACTCGGCATCGACGAAGAGGGCGACCTGCCGGGGAAGGGAACCGGTGTACGCCAGGCTCAGGCCGGGGGCATGGCGGAAAGCCGGAGCCTCCACCGCCACGACCCAACCCGTGGGAGCCGAGGCTTCGCCCACCCTGCGGGCCTCCGGGTAGGCCTCCACCTGCGGGAGGCCCTTGAATGGCGTTGGCCGGATGGACCAGGGCGGGCGGATCAGCGCAAGCACCACGAGGGCGACGATCCCCGCGGAGAGCCCCAGCCGAGCCGCCCGAGGTACGCTTCGCGAAAGGGCGAGAACCGCGGCCGCGACCGCCGGAATCGCCGTGGCTGACAGGGCTTCCCGGGGCCCCAGAGTCGCCAGCAGCAGAATCGCCAGCACCCCGCCGCTGGCCGACCCCACCATGTTCCAGGCGTACAGCCGTCCGGTCCGAGGTCCCGCCTGCATGAGCACCAGAGCGATGGCGCTGGCGGCGACGAAGAAGGGCAGCGCCAGCGTCGCGTACAGGAAGCCCACCGCGAGCCACTGACGGAAATCCCACAGCAGCTGGGTGGGCTCGAAGGGTACCCATCGAACCAGGAGGGGGGCCGCAAGTAGCGTCAGGGGCAGGAGACCGGTGGCCGTTCGGAACAGCCCTTCCTCCCGGCCCCGGATCCGGTTTCGAGCCACCACGAGGCTCGTCCCGCTGGCTCCGAAGCCCAGCAGGGCCACCCCGATCACCATGTAGGCGAAATGATGATAGGTCTGAATCGCGAAGAGACGGAGCAGAACGACCTCGAAGCCGAGGACCGAGGTCGAGATCAGGAAGAGGGCGGGCCCCAGTACCCGGGTGCCCAAGGGCCTAGCGGATGCCCCGCACCAGGGGCACGAAGCGAACCGGCAGCAGGTTGCGGGTTCGGGGCTCTCCCTCCTCCGTCTTCTCTACCAGGATCAGGTTCTGGATCCCGTACACGCTACCCACCGGGATGACCATCTTGCCGTCGGGCTTCAGCTGCTCGATGAGGGGAGGGGGGATGAACCCCGCGGCGGCCGTGACGATGATGGCGTCGAAGGGGGCGTGTTCCGGCCACCCGTCGAACCCGTCCCCGTAGCGCACGACCACGTTTCGGTATCCCAGGCGCTCCAGGCGATCCCGCGCGTCCTCCGCCAGGGCCTCGTAGATCTCGATGGTGTAGACTTCGGCTCCGATCTCAGCCAGGACCGCCGCCTGGTACCCGGATCCCGTGCCCACCTCCAGGATCTTCATGCCTGGCCCGGGATCCAGGATCTCGGTCATGTACGCGACGATGTACGGCTGGGAGATGGTCTGGCCGTGGCCGATGGGAAGGGGATGGTCTCCGTAGGCCTGACCCCGATAACGATCGGGGACGAACTCGTGTCTCGGTACGTTGCGCAGCGCGTCGAGCGTGGCGGGATGGGCGATGCCGCGCGCCTCGATCTGACTGTGGACCATATCGATCCTCCGGAGCCTGAGCTGCGGCTCCTGAGCCGTGGCGGGCTGGACGAGACCGAGGAGGAGCCCGAGGAGGGCGAGGGGACACCTCCCCGTGGTGCTCGTCACGGCCCTCCCGAGGAGCCGAGGAAGCCCCGCGCGGGGGAGATCCTCTCCTGCCGGCCCTCTACTCTGTACCCGGATGTGCCAATGGGGTGACATTGCTTCTGCTTCGTACCTACTCCGTCGCACCTACTCCGGATTGCGAACCCTCACCGGCACCAGGCTGTCGATCAGCGTCCCGTCCCCCAGCTGACCCAGGCTGTTGTCCCCCCAACAGTAGAGCTCCTCGTCCACCGTGATCCCGCAGGTGTGGCCACCGTGGCCCGCGTCCAGGCTGACGAAGACCAGATCGCCGACCACCGGAGTGGGCACCAATCGTGTCTCGGTCGTCCCGTCGCCCAGCTGTCCCCAGCCATTGTGGCCCCAGCACCAGGCCTTGCCGTCCGGGTCCAGGGAGCAGGTGTGAATCCAGCCCGCGACGATGAAGGTAGATTTGAACCCTTCCACGAGCATGGGCACAAAGCTCGAGTCGAAGGAGCCGTTTCCCAGCTGTCCTTCGTCGTTGGTGCCCCAGCAGTAGACGTCGCCCTCGGTGGTGCGGCCGCAGGTGTGGGCCCCACCCCCCATCACGAAGGTGAAGGTCAGATCGGTAGCCACGGGCCAGGGGACGTCCACGTTGTTCGTGGTGCCGTCTCCCAGCTGGCCCCACTGGTTGTCTCCCCAACAATAGGGCTTTTCGTCCATGCCGATGGCGCAGGTGTGCTGCCGCCCCCGGGAAAACCTGAGGAAGGGTCCGCCGGCCACCAGAACCGGTACGTTGGAGTTGTCCATCGTCCCATTGCCCAGCTGCCCCCGGTCACCCCGCCCCCAGCAATGGATCTCCTGTCCCGGCGTGAGTGCGCAGACGTGTTGAGCTCCGGTCTCGGTACGGCTGAACGTCAGGCCTCCAGCCACGGCAACGGGGACGTTGCTGTGCTCGTTGGCGCCGTTGCCCAGCTGTCCGCGGCCGCCCGAGCCCCAGCAGAAGGCCGCCCCGCTGATGTCGACCGCGCAGCTCTGCCAGACGCCGGAGGCGACCCGCGTGTAGTTGCGGTCTCCAGCCACCAGGACCGGGACGCTCGAGTTCAGATTGGTTCCGTCCCCCAGGCGGCCGTCGTCATTCCTTCCCCAGCAGAACACGCGCTGGTCCGTGGTCCGGGCGCAGGTGTGAGACGAGCCCGCCGAGACGAAGGTCCAGGGAACGAAGACGATCTCTCCCTGGAAATCCACCACCTGGGTAGAGGTCGCTCCCAACTGAACGGCCCGGGAGACCTCCACGAACTCGTATCGATTGGCATCGTAACCCGAGATGGACACCGTATAGCTTCCCGCCCGGAGTCCCGCGATCTCGTAGCCCCCGTCTTCACCGGTGGCGGTGGACCGATCCTCTGTCCCCTCCGCGGTCACGGTCACGCCACCCACGCCGCGTCCGCTGGCCGTCACCGATCCCTGAATGTCGGAGTCCCGGACGTAGGCGCCGCTGAAGTTCACGGTCACGGTCTGGCCGTTGGAGCTGATGGTGGCCGCCTGGGAGGCCTGACTGAACAGGACGTCGGAAGGGAATCCGCTGAGGGTGAGGGTGTAGGTGCCCCCGTCCCGGTTGGGGAAGAAGTATCCACCGTTGGAATCGGTCGTCGCCGATCCGGAGGTCGGGCCCTGTAGCATGACGGTCACTCCTCCCAGGGGGGCGGCCTCCACCGAGACGATGCCCTGAATCGTTCCCCGCACCGTGTCGTCGGGGCAGCTCCCCGGACGCGCGCAGGGATCGGAGGGTCCTTCGCCGGAGCAAGCCTGCACCGCGAGGGGGAGGACGAAGGCCACGAGGGCCGGAACGGGCGGTCGAAGCTTCATTGATCGGGACCTGGTGGGGGCGACGGATGATCCATGACCCGAGACGCGATCCCCGTGCTTATAGAATCGGCGGGAGATACGCAGATACAAGGTACGGCCGTATTGGCGCTTGCGAAATCACGTGGCGGGAACCGCCTGGCTGCCCTGACTGGGGCAATCAGGGTCTCCAGGGCGGGCCTGGGGGAGGGCGGAGGCCTCGTGGAAGCGCTTCGAGCCAGGGCTCAGGGCGAACGGGCGGGCGTCGCGCTGAGCGACGTGCGTGCCTCCGGGCGCCGCTACTGCAGGCCGAGCCGCGCCAGCAGATCGTTGAAGCGCGGGTCACCCTTGAGGGCTGTGGCCGTGGGATCGGCGTTGATATAGGTGAGGCTACCGGGATCCTCTGCGTAGGCACGCTCCAGGTACTCGAAGGCCCTATCCAGCTCGCCGAGCTCGCCGTAGACGATGGCGAGCTCCTTGAGCATCTGGCCCGACGCCTCGACCTGATCCAGTAGCTCGAGCGCCTCCGCCCGGCGCCCGGCCCGTGCGTAGGCCCAGGCCAGACCGGTGGCGTTGAACCTGTATTCAGGTTGCAGCTCCAGCGCCCGCTGCAGCGCAGCGATCCCCTCTGCGTGGTCGCCCTTCAGGGTCGATGCGAACCCGAGGCTGTAGAGCGCGCTCGGCCTGTCCGGCTCGAGCTCGAGGACCTTGCGTGCCTCAACCATGCCGCCCTCATAGTCGCCGGTGAACCAGAGGCCGCTGGCGAGAGACAACCGGTAGCTGATCGATAGCGGGTCGAGCTCCACTGCCCGCCGGAGCTGCCGAACCAACTCGTCGAAGCGGCCGAGATCGAGCAAGAGACGCGCGTAGCGCCGGTGTGCGTCCGCTGAGCCCGGGTTGAGCTCCAGCGCCCGCAGGTGCTCGCGTTCCGCAGCCACGAACTGCAGTTCCGCCTCGTACACATCCGCCAGAGACGTGTGTGCTTCGGCCAATGTCTCGTCCAGCTCCAGAGCTTCTTCCGCCGCCGCCCGCGCCTCGGGCAGCGCCTGATCCGCCGGCAGGTAGCCGCTGCTCCACAGATCCATGAAGATGTCCGCCAGACCGGCGTGGGCGGGTGCGTACTCCGGGTCGGCGGCGATCCCCTGCCGGAAAAGCTCCGCTGCATCCTCCAGTGATGACCTGGTGTTGCCCTGCGGCCGGTGGTGCAGATACCGCCCGCGCGTGTACAGGTCGTAGGCCTGAAGGCTCTCGGTCGGGCGCGCGGCCAGCCGCACCTCGACCTCCGGCGTCAGTGTGGCACGGACCTCCGCCGCGATCTGCCGGGCGATGTCGCTCTGGATGGCGAAGATGTTCGCGGTGGTGAGCTCGGCATTGTAGCTCTCGGCCCAGAGGTGGCGGTCGGTAGGTGCGTAGATAAGGTGCACGTCCACCTGTACGCGGTCGCCCGCCCGTTGGACATTGCCTTCGACCACAGTGACGACACCCAGCTCGGCGGCGATCTCGGGGATGCTCAGCTGGGCGTCCTGGTACTTCATCACGGAGGTTCGCGAGATGACCGTCAGGCTGTCGATCTTGGACAGCTGGGTCAGGATATCGTCGTGGATCCCACTGGCGAACGCCCGGCTCTCCTCGTCGGTGCGCGTGCTGAGCAGGGGAAGCACGGCGATCGAGCGCAGGTCGTCGCCGGCCGGGGCGACGGACTGATCCACCGAGCCCGGGCCGAAGAACAGCCAGCTCACGGCCACGGCACCCCAGAGGGCAAAGGCTGCCATCCCACCCACAATCGCATTCCGCCAGCTGAGAAGTCTCCGGGTGACGACCACCGCCACCGCCGCATCGTGGGTCCCACCGTGCGCCGCCGTCTCACCCGCCGTTCCGGACGCTGCCAGCCGCTTCTGCACGACGGCCGTCCCCAACACGACGGGGAGGCCGATGACCAGAAGCGCCAGAGTGAAGCGCGGGAACCAGGCGGGCACGCCGAAGTTGTTGCCGAGGACGTCCACGACCTGGAGGGCGATCCACGACCCGACAAGGTAGACTCCCAGCACCTGCCAGATCGAGCGCTGCTGCAAACTGTCCGCGATTAGCTTGAGTGCTTCCATCCCACTATCTAGTCACGCCTGTCTGCACCTTGCCTGAAGGTCGTCCACGACCTCGGCTGTCTCCGATAGGCGTTTGAAACGTCCGGAGAATCGGTCAGAGGCCGGGGTTCCGGCGGTCAAGATACCAGCCGGAGGCGCTTGCGCCAGGTGCGGATCGGTCGTCCTCGGAAGCGAAGGACCCGCCGCGCCCACTCGAATCGCGCGCCCTAGCGTACCCGTTCCTCCGGGAAGAGGGAGACCTGCACGTAGTGGTCGGGCGACAGGTAACGGACCGATGCCTCGCGCACCTGCTCCGCCGACCACCCCTCGATGAGCTCGTAGCTCTCGACGAGGGTCAAATCGAGCCCGTACCGGTCCAGAGCCGAGAGCTGTCCGGCCCAATAGCGGTTCTCCCTCAGGTTGGTCTCCTTGGCGCGCCGCTGGCTCTCCCGGACCTTCTGCACCTCCTCCTCGGTGGGACCTTCCAAGCGGAAGGCCTCCAGCTCCTGGAAGACCACTCCCACCAGCTCCTGGACGCGGGCCGGGTCCGAGCCGAAGCCGATCCGGAACGCGTACTCCGGGTCCGGGTCCCCCTGGAGCGAGGCGCTCACGCTCACGCCGTAGGTCCCTCCCAGGTCCTCCCTGAGGCGCTCTCTCAATCGGATGTCCAGGATGGAGGCCAGCGTCTCGAGGACGTGATCCTCCTCCACCGAGTAGATCGCCGGACCGGCGAACACCAGCCGGGTGCGGCTCTGGGGCTCGATGCCCTTCCGGACCTCCTTGCGCACCACACCGGTGGGCGGGTCGATCCCCACGTCACGCCAGCTCTCCTCCCGGCGAAGGGAGGGGAGCCCTCCAAGCCACGTCTCCACCAGTGGACGGAGGGTCTTGGGCTCGAAGCTCCCCACCAGGATGAAGGTGAAGTCGCTGGCGTCCGCGAACCGGTCCCGGTAGAAGTCGAAGGACTCCTCCAGGTCCAACTCCTCCAACCGCTCCATCGTGAACGGTCGCACCCGGGGGTGACCCTGAGCCAGGGTGATGGACAGGGTGTCCTGGAAGGCGGCCCGAGGGTCCGCGTCCCGGTTCTCCAGAAGCCCCTCCAGGAGGGCTCGGTACGCGAGGAAAGCGGTGGAGTCCTTTCGAGGGGCGGTGAAGTAGAGGTACGCCAGCTGGAAGAGGGTCTCCAGATCCTGGGGCGAGGCCTCACCGCTCAGCCCCTCCGTGAGGGGCGAGATGTACGGGGAGAGCTGGGCCACCTTGCCCGCCATGAACTTGTCCAGGTCCACCAGGCTGAGATCGCCCACGCCTCCGCGCGCCACCACCACGTCCGCGGTAGAGGCCGGGAGGAGGTCCTCGTCCGCCACCAGAGACGTTCCCCCGGGACTGTAGGCTCTCACCAGGATCTCGTCCGCCTTGAAGTCCGTGGGCTTCAGCAGGACCCGGACGCCGTTGCCCAGCTCCCACACGGTCAGGTCGATCTCCTCGATGGTTCGCTCGGACACGACCGGGGAGGGAGCGGGGGGCTCGGACACCAGCGTCGTCCCGGTGGCCACGTCCTCGTAGGGGCTGATCTCTTTGCCTTCCACGGCGGTGAACACGGCCAGGAGCTGATCCTCCCCGGGGAGCTCCGAGCCCTCCTTGGATGGAGCGCTCACCAGTACGACCCGGCCCTCGTCGGAGATCTCCTCGTCCGCCAGGCGGTTGATCTCTTCCAGCCCGATTCCGGGGAGAAACTCTCGAGTGATCTCCAGCTCCGCCTCGATCCCGGGACTCGGCGAACCGTACAGGAAGTGGGTCATGTACTCGCCGGCGTAGCGGGCCGACTCCTGCTGCTCCCGCTCCGCATAGCGGCTCTCCAGGGCCCGCAGCAGCTCCCGCCTCTCCCGCTCGAGCTCTGATTGGGTGAACCCGTGGCGGGACACCCGCTCGGCCTCGGTGAGAAGCGCCTCCAGTCCGGTCTCGATCCCGCCATCCTCCACCAGCGCGAACAGCTGGTAGGTCTCCAGTGCGCGGGCGAAGCGTCCCAGACCCACGCCACCCGAGAGGAAGGGAGGCTCGGCCTGCTGGGTCAGCTCGAAGAGACGGCGATTGAACATGGAGGAGTAGAGATCCTCCACCAGCCTCTGGCGGAACGCCGCCAGGGTCCGCACTTGCCGGGCGGGGCGCTTGTAGATCACGCCCACCTGGGTGTTGGGGACCTCGGGGTCGGACGCCAGGGCGAACAGCGTGGGGTGATCCACGGGCACCTCCACCCGGGGTCGGGGCGCCGGCGAAGCCGAAGCCTCAAGCCCCTGGAAGTGCTTCCGGATGAGGGCCTCGATGTCCGCAGCCTGGAAGTCGCCCACGGCCACCACCGCCATGAGATCGGGGCGGTACCACGTGCGGTAGAACGCCTTGAGCGCCTCGTGCTCGAAGCTCTCCAGGGTCTCGCGATCACCGATGGGCAGACGCTCGGCGTAGAGGGAGCCCTGGAAGAGGATGGGGAGCTGCTGGTCCCGGATGCGCGCCATCGCGCCGCGCCCCAGCCTCCACTCCTCGATGACCACGCCTCGCTCCTTCTCCACCTCCTCCGGGTCGAAGGCCACCCCGTGGGACCAGTCCTCCAGGATCTGGAACCCCGTGGCCAGGATGTCCGGATCGTCCGTGGGGACCCGGAGCATGTAGACGGTCTCGTCGAAGCTGGTGAAGGCGTTGATGTTGGGCCCGAAGCGCATGCCGATGGACTCCAGGTAGTTCACCAGCTCCTGCTTCTCGAAATTCTCGGTCCCGTTGAAGGCCATGTGCTCCAGGAAGTGCGCAAGGCCTCGCTGATCCTCGTCCTCCAGTACCGAGCCGGCGTTGACCACCAGCCGCAGCTCGGCCCGGTTCTCGGGCCGGGAGTTCTGCCGGATGTAGTAGATCAGGCCGTTGGAGAGCGTCCCCACGGTAGCCTGGGGGTCGAAGGGGACCGGCTCCGAAAGCGACTGCTGTTCCTGCGCCGCCGCTTCCGAGAGGGCGCCTGCGACCCCGGTCAGGGCCGCCGCCGCCACAGCGAGCCCCACCGTGGCTACCGCCAGCGCTGAAGCGGCCCCGAGGAGGGCTCCCCAGCGAAGAATGGGACGAGGTCCGAACGCCGCGTCTGTCTGGTACTTCATGGCCTCATGCTTTCTCTGCACAGCTCCTGCAACGGGCGCCGCGCCATGGGGTTGTCAGGAGGAGCTTCCCGGAAGAGTTCCACGGGTTCCGGGGAGGAGCTCCACAGATTCCAGGGAAGGGGACTTCCAGCGGAGGCAGCCTGGGAGGGCAGACACCTATCCCTGGGTCGCGGGCCGCTCTCCCCGCTTCACTTCTTTCGTGTACAGGAAGTTGGTGAACCCCTCGTCGTAGTCCGAGAGGCCGTTCTGCCCGGTCACCTTCATCCGCTCGTCGTAGAGGGGCTTGATGAACTCGGTGATCGAGCGCTCCAGTGCGGAGGGAATCGGCCGGAGGGCCTCGAACTGCTCCCTGAGCTCGGGGCGCAGAGGAGACTGGTCCACCAGCTCGTGGAAGCGGTCGATGTCGCCGCCTGCCAGGACCCGCAGGTGCCTGTGAAGCCTCTCGCACCTGGCCGCCTGAACCAGCACGGGCTGGCCGGACTCCATGAGCGCCAGGTACGCCAGAGCCTGGGCTTCGAGCTCCTTGAAATAGCCCTTGCGGTGGCAGAACTCGTGGGCCAGGACGTGAGGTTCGAAGACGCCGGTCTCCTTGAGGATGGCGATGTCGCCGGAGAGGATGTCGCAGGTCCCCAGCGCGAAGGGGAAGAACAGCTTGACCAGCGAGACGTCCCGCACGCGGTGGCTGGTCTCCACCCGCTGGCCGGTGATGGAGGCGATGTAGCGGGTGAGCTGCTCGTCCACCTCCCGGGCCAGCTCCTCCCGCGGCACGTCCATGGGGACGTATCCACCGTTGACCTCGTGAACGAGCCTCTGAGCCTCCCGTTGCCGCTCCGCGTCGGGCATGGGCCTAAGGTGCCGGACGTCCGCGCCGAACTCCTCCAGGAAGTCGATGGGCCGCGCGTCGAGCCGGCTGATCCAGTCCGCCAGCACGCTGCCGGCGTACGCGCCCAGGGCCGCGCCCTGGAGAACCAGCCCCGGTCCCGTGGCTCCCAGAACGAAGCGGGAGACCAGGGGCGCCGCCATCATCAGATCGCTGAGGGCGATGGGAGAGTAGGTCGCCTGGTTGGGAATGCGGATACGTTCCATGCTCGGTGATAACCGCGGCCGGACCGGAAGGTTTCCCGGGCGGGTGTCGGGGCACGGGCGCGCGAGCTTCGGCGCCCCCGCGGAGAGCCACGGTGACCGCCTCTGTCTCCTCGCTCCTCACGACTTGTGTCTCGAGCCGGGCGCCGGCCGCCGGGGGAGAGCGACCGGGCAAGAGAGGTGGCGCAGGAGAGCCGACAACCTGGTGCGTGGACGGTACGCTCGGGTGCGTAGGTGCCGGGCTCCAAGGCGGGCCAGCGTGCGTCGGAACGCATGCGAGCGGTAGGCGGATCCGTTGTCCGACATCACCCGTTCGATGCCGATGCCCTTCCTGGCTAACCACGCGGCTGCCCGCTTCATGAAGCCGCAGGCCGTCTCCGCCCGCCCGTTCGGGAGCACCTCTTCACAGCTAGGCCTGCTCAAGGCCTCGTGTCCGCCGAGCGTTAGCCCGGTCGGGCTGGTCCTCGGTGGTTGGTCTGTTTCGCGCTGGTCTCGAAGGAGAGGTACTGCCTTCAGACGGCGAGTCTACGGGTGAGGGCGGGTTCGAGGCCGTACTTACGGACCTTGCGGAGGAGTGTAGGTCTGGAGATATGGAGGGTTCGAGCGGCGGCGCTCTGGTTGCCG
>JBDHKE010000173.1:0-5301 GCA_039586555.1 Gemmatimonadota bacterium | reverse complement strand
AATCGGGAAGGTTCTGAACGAGACCCTGGCGCGCGGCCAGATTCAGGGTGGGGTTGCCCAGGGACTGGGGTGGGCACTGCTGGAGGACTGCAAATGGCGTGACGGGGCGATGGAGAACACCCAGCTCGCGAATTACTCCATCCCCACGGCCAGCGACCTGCCGCCCATTCGGGTGGACTTCCTGGAGGTCCCCTATCCCCACGGGGCGCAGGGTGCGAAGGGCATAGGCGAGCTCCCTATGGACGGCGCCGCCCCAGCCGTCGTGAACGCGATCGCCGCCGCCACGGGCGCGGATCCCCGGGTCGTGCCGCTGACTCCGGAGCGACTCATGGAGCGGGTGGTGGACCAATGAGGGTCTCGTTCGCGCTCAACGGCCAGCGGGTGAGCCTGGAGATCGCGAGCGGTGATCGGCTACTGGATGTGTTGCGCTGCGGCCTCGCGCTCACGGGCACGAAGGAGGGCTGTGGGGAAGGGGAGTGTGGGTCCTGCACGGTGCTCCTGGACGGCCTCCCCGTCAATTCCTGTCTCGTCCCGGCCTACCAGGTTCGCGGGTGCCGGGTCGAGACCGTCGAGTCCGTGAACCCGGAAGAGCTGGAGGCCCTCCACGCCAGCGGCGCGACCCAGTGCGGCGCCTGCACACCGGGCGTCGTTCTCACCGCTCTCTGGGTGCGCCGCAACCCCCAGCTCCTACATTCTCACAATCTACGTGAGCTGATGGCAGGAAACCTCTGCCGATGCACGGGATACGACGGGATCATTGACGGGCTGGAGGTCTGGCTGTCGTCCGATGGATCGGTGGACTCGGGCCAGGACAGCCCGAAAGACAGTGGAATCGACGGGGGTCAGGAGATCTCGGAAGGCCCGGAGACCCCGACAGGCCCGGAGGCCGCGGAGGGACAGGGAGACTTAGGAGGCCCGGGGGTCGCGCAAGGAAAGGGCGGGCCAGGAAGTCAGGACGGCCCGGAAGGCAAGGGCGGCCACAAGGCCCGAGAGGTCTCCCAGGAAGACGCTGGCGGAGTGCAAGGCCGGACGGGGGAGGCCACCTCGTGAGCGTCCTCACCCCCACCACCGTGTCCGAGGCCTGTCGGCTCCTGGCCCAGCACCCCGGCGCACTTCCGGTGGCCGGCGGAACGGATCTGTTCGTCCACTGGCCTCAGCGCCTGGACGACCACGATCGTACCTATCTGGATCTATCCGGTATCAATGCCCTCCGCACCCTCCGCTGGACTGACGAAGAGCTGATCCTCAGTGCCCTCACAACCTACTGGGACGTGATCCGGGACCCCCGCGCGCAGGAAGAGCTTCCCCTGCTCGTGGACGCGGCCCGGCAGGTAGGCGCAATTCAGATCCAGGCCCGCGGTACGTGGGCGGGGAACATCGTCAACGCCTCGCCGGCCGCCGACGGGGTCCTTGTGCTCATGGCCTACGACGCTTCAGTGGTGCTGGAATCCGTGGAGGGGAGAGAGGTCATCCCCCTGGAGGACTTCTACCAGGGATACAGGATGATGCGCCGCCGGCCCGAACAGCTGGTCACCTGGATCCGGGTCCCTCGTCGTTCATACGACTTTCAGCTCTTCGAGAAGGTGGGGGCCCGGGCCGCGCAGGCAATCGCGAAGGTGGGCGTCGCGGTTACACTGCGTGGCGGTGAGTGGCGGGTCGTCGCCAGCAGCATGGCCCCGACGGTATGCCGGTGCCCCGCGGTGGAGGAACTCCTGTCCCTGGGGACGCCCGTCTCTGACCCGGCCGATCTCCTTCCCGTCATCCGCGAGGACGTCTCTCCCATCGACGACATCCGCTCCACGGCTCGCTACCGGGAGGAGGTGATGGCCCGCCTCCTCTACTTCGGGCTGCGGGAGGTGTGTCCGACCTTCGCGTAAGCGAGGGGCGGCCTGGCCTACGTCAGCCTGAGCGGTCGCCAGAGGAGGATGACCCCGTGAAGGAGGCCGTGCCCGCGGCTTTCCCGCCGACCGGTGCTTACCTCGCCGGGAACTCCTCCCCGATCTTCGACGCGGCCAGGAGACCCAGCGCCCCCAGCGTGGGAGCCGAGTTGTTGCATCCAGCGGTGACGAGAGTCGGAGCGCCCACGACGAAGAGGTTTTCGTGGTCGTGGCTCCTTCCGTACGCGTCAACGACGCTGCTTGCCGGATCGTCACCCATCCGACAGCCCCCTCCGGGATGCTCTTTGCCCTCCGACGCCCGGACCCCCCTGAGCGTACCGCTTCCGGCTCGGGCCAGATCCTCGAAAAGGCTCCGGATCCGTTCCTCGGTGGCTCCCCTCAACGCCGCGGACTCCTCGCCGTCCCTGAAATCCAGCCGCGGCATCGGGTCACCCCAGCGGTTGCGCGTTCCCCGATCCAGCGTCAGGGCGCTCTCCCGCGCCGGAAGCACGTCGTAATAGCAACGCAGCCGGGCGGTCCCGGTCTTCGCCCGTTCCCTCCAGTCGGCGAGTCCCTCGTCGCCGAGGAGGGCCCGGCCCGAGTCATCCCGTATACGTCCCTCGTCACCGGAAGAAGCCTCCCAGATCCGGAAGTCGTGACGGACATAGCGATCCACGGGGCCCGGTCGCTGGAACTTCTTGGAGAGGAGGCTGTTGTGGGCATTCATGCCCGGATAGAGCGCGAAGGGCAGGTCCACGTACCCGGTCACCGCGCGGTGTCCGGCCAGGTACTTGCCCACCAGGCCCGAGCGGTTGGCCAGACCCTCCGGGTAGCGGCTTTCGGCCGACAGCAGGAGGAGGTGGGGGCTCCACACGTACCCTGCTGCCAGAACGAACGTCCTGGCCCGGATCTCCATCGGGTCGTCGGGACTGTCTCGGTCCACCCCCACCGCGTGGCCGATGCGGTCCGACCCGGCGGCGAGCACCAGCCGGCGGACCAGGGTCCTCGTGATCAGCTCGATACGCCCCTTCTCGAGGAGGTCACGGAAGGTGTAGTCCGGGGAATAGCGAGCCCCGACGGGGCAGATGTTGCAGGTGTCGAGACGGCAACAGACTCCTCGTCCCCGGTAGGGAACGGTGTTCTTCGCCTGGGGGTTGGTCCAGAAGGGGACGCCCCAGCTCTCACCCCACTCCCTCAGGCGCTCCAGGTTGTACGAGCGCGGGATCGCCGGCATCGGATAGGGCTTCGAGCGCGGGTCGAGCTCGGGCGGACCCTGCTCCCCCGCGACGCCCATCCGCTCCTCGGCCTCCTGGTAGAAGGGATCCAACTCCTCGTAGGTGATCGGCCAATCGTCGCCGATGCCGTACAGGCTGCGAAGTCGGAAATCCTCGGGGCTGTAGCGAGGCGAGGCCCCTCCGTAGTGGAGGGCCAGCCCGCCCACCGCCATCGTCCGCGAGAAGCCGTGGGCCGTTCCCAGAGGCGTCTGATCCTCGATGTGGTCATCCGGCCAGGGGTTCTCGCCATAGGCAATCCAGCGGCGGCGAAGCTCGAAGCGGTCGTCGTAGTTGAAGATCGGGTTTCCGGCCTCCACCACGAGGACGTCCAGCTCCCTCTCGTCCGTCAGTTTCTCGGCCACCATAGCGGCTGTCATTCCCGCCCCTACGATGCAGACGTCGCTCTCGATGATCCTCTTCATGTCGCTACCTCCGGATCTCGAGCGGCGGGGGAATCTCGGGAGCCTGAGCGAGGTCACGGCAACTCATGGGATCGATGGCCACGCCGTGGGCCAGGTTCGTAGCCTCGGGGCTCTCATAGAAGAAGGCCAGGAACGCCACCGCCACATGGCGGGATCTCGCCACCGAAGGGAAGCCGTCCGTTCCCTCCGTCCCGATCTGGTCGCGAACCAGCTCCCGCCGCCGGTCGGACGAGAGCTCGACGAATGGGGCGCCGTAGCGGTCGTGGGCGCCGCGTTCGAGCGCTGTGAGCTGGGCCGCCCATCGGGGGGTCGGATCCTCCGGCGCCCAGCGCAGCTCGGCCGAGCCGTACGGGTGGCTGAGCTCGGCGTTCGGGCGATACTCCCGGACCCACCGCCCGAACTCCTCGGCCACCTGGTGCTGCCCCTCCGCACCGAGCTCCCCAGGAAGTAGAGCCTCACCAAGGGCGGCGAGCATCGACGCGTCGAGCTCGCCTCGGACCCGGGACCAGATCCGGCGCGGCACCAGGAGAAGCGCTGTCCCGGCCGCGAAGAGCCGGACGAACGCACGGCGAGTGACTCGAAGCATGGCTCCTCCATGTGTCAGAAAGCCGGGTGAAGAAAGGCTGGTCAGAGCCAGGAGTGGGATAGTGCTCGTTCGGGCCCTGACGCGCCAGCGGGGACGTTGCCCGAGTGGCTGGAGGAGCTGGTGGACGTGGACCTCGCCAGCCTGACGTTTCGTGGGCTACATTGAACCCTTCCGAGTAGCTGTCCCGCTGTACCCAGGAGGCGCCATGCTCTCCTCCCGCCGGCGCGAGCTCTGCGTCACGAGCCGTCGCTTCTTAGTCACGATCCGTCCCTTCCGCCCCTCGAATCACGGGTTTTCACTCAAGGACTATCTTCCTTCTTTCCTCGGACCTCCCCTTTCTCTCCAAGCTTCGCTTCCACTGCTCGCGTGGGCCGTCGTTTCCGCTTCTCTGACGGCCTGCGGTGCTCCAGAGCCTGGCACAAGCGGCGCGATGCTCACCGCAGAAGTTCCCCTGCATCTCGAGGATCACCTGGACGCGGCGGTGATCCGGGGCTCGGGGCCTCCGTCGGAGCCTCCCAAGGCTGCCGAGTGGATCTTTGCGGACGGCATCGGGGAGTGGCGGCCCGTCGACCCGCCCGATCCGGAGGTGGGGCCTCCGACCATCGAGCCCATCGAAGACGGGGTCCGTGTGAAGCTGGCCGAAAGGCGTGGCCCTGGAATTGCGCCGGATGGGGAGCCTCGCCGGTCGTACTCGGGCGCGATCTACGTCGACCTTCCCGACTGGAATCGGGAGGACTGGGCGTTCGTGGTCATCCGGGGGCGGACGTCGGACGACATCGGAGTGATCGAGCTCAGCTTCAACCTTCGGGAGCCCACCGACACGATCCGGCGGGGCGGTGCCTTCCAGCACGCCGGCGAATGGATCGATATCATCGACGACGGTGGGGTGCACTCGTACATCATGCGGGCTGACTGGTCGTACGAGTTCGGCGAGGAGCGGTGGGAGGGACCGTGGACCCAGCTGGGCATCGGCATCGGGGGGAGCAGGGAGCCCGCCAACTTCGACATTCTGTCCGTCAGCTTAATCCCCAAGGCATCCAAATACGCGGACGCGCCCGCCGGGGTGGCCAACGAGGTGCGCGGCGGCACGTACCACCGCCGCGTCCTCTACACCCACGCTCCAGGGCAGATCGAGTACCGGG
>JBDHKE010000061.1:0-20949 GCA_039586555.1 Gemmatimonadota bacterium | reverse complement strand
CAGGCGTTCTGGACGACTCTGCCCAACGAGACCCCGTACCTGATTCGCATCGGTCCAGAGTTGATCACCCGCGGGTTCGGCGTACTCAGCGGGGATCTCGCGGAGGTGGTCGTGGGATCGGTCCGCGTCATGTCCGACAGCGTGCTGACCGCCTGGGAGGCGGAGGGCGTCCTGGTGAACGACATCCAGCGGATCGAGGCTGAGTTTGCGACGAGCTTCTTCGAGGCGTCGCTGATCGAGTTGGTTCCCCCTGGAACGGGTGGGGACCGTTAGGACCCTTCAGCCTCGCAGCCTCGTCCGCTCGGGGTCGGGGCTGGGTCGTGGATTGACGGGAAACGGCCCTGCTCGGTGAAGGCCGGGCGGGTGCGAGAGGCAGGTACGCAAGAATGGCTCGAGTGTGTCACGTGTGCGGCAAAGGTCCCGCCACCGGGAACAACGTCAGCCACGCTCACAACAAGACGAGGAGACGCTGGCTTCCGAATCTCCAGCGGGTCCGAATTCTGGGTGACGATGGGCAACCCACACGCGTCAGGGTCTGCACGTCCTGTATCCATTCCGGAAAGATCAGGAAAGCGCCGAGACACTTCGAAGCTCCGGAAGCCTAGATCGGGAGCCGGAGCTTCGCCCCCGATGCCGCGGATCCCAGTCACCTCGCTGCGGATCCGAAGAGAGACCTGCCTTCCCGGCAGGTCTCTCTTCTTGGCACCTTTCTTGTTCGGCCGAGAGGCGATGGCTGAGGAGGGTGCGCCCAGGGAGAGAGAACCGTCATACGGATCTGAAGAACGATGACTGATCCTCGGGAGAGGTTTGCGAGCGGCGACGTGACCATGGGTGTCATGGGCCTGGGATACGTCGGGCTGCCCCTGGCGGTGGAGGCGGCGAAGAGCGGGATTCGGGTGGTCGGGCTCGACGTGGATCCGGAGGTGGTCGAGACCGTCAATCGGGGTGAAAGCCATATCCAGGACGTGTCCGACGAGGACATGCAGGAAGGCCGGGGGGGCGGTGGCTTGGAGGCGACGACGGACATGGGTCGTCTCTCCGAGTGTGATGTGGTGTCCATCTGCGTTCCGACCCCCCTCTCGAAGACTCGGGACCCGGATGTCTCGTACATCCTGGCTTCCACCGAGTCGATGGCAGCGGCTTTGAGGCCCGGGCAGTTGGTCATCCTCGAATCCACCACCTATCCCGGGACCACCAGGGAAATCCTCCTCCCCGCGCTTGCCGAGACGGGATTGCAGGTGGGGGAAGATTTCTACCTCTGCTTCTCACCCGAGCGCGTAGATCCGGGCAATCCCGTCTGGAAGACCAGGAACACGCCAAAGGTCATCGGGGGAATCACTCGAGAGTGTACGGCGGTCGGCGTAGCCTTCTACGAGCGCATCTTCGATACGCTCGTTCCCGTCTCGTCGTCGGAGGCGGCCGAGATGGCCAAGATCCTGGAGAACACCTTTCGATCGGTCAACATCGGATTGGTGAACGAGACGGCCCTTATCGCGGACCGTCTGGGTGTCGATGTCTGGGAGGTAATCGACGCCGCGAACACGAAGCCCTTCGGGTTCATGAAGTTCACACCCGGCCCCGGTCTCGGGGGTCACTGCATTCCCGTGGACCCCCACTACCTGTCTTGGAAGATGCGGACGCTCAACTATCGAACCCGGTTCATCGAGCTGGCGTCCGAGATCAATGCCGAGATGCCGCTGTTCGTGGTGGGAAAGGTGCGGGAGGCCCTGAATGCGGCGGAGCGCTCCGTTAAGGGATCGCAGGTCCTGATCCTCGGTGTGGCGTACAAGAGAGACGTGGACGACGTTCGGGAATCTCCTGCGCTGGACATCATTCGGCTGCTGGATGCGGACGGTGCGGAGGTTCTCTATCATGACCCCTTCGTCCCCGAGGTCGCGGAAGAAGGTCGGAAGTGGGAATCCATGGACCTGACGGATGAGCTCCTCTCCTCGGTGGATGTGACGGTCATCGTGACCGACCACTCGTGCCTGGACTACGAAAGAATCGTCCGCCTGTCGAACGCTCTGGTCGATGCGCGAAACGCCACGGCGCGGGTGGAGGGCCTCCAGCCGACGACGCCGCAGCGGTGGATCGTGAAGGGGAAGAAGGGCTAGACCGGCCGGTTGCGGGCCGCGCCGGGCGCTGATTCTCACCCGGCCGGGACCGACCACCAACCGAGACACGAGGGGAGGCTGGGAGTGACGGATCGCCTGATCCCGCCTCACGGCGGGCGTCTCGTGGACCTGATCGCGGACGAAGACCGATCCGCCGAGCTCAAGGCTCGGTCGAGGGATTGGCCGTCCTGGGATCTGACTGAGCGCCAGCTCTGTGACCTAGAACTCCTTGCGAACGGCGGGTTCTCGCCCCTCAGAGGATTCATGGCGAGAGCGGACTACGAGTCCGTCCGGGACAATCTGCGCCTGGTGGACGGAACGCTGTGGCCCATCCCGGTCACGCTGGACGTGGACGCCCCCCGCGCGAAGGCCCTCGAGCCCGGTCAGATTCTCGCCCTTCGGGACGCTGAGGGGGTGATGCTTGCGGCCTTGGAAGTGGAGGAGGTCTGGGAACGGGACCGGGATCTGGAAGCGGAGCGCGTGTACGGGACCCGGAGCCTGGAACATCCAGGCGTCCGCTACCTGGATGGGACCCCTCCATGGAGCGTAGGAGGGAAGGTCGAAGGCCTCCAGCTTCCCACTCACTACGACTTCAAGGAGCTCCGGCGGAGTCCCCGGGACCTCCGCGAGGAGTTCACGCGTCTGGGATGGCGACGGATCGTCGCGTTCCAGACCCGAAACCCCATGCACCGGGCTCATCAGGAGCTGACGCTCCGTGCGGCCAAGGAGCTCCAAGCCAATCTGCTGATTCATCCGGTGGTGGGAATGACCAAGCCAGGCGACGTGGACCACTTCACGCGCGTCCGGTGCTACCAGGCGATTCTCGGGCGGTACCCCAGGTTCACGGCGCGCCTGGCGCTGCTGAACCTGGCGATGCGCATGGCTGGCCCCCGAGAGGCGCTCTGGCATGCCATCATCCGGAAGAACCACGGATGCAGCCATCTGATTGTGGGACGGGACCACGCGGGCCCCGGGTCCGACTCGTCGGGCAGACCCTTCTATGATCCGTACGAGGCCCAGGAGCTCATGCGCAGATACGGTGCCGAGCTCGGCGTGGAGATGGTGCCCTTTAGCCAGATGGTGTACGTGGACGAGTTGGATGCTTACGTGCCAGTGGACGAGGTAGCCGAGGAGATGACCCCCAGATCCATCTCGGGGACGGAGCTCAGGTCGCGGCTGGCGGATGGCCGGGAGCTTCCGGAGTGGTTCACCTTTCCCGAGGTGGCCAAGGAGCTGCGGCGCAGCTATCCCCCGCGGCACCGACAGGGCTTCACGGTGTTCTTCACGGGCCTGTCGGGAGCGGGCAAGTCCACGGTGGCGAACGTGCTTCGAACAAAGCTCCTGGAGATGGGCGGCCGGTCGGTCACGCTTCTCGACGGAGATCTGGTGCGGAGGAACCTCTCCTCCGAGCTGGGTTTTTCCAAGGAGCACCGAGACCTGAACATCAGGCGTATCGGCTTTGTAGCCGCTGAGATCACCAAGGGGGGTGGGGTCAGCATCTGCGCTCCCATTGCACCATATGATGCGGTTCGCAAGGAGAATCGGTCCCGAATCAGACGGGTGGGTGGGTACGTGCTCGTTTACGTGAGCACTCCCCTGGAGGTCTGCGAGCAGAGGGATCGTAAAGGACTGTACGCGAAGGCACGGGCCGGGATCATCAAGGAGTTCACCGGCGTGTCCGACCCCTACGAGGCGCCGGATGATGCCGACGTGGTGGTGGACACCACGGACATCTCACCGGAAGAAGCGTGTCAGCAGATTCTCCTCCACCTGGAGAGTGAGGGATACATCGCGGCTCCCTCCGACTGACCCCGGGGCGGCAGGCCTCAGGTAGCGATGTTCTTCGCGCTGTGCGCTCAGGTATAGCGGGGAGTGGCGGGGTGCTGCGTCAAGCGGTTGGCCGCGATGTTCTTCGCGCTGTGCGCGGTTCACCAGATCCCCGGGAGTGGGACCTTGTGTCCAGCCCCGCCACCACGGATTATCCAGGCGAAAGGCAACCCGTTGAGGCGGAGCGGTTCCTGCTGCGAAATGCCGAAGCTCTTCAGAAGGGGGAGACCGCGCGGGCGTCCAAGAATCAGGGACTGTCGCCACGGCGAAAAAAGACTTCGACAAGGATTCGAGTCGCACGAGATGCGCATCAACGTCATCGGTACCGGATATGTGGGGTTGGTCGTCGGCGCGTGCCTGGCTGAGACCGGAAACGATGTGGTCTGCACCGACATCGACGAGCGGAAGGTCGCCCGTCTGCGGCGAGGCGAGATCCCGATCTATGAGCCTGGGCTCGAGCCCATGGTGCGACGCAATCTGGCGGAAGGGCGACTGCGCTTCACGAGTGATGTGGAGCAAGGCGTTCGGGAAGCGAACATCATCTTCATCGCGGTGGGAACGCCGCCGGACGAGGATGGCTCAGCGGATCTCAAACACGTGCTCGAGGTGGCCAGGACGGTCGGACGCGCGATGGACGGTGAGCGGATCGTCATCACGAAGAGCACCGTTCCCGTGGGAACGGCCAGACTCGTGGAAGATGCGATCCGGGAGTGCACCGACCATAAGGTCCACGTTTGCTCCAACCCGGAGTTCCTGAAGGAGGGCGCCGCAGTCGACGACTTTATGAAGCCGGACCGGGTGGTCCTCGGTGTGGGATCGCCGGAAGCAGCCCAGGTGCTCCAGGACCTCTACGCGCCCTTCGTCCGAACCGGGCACCAGATCCTGATCATGGACGTGGCCTCGGCTGAGATCACCAAGTATGCGGCCAACGCCATGTTAGCGACCCGGATCAGCTTCATGAACTCCGTCGCCCGGCTCTGCTCAAGAACCGGTGCGGACGTGAACATGGTGCGGCTGGGTGTGGGCAGCGACCAGCGCATTGGACCGAGCTTCCTCTTTCCCGGGGTTGGATACGGGGGCTCCTGCTTTCCCAAGGACGTCAAGGCCCTGGTCAGAACCATGAACGAGCTCGGGGTGGACGCCTCCATCCTTGAGGCGGTGGAGGACATCAACGAGGGGCAGAAGAGGCTGATGGCGGGGTGGGTCATAGACCGTTTCGGCGAAGAGCTGGTGGGACGCACGTTCGCGCTGTGGGGGCTGGCGTTCAAACCGAATACGGACGACATGAGGGAGGCGCCGAGCCTGGTCACGATCCGGGAGCTCGTGGCCCGAGGCGCTCGTCTCGTGGCACACGATCCGGCGGCCATGGATGAGGCGCGACGGCGTTTGGGAGGGTCCATCGTTTTCGGGAAGGACCAGTACGAGGCTCTCCACCGGGCCGACGGTCTCCTGATTCACACGGAGTGGAACCCCTATCGGAGGCCCGACTTCGGGAAGATGAGGGAGCGGATGGCCACACCGGTAATCTTCGATGGACGCAACCTGTACGCTCCGGAGAAGATGAAGGCCATGGGATTCGAGTACTACTCGGTGGGGCGTCCTTCCGCGATCCCCGTCCCGGCCTGACCCATGCGTGTCTTGATCACCGGAGCGGCAGGCTTTCTGGGCTCTCACCTGGCGGACCGTTTCCTGGAAGAGGGGTGGCGGGTCGTGGGGGTGGACAACTTCATCACCGGATCTCGCGACAACATCGCCCGTCTGCAGATGAATCCCTCGTTCGCATTCATTCTGCACGACGTGTCCAAGCCGCTCTTCGTGGAGGGAGACCTGGAGGGGGTCCTTCACTTCGCTTCCCCTGCGAGCCCTGTGGATTACCTCGAGCTGCCCATTCAAACGCTCAAGGTAGGAAGTCTCGGAACGCTGAACACCCTGGGGCTCGCGAAGGCGAAGAAAGCGCGCTTTCTCCTCGCCTCCACTTCGGAGGTGTACGGAGACCCGCTGACCCATCCGCAGTCCGAGTCCTACTGGGGAAACGTGAATCCCATAGGCCCCCGCGGCGTCTATGACGAAGCCAAGAGGTTCGCGGAAGCGATGACCATGGCCTACCATCGGTATCACGGTGTGGATACGCGCATCGCCCGTATCTTCAACACCTACGGGCCTCGCATGCGGCCAGCCGACGGACGAGTGGTGTCCAACTTCATCGTTCAGGCGCTTCGAGGGGAGCCCCTGACCGTGTACGGTGACGGGCTTCAGACCCGTTCGTTCTGTTACGTATCGGACGAGATCGAGGGGCTCGTCCGCCTCTTCCACTCGAGCGAGACGGACCCGGTGAACATCGGCAATCCTGATCAGTTCACCATCCTCGAGCTCGCGGAAATGGTGCTGGAGGAGTCGGGGGCGACCTCCCGGATCGAGCGGCGACCCCTTCCGCAGGATGACCCGAAGGTCCGCCAGCCGGACATCACGCTCGCTCGAAGCGTCTTGAACTGGGATCCGCAGGTGCCGCTGAGGGAGGGGCTGAAGAAGACCATCCCGTACTTTCAGCGCCTCGTCCAGGAGGACGGAGCCCAGGCGAGGACCCTGTAGACAATGCGAAAAGAGATGCGCCCTCCCCCGAGTGACTGTGGACACTCTCCTCTTCGAGGGGTCCGATGTCCGTGCTCGTGACGGGTGCTGCGGGGTTCATCGGGTCGCACCTGGTGGAGCGACTGCTGGGCCGTGGGGAAGCGGTGGTGGGTCTGGATTGCTTCGATGACTTCTATGACCCCCGCATCAAGGAGAGAAACCTGGACCGGGCCAGGCAGCACGGCGCGTTCCGCGAAGTCCGGGGTGACGTCCGGGATGATTCCACCCTTTCGGCGCTACCGGACGAGATCCACACGATCGTACATCTCGCGGCCCGACCGGGAGTCAGGCCCTCCATAGCCCGCCCGGTCCTGTACTGCGACGTAAACGTCAGTGGCACGGCGGCTTTGCTCTCGCTTGCCCGGAATCGGGGAATCCGCAGCTTCGTGTTCGGGTCATCGTCCTCGGTCTACGGGAACAGCGATCGGCTGCCTCTCAGCGAGGACGGTCCCGTGGACCGTCCGATCTCTCCCTATGCGGCCACGAAGCGCAGCGGGGAGTTGATCTGTCACAGCGCCACCCATCTCCACGACATCCGCTGTCTTTGCCTGCGGCTCTTCACGGTTTACGGCCCGCGGCAAAGGCCGGATCTGGCGATCCACAAGTTCGCCAGAAGAATGGTGGACGGACAGGAGATTCCCCTCTACGGAGATGGGGGCACAGAGCGTGACTACACGTACATCGACGACATCATCGATGGTATCGAGGCCGGGATCTCGTTCGTGCAAGGGAGGGGGGCGAGCTTCGAGATCGTCAATCTGGGCGGGGGTCGTAGAGTAACCCTTCTGGAGATGGTCCGGGCACTGTCCAACGCCCTGGGGGTTGAAGCGCGCATAGCGTGGCTTCCGCACCAGCCAGGAGACGTGCTGCGGACCCATGCCGACGTGAGCAAGGCCGGCCAGCTGCTGGGGTTTCGACCATCCACCGGTTTCGAGGACGGTGTCGAGGCCTTCGTCAGGTGGTTCCGAGACCCGGAGTCCGATCGCGTGGGTTCGTCCTAGTCCACCGTCTCGACAGGAGTCCTGCGACGGAACACTAGGTCCGAATCCCGCGCCCGCCTCTCCATGGTCCCGGGGACGCGACGCGGCGGTTCGAAGAGCTGCTGCCAGGAAGAACGACAAGAAGGAGGTTCGAGTACTCGATGTCCGACGGTCGCCATTACTCAGGGAAGCATCGCATCGCCCGGGGCGTGAGTGCCCTGGAAGCCGACGACTACGCCACCGCGCTTGCCGAGTTTCGCTTGGTGCTCAAGGATCACCCCGACTTCGCGGATGTGCGCAATCGTTGCGGGCTCTGCCTGGCACTGATGGGTGACATGGAGAGTGCCCTGGTGGAGTTCGGTCATGCGGTGCAGATAAACCCCTCCTATGCGGAGGCACACCTGAATCGCGCCATTGTTCTCAACGAGCTCGGCCAATTCGAAGAGGCGCGGGTAGCCTTTGCGCGGGCCGCCGAGCTCGAGCGGCATTGGGCCGATCCGTTTCCTTCCAATCTCGGGAACCGGATCGCAGTGACCCACGCGGACCTCGGGAATCTCTATTTGCTTGCCGGCAACCCTGAGCATGCGTTGAGTGAGTTCCGGAAGGCCTTGGAGGTGCGACCAGGGTTTCCCGACATCCGGTGCAGGCTGGCGGACGCCTACATGGCGATGGGGGATCCTGACCGTGCCCGGGAGGAGCTCGAGGGGGTCCTCGCCAGAAGACCTGAGTACGTCGAGGCCCGTTTGAAGCTCGGCGTGGCTCTCCAGCGCACGGGGGATGTGGAGGGGGCGGTGCGGGAGTGGACCCACTGCGCGAAGGCGAATCCCGAAGACCCGAGAGCGCAGGCGTTCCTTTCTGCGGCTTCCGATGTCGTGGAAGGAGGGGCTTGACCGCCTCGCGGAGCGACCGGGAGGGGCCTCCCGGGGATTGTCCGACACTCCGTTCGATGAGAGCTTTCTTGGGAGCCGCGCTCGCGACGGGCGTGGCTCCTCCCTTGTTCACAGTTGCGCGGGGCCGAGACTGACCCTGACGAGGGATCGTCCCGTGTGGAGCGGCAGGCGATGATTCGAAAGCTGGCGACGGTGCTCATCCTGCCCACCCTGTTGTCCGGGTGCTCGGGCGCGGACGACGAAGGCGCGATTCTGAGGGGCGACCGCGCCTTCGCGGTGGCCGACTACGAAGAGGCCCTGGCCGAGTACCGTCTTGCGCTTCAGCAAGGCACGACCGAGCCGGCGGTGCTCGCGCGGGTCGCCCACGTCAATGCTCGGCTCGGGCGCATCGATCAGGCACGTGACTACTACCGGCGAGCGGCGGAGGGGGACTCCTCTTATGTGGACCAGGCGGTGGCGGATCTCATCCGGTTCGCTCATGAGGCCGAACGCCGAAGCGATCGATTGGGTGTGTCCTCCGCGATCCAGGCGGCTCTGGAATTCCGCCCGGGGATCAACGTCGCCAGCCTTGCCCTTCCGTTGGCCAGACATCACATCCGCAACGGAGAATTCGCCCGCGCCCTCCCGTTCTTCCAGGCCGCGCTGGGCTCCGTGGCGCCGGATTCGGCTCCGGACCTGATCTATGAGGCGGGCCGCGCGTACGAGGCTACGGGTGACTGCCGGCGGGCACTGGCCTTCTTCGAGCAGTATCTGGAGCTCGCATCAGATGCCGAGCGGGGGGACGTCTCTTGGCATCTGGGCAACTGTTCGTATCGGCTCGCAGAAAGCCTGCTTGCGGATGGGAGGGACCGAGAGGCCCTGCCGCGGATCGAAGCGGTGATCGCGCTGGGGGAGCCGAAGAGTCTTCTGCCCCGAGCGCACTTCGAGAGGGGGGAGATCCTCGCTCGGCGCGGAGAGTGCGACGCAGCCATCGAGGCGTTTCGGCAGGTACAGAACGTGGATCCGGCGGGAATGAGTCCCCTCGTGCGTCGTGCCCTGCAGCGGATTGACGAGATCCGCTTCGGCCGTCCTGGCCTCGGCCCACCCTCTCCCGGCCGGTGCTCATGACCATCCCGCTCATCGACCTCAGAGCCCAATACGGGGAAATCCGAGACGAGGTCGATCAGGCGATCTCGGAGGTTCTGGAAACGCAGCGGTTCATTCTGGGTCCGGCGGTAGAGCGATTCGAGGAGGCCATGGCGGACTACCTGGGCGTGCCCCACGCGATCGGTTGCGCCAGCGGGACCGACGCGCTCCTCCTGGTTCTCCGAGCCCTGGAACTGAGCCCCGGTGACGAGGTCATACTTCCCGCCTTCACGTTCTTCGCCACGGCCGGCGCGGTGTGGAATGCGGGCTTGAGGCCCGTCTTCTGCGACGTAGATCCCGAAACCTTCAACGTGACTGCCGATACAGTGGCGGACCGGTGGTCCGATCGGACCCGAGCCGTCATCCCCGTTCACCTCTTCGGCCAGATGGCACCCATGAAGGAGCTGCGGGAGGTCGCGGACGCACGAGGTGCGTTCCTTCTGGAAGATGCCGCTCAGGCCATCGGTGCGCAGCAGAATCTCGGCGGCCCGGGCTCCGGGAAGGTCTGGGTCAGAGCGGGGGCTGCGGGTGGAGCGGGGGCGTTCAGCTTCTTCCCCACCAAGAACCTGGGCAGCTATGGAGACGGCGGGCTTGTGTCCGCGGCGGACGACGAGCTGGCGGACCGGGTGGCGAAGCTGCGTGTTCACGGCGGGCGCCAGATGTATCACCACGAAATGGTGGGGACGAACAGCCGCTTGGACGCCCTGCAGGCGGCCGTCCTGCTCGCCAAGCTACCGCACATGGATCGGTGGAACGAAGCGAGGAGCGCCAACGCGGCGCGGTACGATCAGATGTTCCGCGACATCCCGGATGTGCGGACTCCTGTGCGGCGGTGCGAGAACAAGCACGTCTTCCATCAATACACGGTGCGGGTACCGCGGAGGGACGAACTGCAGGACTTCCTCGCGTCACAGGGCATCGGTTCGGGCGTGTATTATCCGACTCCGCTGCACCTCCAACAGTGCTTCGGCGACCTCGGCTATCGGCCAGGTGACCTGCCCCAATCCGAGGCTCTCTGTCAGGAGGTGTTGAGCCTACCTGTGTATCCCGAACTGCGCTTGGAGGACCAGGAAAGCGTGGTGGCGGCCGTGGAGCGCTTCTACCAAGAAGGATGAGGCGACGGGTCATTGAAACGCCCCCCGACTCTCGCCATGGTTCGGTTGGAGGGGGGG
This sequence comes from Gemmatimonadota bacterium, assembly GCA_039586555.1. Taxonomy (GTDB): domain Bacteria; phylum Gemmatimonadota; class Gemmatimonadetes; order Longimicrobiales; family Gaopeijiaceae; genus JBDHKE01. The sequence goes on along the minus strand of JBDHKE010000061.1, from coordinate 10,213 downwards.
CTGTCCAGGGAGGCCCAATCGGGTTGCCCATCGGATCTGAAGCGGGCAACGTCGGGTATTCCTCGGGGATGCGTATTCCGGTGGGTTTCATCATCTCGATCTTTTGGGCGCTGAGCCTCGCGGGCTGCGGGTCGGCCAATCCCTACCTCGGCCTCTCGGACGAGGAGCTCTACCAGTATGCCCTGGAGGCCTTTGAGGAGGAGGAGTGGTCAGACGCCATCGAGGTCCTCGAGCGGCTCATCCTCTCCTACCCGACCTTTGATCGAATCATTGAGGCCCGGATGTACCTCGCCCGGTCCTTCCTCGAGAAGGGGGAGTACCTGAGCGCAGCGTCGGAGTTTGCTCGTTTTCTCGACCGATACCCCGGAAACGAGATGGCCCGTTCCGCGATGCTCGGCCGGTGCCGGGCGTATGAGCGACTGTCACCCATTCCGCAGCGCGACCAAACCTACACTCTTGAGGCCCTCAACGCCTGTCAGGATGTGGTCACCGCTTATCCAGGGGCCGCGGTGGCCGATTCGGCCCGGGCCATTCATCGGGAGATGCGTGAGAAGCTGGCGCGCAAGGACTGGCTCAGCGGGGACTTCTACTTCCGTCGCAAGCTCTACGACTCGGCGATCATCTACTTCGAGGATGTGGTCGAGGAGTATCCCGACACCTCTTCGGCCCCGGAGGCTCTGCTGCGGCTCTATCAAGCCTACACTGAGATCGGATGGGAGCAGGAAGCCGACGCGGTTCGGGAGCGGTTGCTCGAGACGTATCCGGACTCGGAGGCGGCACAGTCGATCCGTGCGGTATCCTGAGACAGACCTCACCACGTCGGGCTCCGGAGGCGTGACGCGGTATCGCCTCGGGCTTCTGGGGGGAACGTTCGACCCACCCCACATCGGGCACCTGATCGTCGCGCAGGACGTCTTCGAGGCGTTGGAGCTGGACCGGCTCGTCTTCTTGCCGTCGAACCAGCCTCCGCACAAACACGCCGTTCCCGTGACGGCAGCGCGGACTCGCCTCGAGATGACTCGTGCCGCCGTTTCGGGCGATGCCCGGTTCGAAGTGAGCGACGTGGAGTTGCGGCGGGGGGGCGTTTCTTTCACCGTGGATACCCTGCGCCAGTATCGGGAGCTGGAGCCCGGAGCGCAGCTTCACTTCGTCGTGGGCTCGGATCAGGCCGCGTGCCTGGAGTCCTGGCGGGAGCCGGAGGTCGTGGCGCAGCTGGCGACTCTGGTGGTCATGGAGCGCTCCGGGCGGTCCCCGGAGCAGGTCCGTCCGCAGCTGGATCTTCCCTTTCGGCTGGTTCCGGTCACTCGGGTGGAGGTCTCGTCGACGCAGATTCGGGACCGGCGCCGAGCGGGCAAGCCGATCGACTATCTCGTTCCTGATGAGGTGATACGGATCATCGAACGTGAAAGACTGTACGTAGAATCCGATCCGAATCCTGCAGACATCTGAGGCTTGTTGATGGTGAAGAAGCTCGTTTCCAAGATCCTGGGAACTCGACACAAGCGGGAGCTCAAGAAGCTCCAACCGATCGTCGAAGAGATCAACCGGTGTTGCGAAAGCCTGCGGGAGCTCTCGGACGAGGCATTGCGAGGGAAGACCGAGGACTTCCGCAAGAGGATCGAGGGACGCACGGACGCCCTGAAGGAGCAGATAGCGGACCTTCAGGAGGAGAAACGCCGGTCGGAGGATGCCTCGGAGCGAGAGAGATTGAGCCTGGATATCGGGCGCCTGGAAGCCGATTTGCATGAGGAGACCGAGGTGGTCCTGGACGAGCTCCTCCCCGAGGCCTTCGCGGTGGTCAAGGAGGCGTGTCGGCGCATGATCGGTAAGGAGATCCTCGTTACCGGCCAGAAGCTCACCTGGGACATGATCCCCTATGACGTGCAGCTGATCGGGGGGATTTCGCTGCACCAGGGCAAGGTGACCGAGATGGCCACCGGTGAAGGAAAGACCCTGGTGGCCACGATGCCCCTTTATCTCAATGCCCTCGCTGGACGCGGGGCGCACCTGGTTACGGTCAACTCCTACCTCGCCCAGCGCGATGCGGAGTGGATGGGGGCGATCTACGGTTTCCTGGGCGTCAACGTGGACGTCATCGACCTGCACGACCCCGGGTCTGCCGAGCGGCGGGCGGCGTATCACGCGGACATCACGTACGGCACCAACAACGAGTTCGGGTTCGACTATCTCCGCGACAATATGGTGCACGACCTCGAACAACGGGTTCAGAGGCCTCACGCGTACGCCATCATCGACGAGGTGGACTCGATTCTGATCGACGAGGCGCGCACTCCCCTGATCATCTCAGGACCCGTGGGCAGGGACACCTCGACACCCTTCAAGCGCCTAAACCCGGCAGTCGCGAGCCTCTACCGGAAGCAGACTCGTATCGTGAACGACCTCGTGGCTCGGGCGGAGAAGGACCTGGAGACGGGGGACGAGGCCGCGGCGGGCGAGAAGCTCCTCGCCGCGAAGCGCGGCTCTCCCAAACACAGGAAGCTGCTCAAGCTATTCGCGGACGACCCCGGACTCCAGAAGCTCGTTCAGAAGGTCGAGGCGGACTTCATGCGGGAGAAGCGACTGCATGAGGTCGACGAGCTGCTCTTGTTCGCCATGGACGAGAAGGGGCACAACGTTCACCTGTCGGACCAGGGGCTCGACGAGCTGTCGCCCGGAGACCCTGAAGCCTTCGTGGTTCCGGACCTCTCCGATGCACTGGGAGCCCTGGAGGAGGACGAGTCCCTCTCGGTAGATGACCGGCGGGAGCGGATGCAGGAGATCGAGGCCGAATACTCCGAGAAGAGCCAGAAGATACACGTGATCCACCAGCTTCTGAAATCCCACACGCTCTTCCAGAAGGACGAGCAGTACATCATCGGCGAGGATGGATCGGTGGTGATCGTCGACGAGTTCACCGGTCGTCAGATGCCCGGGCGCCGGTGGAGTGACGGTCTACACCAGGCCGTGGAGGCTAAGGAGGGGGTCGAGGTGCGGGGCGAGACCCAGACGCTGGCTACCATCACCATCCAGAACTACTTCCGGATGTACGACAAGCTGGCAGGAATGACCGGGACCGCCGAAACCGAAGAAAACGAGTTCCACCAGATCTACGGCCTCGAGGTACTGGTCATCCCAACCCATAGGCCGGTGATCCGCGACGACCGGAACGATCTGGTCTTCCGGACCAAGAGGGAGAAGTACACCGCCATCATGGACGAAATCGAGCGTGTCCACGCGATGGAGCTCCCTGTCCTGGTGGGTACGACGAACGTAGACGTGTCGGAGACCCTCTCGCGGATGCTCAAACGCCGGGGCATTCCGCACAACGTCCTGAATGCGAAGCACCACAAGAGTGAAGCTCAGATCGTGGCGGAGGCCGGACAGCCCGGAACGGTGACCATCGCGACGAACATGGCGGGGAGGGGGACCGACATCAAGCTCGGGGAGGCGGTCACGGATTCGCGCACCGTCGGGTGGGCTCTCTCGAAGGGCCTCGATGTCGGATCCCTGGTTCCCGTCGATCCGCTGATGGCGGAGGAGCTCGAGGGGAAGCCGCGCGACCATGAGATTGAATGCGGCGGACTGCACATCCTGGGTTCGGAGCGGCACGAGTCACGAAGGATCGACCGACAGCTCCGTGGACGGTCGGGCCGCCAGGGGGACCCCGGTAGCTCGCAGTTCTTCATCTCTCTGGAAGACGACCTCATGCGGCTCTTCATGTCCGACCGGGTCGCCGGCGCGATGGAGAAGATGGGGGCGCAGGAGGGGGAGGTGCTCACGCACCCGTTGATCACCAAGTCCATCGAGAGGGCGCAGAAACGTGTCGAGGGTAACAACTTCGAGGCACGAAAGCGGCTGCTCGACTACGACGATGTCATGAACCAGCAGCGTGAGGTCGTGTACGATCTCCGCCTGTTCGCGCTAGAGGGTGGTGAAGACCTCAAGGGCGAGATCTGGGAAATGGTCGAGCACGCCGTGCGCGCAGCGGTCGACGAGTATGCGCCCGACTTCGAGCCACCGGAACTGTGGGATCTATCGGGGCTCAAGAAACGCCTGCTACAGGATTACTTGATCCTCGCCCATCCGCTGCCGGACGAGCACCCCGCCGAACCTCCGTTCGAGGATCAGGAGTCGCTCGCCGAGGCCGTTATCGAGACCACGAGGGACGCTATTCACCGGAAGCTCGAAAGCTTCGGGGAGAACGCGGAAAGAGTCAGCGGCTGGATCATGCTCTCCGTGATCGACGACAAGTGGAAAGACCACCTCTACGACCTGGACCATCTGAAAGCATCCATCGGATTCCGCGGCTGGGGTCAAAAGGACCCCCTGATCGAGTACAAGAAGGAAGCCTACGAGATGTTCGTCGACCTCATGGCCGACATCCGCAGCACCCTCACCAGGCTCTTCTTCCGAGCGCAGATTGGGCGTCCACAGCCCCGGCCGAGCGCGACCCGTCGGCTCGTGTATTCCGGCCCCACGGAGGAACCGCGGGGCGTCGGGGCGGCGGCGGCGGTCGGCGCGGTTCCCGCGATGGCCGCATCCCCCAGCTCTCGCGGCGTGGACGACACGGGAGTGGCCCGATCGGCCCGGACGAGGTCCGCTCCGGAGGACTCGGGTCTGATGCCCGCGGGGGCCCCGGACGTGAGAGCGCTCGCCACCAATCGAGGCGAGCGACCGAAGTCCGCGCCCGTCACCGTCACGAAGGAGCCAGGACGGAACGACCCCTGTCCATGCGGGAGCGGGAAGAAGTACAAGAAGTGCCACGGTAGGCTTCAGTAGGAGGGGGTCTTCCCGCTGTTTGGGCCTGCACGTCGAGGAGCCGATGGCCATCCGAGAGTGGCCTCGCGAGGAGCGCCCCCGCGAGCGTCTCCGTTTCCTCGGGCCCCGCGCCCTGACGACACGGGAGCTCGTTGCCGTTCTGGTTGGTAGCGGGGGAGCAGAAGCCTCGGCCATGGATGTGGCAGAGTTCCTGCTGGAGCTTGCGGGTGGATCCGTACGGAAGCTGGGTTCTCTGCCGTGCGCTGCGCTGGAGGGGGTGAGGGGCGTGGGAGGGGCGACCGCCGCCCGGATTCTCGCGGCCGTGGAGCTCGGCCGAAGGGCCCATCGGGAACAGGCGCCGGTCCGCGCGCCGATCCGGGGACCCGAGGATGTCTTCTCCCTCATGGCCTCCCGACTTCGGGATCTTCACCAGGAGGAATTCCACGCCCTTCTCCTCAACACGCAGCACCGGGTTTTGAGGGATGTCCTCGTCACCCGGGGAATCCTGGATGCGTCGCTGATTCATCCGCGAGAGGTCTTCAAACCCGCCGTCCTCGAGAGCGCATCCGGCGTCATCCTGGTTCACAACCATCCCTCAGGGGACCCCAGTCCGTCGCCAGAGGACCACGCCGCGACGCGGCAGCTCGCCGAGGCCGGACGGGCCCTCGGGATCGCGGTCCTTGACCACGTGATCATCGGCGAGGGGTCGTTCGTGTCAATGGCCGGGCTGGGCCTCCTTTGAGGTCGGTCTGGGGGTGTCCGCGGACACACGGACTTGACGGGGAGGGCCGCGCGCGCCACAAACCTGGAACGGCAGGCGCCTGCTCTGCGGGATCCCTTAGGGGCCGGCGAGCCTGCGGGCCGCCGTTCGACCTGCCGCCCCGGGGAACCGAAGGCTCCACGGGTGCCTAGCGGTGTAACAGGCACTGCGAGTCCACTGCCACGAGAATAACGGATCGGCCATGCCCTCCGCGTCTTCCAGCTCCGGTACTTCCACGATTCGTGGGCTTCCGCGCTCGCTTGCTCGAGCATTGGAGGCCTATGCGGAGCGACTGGACGTGGAGCTGATCATCAACGCCTACCAGCTTGCACGAGAGGCTCATTCCGGCCAGCGCCGAGCCTCGGGTGAAGAGTTCGTCAAGCACGCGGTCGAAGTGGCCACGATCCTCGCCCAGCTCAAGTTGGATTCAGCGTCCATTGCCGCGGGCTTGATTCACGATGTGGTCGAGGACACCGCGGTCTCTCTGGCGGAGGTGGAGGAGAGGTTCGGTGAGGAGGTCGCCGCCGTCGTGGACGGCGTCACGAAGATCGGGAAGGTCCGCTTCCGATCCCACACCGAGCACCAGGTGGAGAACTATCGCAAGCTCCTGCTCTCCATGGCGCAGGACGCTCGGGTCATCCTGATCAAACTGGCGGACCGGCTCCACAACATGCGCACGCTGGAGCACCTACCGCCCGAAAAGCAGCGACGAATCGCCGCCGAAACCCTCGAGATCTTTGCGCCCCTGGCGCACCGGCTGGGGATGGCAGCTCTCAAGTGGGAGCTCGAGGACCTTTCCTTCAAGTTCCTGGAGCCTGAGGCCTACAAGGAGCTCCGACGCAAGGTTCAGCAGCGGCGCCGGGAACGGGAGCGTCAGATCCTCGAGTTGAAGCGTCCTCTCGAGGAGGAGCTGGAGAGGGCCGGCATTCCTTGCGAGGTGACCGGGAGACCGAAACACCTCTTTTCCATCTACAAGAAGATGAAGCGTCGCGATCGGTCCTATGAGGAGATCTACGACCTCATGGCCATGCGCGTGACCACCGATTCGATCCAGCACTGCTACGCGGCCCTGGGCGTGATTCACAACAGATGGACCCCCATCCAGGAGCGGTTTCACGATTACATCGCGACTCCGAAGCTGAACATGTACCGGTCCCTCCATACGACGATCTTCGGACCCGGGGGGCGACGCTACGAAATCCAGATCCGCACCGAGGAGATGCATCGGACCGCGGAGTATGGAATTGCGGCCCACTGGAGGTACAAGGAGGGACAGGACGACGGACGGGGAAGCGATGTCGACGAGGCATTGATCTGGTTTCGGCAGGTCCTGGAGTGGCAGAAGGACACGGGCGAGCCCGAGGAGTTCATGGAGTTCCTCCGAATGGACCTGTTCCAGGGTGAGATCTTCGTCTTCACACCCAAGGGCGAGGTAAAGCAGCTCCCGATGGGTGCCACTCCCATCGACTTCGCCTTCGCGGTCCACACGGAAGTGGGTCTTCACTGCGCGGGAGCGAAGATCAACGGGCGGATCGCACCGCTTTCCCGGGAGCTTCGCAACGGGGAGACGGTCGAGGTCCTCACGAACCCTCGCCAATGGCCCAGTCGGGATTGGCTCGCCTTCGTGAAGACCTCGAGAGCTCGACAGAAGATACGGCAGTGGATTCGCAAACAGGAGTTCGATGCGGCGGTGCAGCTGGGCAGGGACTTCTTCGAGCGGGAGTTGCGGCGAATCCGAAAGTCCAAGGTCGCTGAGAAGGAGATGGCTCGAGCCGCCGAGGGGCTCGGCCACGCCGACACCGATCATCTCTACGCGGCGCTGGGACGCGGGGACGTCGGTCCCGCCGCGGTGATCAAGGCGCTCTTCCCGGAGCACGAGGCCGGGAAGGAGCGGGAGCGATCACCCACCACCTTGGAGCGTCTGACGGAGAAGCTCCGAAAGTCCCCGAGGGGTGTTCGCATCCATGGGCTCGACAACGTCATGGTTCGTTACTCACAATGCTGTCAGCCTCTTCCGGGCGATCCCGTGATTGGCTACATCACGCGAGGAAGAGGGGTGTCCATCCACCGCGCCGACTGTCCGAACGTGCTCAACCTCTCCCAGGACCCGGACCGCAGGGTGGAGATCGAGTGGACGGCGGAGAAGGGCGACCGATTCCTCGTCAAGCTCTACATGCAGGGAACCGATCGGCGGGGGCTGCTGTCGGAAATCGCTAAGGCCATTACGGATACGGGAACGAACATCCAGAACGCAGAGATCAACGCGGTGAATGGGGGCATGAACGGTGAGTTCGTGGTCGAGGTCCAGGACCTGGCTCATCTCAACCGCGTGGTCGGCGCGATTCGCCAGGTGAGAGGAGTGGTGGCGGTGGAGCGACGAGAGAGCTTCCGGGAAGCGGACCTCATCGAAGCGTAGCGGGTCGCTCGGTCCATGCCTGAGTTCCGAATCGAATCGCCCCATCTCCCCGGAGGTGACCAACCTCAGGCCATCGAGGCGCTGACCGAGGGTCTGATCAGAGGCGACAGCTTCCAGACGCTGCTGGGCGCCACCGGGACGGGCAAGACCCTCGCCATGGCGCACGTCGTCGCCAACTATGGTCGTCCCACCCTGGTCATGTCCCACAACAAGACCTTGGCCGCGCAGCTTTACGGTGAGCTGAAGGCTCTATTCCCGTCCAACGCCGTCGAGTACTTCATCTCCTACTACGACTATTACCAGCCGGAGGCATACGTACCGTCCACGGACACGTACATCGAGAAGGACGCTTCGATCAACGAGGACATCGACCGTCTGCGCCTCCGGACGACGACCTCGCTCATCGAGCGGAGCGATGTGATCGTGGTCGCGTCCGTGTCCTGCATCTACGGGCTGGGCAATCCCCGGGATTACCGCGCGCTGATGCTCGTGCTGGATGTAGGGGAGGAGATTCCGCGCAAAGAGATCCTTCGCGGTCTGGTGGACATTCAGTACCGGCGCAACGACTACCAGTTCGAGCGGGGGACGTTCAGAGTCCGTGGCGATACGATCGAGATCTTCCCGGCCTACGAGGAGCAGGCGATACGGGTGGAGCTCTGGGGAGACGAGGTCGAGCGGATCACTCGATTCGATCCTTTGACAGGAAGCGTGATCGCTTCCGTGGGGCGGGCGGCCGTCTACCCCGCCAGCCACTACGTGACCCGAAGGCGGACCGTGGAGGTGGCGGTGCCTCTCATCCGGGAGGAGCTCCGGGAGCAGCTGGCTTGCCACAGAGAGGCCGGTAGACTCCTCGAAGCCCAGCGCCTGGAGAGCCGCACCAACTTCGACCTCGAGATGATGCTGGAGATCGGCACGTGCCCCGGAGTGGAGAACTACTCCCGGTATCTGAGTGGGAGGCGTCCGGGTGAGCGCCCGGCGTGCCTCCTGGATTACTTTCCCGAGGATTTCCTCCTCATCGTGGACGAGTCTCATGTGACGGTCCCCCAGATCCACGGGATGTACCGGGGGGATCGCTCGAGAAAGGAAACCCTGGTGGAATACGGGTTCCGACTTCCCAGCGCCATCGACAACCGACCCCTTACCTTCGATGAGTGGGAGTCCTTGATTCATCGGGCCATGTTCGTGTCGGCCACACCGGGAGAGTACGAGCTTCAGCAGTCGGGGGGGGTCGTAGTGGAGCAGATCATCCGACCCACCGGTCTAGTGGACCCGGAAGTGGACATCCGTCCCGTGCGTGGGCAGGTGGATGATCTCCTGGCCGAGATCCGCGAGCGTGAAGCTTCGGGGGAGCGAGTCCTCGTCACGACGTTGACCAAGCGGATGGCCGAGGACCTCAGTGAATACCTCCAGTCTCTCGGGATCCGAGTTCGCTACATGCACTCGGACATCGACGCCATCGAGCGGATGGAAATCCTGCGAGCCCTGCGCTTGGGAAGGATCGATGTCCTCGTGGGCATCAATCTGCTGAGAGAGGGGTTGGATCTTCCCGAGGTGTCTCTGGTGGCGATCCTCGACGCGGACAAGGAGGGCTTCCTCAGGGACTACCGCTCCCTCATCCAGACCATCGGAAGGGCTGCCCGGAACGTCCGCGGGAAGGCGGTCCTCTATGCGGACACCGTTACCGAGTCCATGCGCCGCTGTGTCGATGAGACGAACCGGAGGAGGGACATTCAGCTCCAATACAACGAAGATCACGGAATCACCCCTCGGAGCATCGAGAAGAGCGTGGCGGAGATCGAATTCAGCACCCGGGTGGCAGATGCTCGTGAGAGGCCCGTCGCCAAGGTTGCCGAGCCTGCCGCCTCCTATGCCGATGAAGTGAATCGTGAGGAGTACGTGAAGATCCTGGAGAAGGAGATGGCCGAGGCCGCGGAAGCCCTGGACTTCGAGCGGGCCGCTCTGCTCCGGGATCAGATCTTCGAGATCAAGGCAGCCGCGGACCCGTCGTGATCCTCACGGAGAGGCAGCTCGCCGCCTGGGGACACCGGGTGGGCCAAACCGTGGGGACCCCGGTCTTCCTGGGGTTACGAGGACCCCTGGGAGCCGGCAAGTCGGTGCTGGCCAGGGCTGTCGCGCGGGGAGCGGGGGTGAGAGGGGCGCTCCCTTCCCCTACGTTCAACCTGGTCTTCCGGTATAGCGCCGACCGGGGCATCTACGTGGTTCACATGGACCTGTATCGCATCGGCGACCCTGATGAACTCCTGGAGCTGGGTTGGGAG
>JBDHKE010000060.1:0-24782 GCA_039586555.1 Gemmatimonadota bacterium | reverse complement strand
GGAGCCCGTGGTGGAGCGGGCTCGCCGGCTGGTCGGCTCCACTCCCACTCCCGAGGCAGACTCCCTGATGCGGGGGGCGGAGGAAAACCTGGAGCTGGTGCGGGTGGGTGGTGGCGCCCACAACGTCGCGTACGCGGATCGGCTCCTTCGAGCCGCTCTGCGCCTGGCGCAGGACGCGGCCAGCCTATCCGGATCGACAACTCGGCTGCCGGCGGTGGACCTCGGCGCCCCCCTGGCGGAGGACGCCTGTCTCTCCTGCCATTTCGGGATGGAGGCGGCGATGGAACTGGTCTGGAACGGACGTACGTTCCCCCACTCGCGCCATGCCGGTGAGGGGATGCGCTGTGAGGTGTGCCACACGCCTCTCAGCGAGCACGGAGGGATCCGCTTCGACGACGGTGACACGTGTGATCTCTGTCATCACAGTGCGGCGGCGCCGGAGGGGTGTGCCAGCTGCCACGGCAGCGCACCCCGACAGACGTACGAGACCGGAACCGGGAGATTCCCACACGAGCGTCACATGGGAACGGGCCAGACCTGCGGCCAGTGCCACGTGCCCCCGTCCATGGAGGCGTCCGGCCTGGACTGCACCTCCTGCCATGTCCTGCACCACACGGTGACCAGCGACTGCCGGGCCTGCCACGATTCCTCGGTCCTCGCCATTCATCCGCCCACGGTGCACGAGATCGGGTGTCAGGCGTGCCATGGCTCCGCCCTGCAGCTCATCACCGCGTGGAGCCGCGACGTTTGCCTGGTCTGCCACCAGGACCGGGCGGATCACAACGCTCCCCGGAACTGTGTGGACTGCCACGGCATCTCGCCCCTACAGACGCAGGGGGGAGGCCCCTAACCTGGAGATGCCACGCCGGCCTCAGCGGGCGTGAGGTCGCTGGAAACGGGCGAGGGCCCCGGCTCGAGTGAGCCGGGGCCCTCGCGTCGGGAAAGCCGGTCTCGGAAAGGCTCCTTGCAGGCCCTCACAGGTCGTATTCCTTGATCAACGCCTCGATGGATTCCACCAGCAGCGCGTGAAGTAGCCAGGGGTTGTGAGTTCCCCCACCGCTTGCCCGCGTCGCCGAAAAGCTCTGACCGAACACTCGCCCGTCTCCGAACCATGGACGAGTGGAGGTGTGGGCCAGCTGTGCGTTCCACAGGGCGCCCTCGGCAACGGTCACCACCTCGTCCCGTAAATCCAACTCGAACGGATTACCCTGAGCGACCACCCGGGGGAGGAGTCCGCCGTCGGTCGTGCTCGGGTCGATGACGTGGTTCCCATTGCTGTCGAACCAGATCTCGTCCAGTCGCCTCTCCAGCAGGCGTCGGAACAACGTGAACAGGCTTCGCGCCTGTTCCTGACTGGTATGACACTCGGAGCTGGCGCAGGCCCGGAAGTCCCTCTCCTCCGCGCCGCAGGTCCCGGGCCTCGAGATCCCGTTGGAATCCAGACAGGCGGCAGCCCGGAACAGATGACCCACGCTCTCGAAGACGAGCTGGCCTGTGGCCGCGTCCGTGACCGTGGACGTGGGCATGTGGCATGTAACGCACAACCGCGAGTTGGTGGAGGGGAGACCGAATTCCTCTGCGTAAGGATCGGTGCCGTGGGTCGAGCGCAGGCGCTCCGGGTCCAGCGAGGATCCCGGGGGGATCCAACCCACGCGTTCGACCAGCAGCAGGAGCCCCTGGGCGGCGTGGGGTCCTTGGGGCGACGGGGGTCGGCCCCTCCGAGCGTGGCAGGTCACGCACAGGTTGTCGGTGGACGACTCGGTGATGGACGCTCTGAGCTGGCCCCCGTGGTTCGAGTCGTGAGGATCGTGGCAGACTGAGCATACCAGCGGAAGGGGATCACTTGCCCCCCTTTCCAGATAGTCCGAGTCGACTCCGAATCGGGCGCTCAGGGCTGCCCTCCCCTCGTGACAGGGGGCACACTCCTGCACCCGAGCTGCAGTGGAGGCGTTGGAGGAACCGTGGCCGGACTGAGCCCACTGCGCCACGAAGGGATGGTGCACGCCCCGGTGGCACTCTCCGCATCCGCTCGCGGCGTTCGGATCCGCCTTGATCGAAGCCAGAGGTCGGAACAGGGCGGGATCTGCGACGTGTGCCTGGCCGGGTCCGTGGCAGCTCTCGCACTGCACCTGCACGTAACGAGGGTCGGAGGTTCGCACAAAGGCGACGTTCGATTCCGTGACCGCGCTGCCCAGGGCGCTGGTGGTATGGCAGGGTTCGCAGGACGCCGCGGCCTGTCCACTTCCCTGGAGGCCCTCCCAGGCCCTGGCGTGGTGGGTGGCCTCCCAGAGGCTCTGTACCTCGGGGTGACACGCAGCGCAAACGGTTCGCTTCTGATCGGCGTCGTCGAACCCGAGGAAACCTGCTGCCTCACCCCAGGCGGGGAGGCCCTCGTCCACGAACAGGTCTTCGTCGAGGCAGGCTGAGTGAATCGCGAGGAATCCGACCAGTAGAGCCAGGCCCCCCGTTCGTTTCCGACGCCAGGTCCTCATCGGCTGCCTCTCATCGGGCCCCGGCGATGGGGCAACCTGACTCTCTCACCGGGGCATCGGTTCGCGTGGCACCTGTCCGGTGGACGAGTCCAACGTGCGGCAAATCTTCCGGCCGGCCGACGGGAAGGCAAGGCCTGGCGGGACCTGCCCTTCCGAGGCCGGCTGGTCCTGGGGTGGACACAATACGAGCGCCTCCGCGGCTTCGGGGAGGCGCTCGGAATCCCACCCCTTGCTTCGGGAGGATTCTATCCGGACTTGTGGCACCACTGGCAGGAGTTGTTCTCCCTTCCTTCATGGCTCTCCGGTGCCGCCGGCATCCCCTGCATGGCGCCGCTGTGGCACATCAGACACTGATCACGGCCCTCCAGGTCGTGGGAAATGGCGGTGGGCGTGGTGGTCTGCAGCGCAGCGTCCGCTGCATGACACCACTGGCAGGTGTTGTTCTCGCGGCCCTCGTGATCGGCCGGTACTCCCGCGACACCCTGCATGGCCCCGGTGTGGCACATCAGGCACTGCTCGCGGCCTTCCAGCTCGTGCGGCGTCGCCGGCGGCTTTGTATCCTGGCCCAGAAGGGCCGAGGGCGCGATCCCGACAAGGATAAGTGCTCCGGCAAGAACGAAGAATGGTCGTTTCATCTGGCTCAACTCCACTTCACGGTCGATTGTGTCAACAGGGGCCTAATGGAAGACGGCCTTGCCTACGTACCCCGAGAGTGAATGAAAAGGTCGAGCCGGCCCCTCTGGGGTCGGCGGCTTGTCCGTACAAATACGGATGTAGATGTGAGAGATCAAGAGGTCCAATCCTCGCTGCCCCACGCGCCCGTGGCCCCGCGTCGGCTTGACGGACACCGGATCCCTGCCGGAGTTGGGGGAGGCCGCCCCCACTTCCGCCACCACGCCCCGGCCTCGGGGCAGAATGTCCCAGCTGACTTCGATGGTCGGCCCGGTCAGGATGGGGCGGCACATCGCGTGTCGAGCGCGACATGGTCGAGGCAGGGGCTCACTTTCATACCATTGGTGAGCGTAGGTTGCACCGAGGCACCGAGCTTGCTGATGCCTTGCCCGAAACAGCTCGGCCGCTGCGTGGCCACGGCCCGAACGGCTCCGCGAAAGTCCCGATTATGTGAGGTGTCCACATGCCCCAGCAGGTCTACCGGTTGGCGATCGTCTTCGGCCTGGTGATCGTGGGGCTCGTAGCCGCGCGGGTTCTCCTCGTTCCCAAGACTTTTGGAGAGGTGGGCCACTACCGAACGGCGGCTGTGGACTCGATCGTCAAGCACCCTAAGAAGTACGCGGGCCATCAGACCTGCACGGCGTGTCATGGCAACCATGCCTCGGCACCCCTCAACGTGAAGCCCTTGGCTCCGCGAGAGCGGGGGTTCTGCCCTCTTTGCCACGCGTACAATCCGTCCCGCCCGACGGGCTTCCCTCAGATCGACCCTGTGGGCCACAATCCCATGGTCCCGTGTGTCAATTGCCATGACCCCCACGCGCCCGAGCCGCCGGTGACTCCGCAGGAATGCAGCGCCTGCCACGGACAGATCGCTCGACAGAAGGCGGTCTCCCACCACGCGGCGCTCTCCTGTGCCACGTGTCACGAGTCGCCGGAGGAGCACAAGATCGATCCGAGAGCAGTGGAGGTTGGAAAGCCGGTGGACCGGGGCTTCTGCGGTGGATGCCATGCTCAGGCCGAACCCGGGACTCCGGGAATCCCCCAGATCGACCTAAGCTCCCACGGACAGGAGTACCTCTGTTGGCAGTGCCACTATCCACACTTCCCGGAGATCTAGCGATGGAACAGAAGCCGAAACACTCCGACGCTGGACCTTCATCTCCGGGCGATCCGGTCGATCGTCGCGAATTCCTGAAGGCGTGTGGAGTCGGCGGCCCTCTCCTATTGGGGGTGATCTCCCTTCCGGACCTGCTTGACGCCCAGGAGGGCGCTCAGGAGGTGGATGCACGCCTGTATGGCATGGGGATCGACGTGCAAAGGTGTATCGGTTGCGGTCGATGCGTCGTGGCCTGCAAGACCGAGAACGACGTGCCTCTGGAGCCCGAGTACTTCAACACCTGGGTCGAGCGCTACGTGATCCAGACGGACGACGAGGTCAGGGTGGAGAGTCCGAACGGGGGCTACGACGGCTTCTCGCCGGAAATCGGAGGGGAAGGGGAGATCCGCCGGACGTTCTTCGTGCCCAAGCTCTGCAACCACTGTGACGAAGCCCCCTGTGTGCAGGTGTGCCCGGTGGGCGCCACATTCACGACGGAGGACGGGGTGGTGTTGGTGGACGAGGATTACTGCATCGGGTGCAGGTACTGCATCCAGGCCTGCCCCTACGGCGCCCGCTGGTTCCATCCGGAGAGGCACGTAGCGGCGAAGTGCACGTTCTGCTACCACCGGCTAGCCGACGGCCTGGTCCCCGCGTGTGTCGAGGTCTGCCCGACCGGTGCTCGCCTTTTCGGTGAGGTCAAGGCCCGAGCAACGCCCCTCGCCCGATTCGTCCGACAGAACGACACGCAGGTCCTGAAGCAACATCTGAACACGAAGCCGAAAGTCTATTACGCCAACCTGGACCGAGAGGTTACCTAGCCCAATGCAGGGGTTCATCTATCCGAACGAGTTGGAGCTCCACTGGGGCCTGCTGATCGTTCTGTATCCCTATCTCACGGGCCTGGTGGCGGGCGCGTTCATCCTCGCCTCCCTCGAGCGCGTGTTCAACGTCAAAGAGGTCGAGCCCACCTACCGCCTCGCACTGCTCACGGCCCTGGCGTTTCTCCTGGTGGCTCCACTTCCGTTGCTTGCACACCTCGGGCATCCAGAGCGCTCCTACGAGATCTTCCTCACCCCCAACGGAAGATCCGCCATGGCCATGTTCGGGTTCGTCTATGCCTGGTACCTCATGGTGGTGCTGCTTCTCGAGATCTGGTTCGAGTACCGCAAGGACCTCGTCCTCTGGGCGCGAGCGGAAAGAGGCCCCAAGAAGTGGATTCATTACGCATTGACCTTGGGAGCGACGGATCTTTCCGAGCGCGCCCTCCGCTTCGATGACAGCGCGGGTCGGTGGATCACGATCATCGGAATCCCTTCGGCGTTTCTTCTTCACGGCTACGTCGGATTCATCTTTGGATCCATCAAGGCGAATCCCTGGTGGAGCAGCGTGCTCATGCCGGTGGTCTTTCTGTTCTCCGCCATCGTCTCGGGCATCGCGCTGGTCCTGGTCATCTACATGATCGCCACCACGGTGCGGGGCGAGCCCGTAGACATGAGGTGCATGGACAAGCTCGCCGTGTTCCTCTTCTACGCGATAGTGGTGGACTTCTCTCTGGAGATGCTGGACTTCATTCACCGGCTCTACGAATCCGAGGAATCGATCGCCATCCTCTCTCAGATGATCGAGAGTCGTCTCTCGCTGAGCTTGATCACGCTGCAGGTGCTGATCGGGACGCTCATCCCCCTGGTCATGTTGGGTCTCTACTCACCGGCGCTTCGACCCTCTCCGATTCTGAGGTCGACGGAGGAGATGCGACGTCTGGTCTTTCTGGGTTCCGCCATTCTGGTTCAGATCGGCATCTTCAGCATCCGTTGGAACGTCGTGATCGGAGGCCAGCTCTTCTCCAAGAGTCTGAGAGGACTCACGGTCTACAAGATCGAGCTTCTGGGGATCGAAGGGCTGGCCGTGAGTATCGCGCTCCTGATCCTGCCGCTACTCATTCTCTACGTGCTGACGAAGCTTCTTCCTCCCTGGTCCGAGGCGGATGGACCCGTAGGGTACGGAGTTCGGCGGGATGCGGCCGGGGAGTGAAGATGCAAGCACCTCCCCATCCCCGCTGCCAGGCACGGTCAAGGTCCTCCACCACAGGTCGATGAAGAAACGACTCACCGAGGAAGGACACGCCAGGACCGCCCTCGCGCAGACTTGAGGACCGAAGTTCCCGAAGGAATCGGCTCCCCGCTCGCCGATGCGCGTCCGTGATGACCAGGACGAGCGGCGCCAGGCCCACCGCCGCTAGGCGGCGCTCCGGCTGGGATCAGCGCGCATCAGGGGACGCCTGGAAGAACGAGACGAAGTTGGCCATCTCCGGCGGCGTGAGGCCAGGCCACTGCGCTTCCTCGCCTTCTTCGGCAGGAATCACCGCATGATTCCACATGGCCGAGATGACCGCCTCTGGCGTGTCGAGGCCCCGGGCAGCCGCGAGGTCAGGCGCACCTGTTCCCCCCCGGCCATCGAGCGAGTGGCACCGCCGGCACCCTTTGCTCTGCAACTGTCGCCGCCCGACGGTGGGATCACCCGCCTCGCTGAAGTACCGCACCGTGTAAAGGAACGCGACGATATCAGCCATTTCATCTGCTCTGAGATCCGGAACCTGGATTCCCATGGACCGCATCTGACGCAACATCGCCGGAGCCTTGTTCCACATGGCAGCTGCGAATTGGGTGAGGCTCTGATCACGCCCCCGTCCCGATAGGCTCGGAGCTCCTCCCCCGCCCTGGCCATGGATCCCGTGGCAACGAGCGCAGCCCTTCTGCTCGTAGAGGGTCCGTCCTTGATCCGCGGCACCGGGTACCACGAAGAGGGGCCCCTGGTAGGAGGCTGACGAGACCGATTCGACGTACGAGATCAAGTCGATCAGCTCCGAGCCCGTAAAACCAGGGCGCTCGATGCCTCTTTCCTGCATCGCTTGAACCATCGACGGACCGTGGTTCCACATCGCTGCAGCGATCTGAAGCGGTGAGTCATGCTGAGCCACGACGGACAGGTCGGGCCCCACCACTCCCCCGAGCCCCCCAGCCTGATGGCACACGACGCACCTCTTCTCGCGGAAAAGACGTTCGCCGTGCTCCAGGTCACCGGGCGGGTCGAAGTAGTGAACCGTGGCGAGAAAGGCGATGAGGTCGGCTGCCTCCCATTGCGCCAGCTGGGGTGGGTCGAGGCCCAGTTCGCGCATGCGGCTCACCATCCTCGGGAGGTGGTTCCACATGTCCGCGGCAAGGTCGTAGAACGTCCGGAGCTGCGGAGCCGTCCCCAGGTCGGGCCCTTCGGTTCCACCCATTCCCCTCACGGCATGGCAGGTCACACATCCCTTGGATCCGAAGAGTTGTGCTCCCGCGAGCGCGTTCGGCCCGGACTGGAGGCCGAACAAAGGTCCGGGGGCCAGAGCGAGGGGGTAGACAAGAGCGCAGCCCATCAGACGGACGATCCGTCGGTCAGTGAGAAGCCAATTCAGCGGTCGGATGTTCATGACTGGGTCGTCCCTTCCAAGTCATCCAGCGGGTGCAGAGACCCCGGGTAAGGTCTGGGGCAAGTTCAGGTGGAATCCGGTGCTTTCGTTCGCTCGATGCATGCGAGCTAAGCTCTGCGTATGAATACGATTTGCTGCGCGAAACTCGCCACCCCCCTCCGGAACGGACGTCACCTGTTGGGAGGAGTCGCTCCCGGCTGGTTACGGACCGTCGTATCGGAGCTGCCTTGCGGCCTGAGACTTCTCAAGTACTCGGCGAGGTCCCGCATCTCGTCGCCCTCGAATCGCGGCCACTCCACATCCGCTGGCTGGATGAGGTCATACATCGCCGGTGCATGGTCCCACATCGCGGTTGCCAGACCCAGAGGCGTGAGCACGGCCTCGGATCCAGTGAGATCGGGTGCGACGGTACTGGTGCCTTCCGTCGGATGGCAGTTGGCGCACCCCTTCCGCGCAAAGACCAGCTCTCCCGCTCGCACGTCGCCTCCGGTCTCGTAGAATCGCAGGTAATAGAGAAACGCGATTACGTCCGCCATCTCGGTCCCCTCGAATTGGGGGAACGGGACCCCTCGGGCCCGAATCGCGGAAACCATGCCGGCCGAGTGGTTCCAGAGCCGTCCGGCGATCTCGGATACGCGGAGCTGCGCCGTCACGACCCTGAGATCGGGCCCGAGGCTGCTTCCCCGGCCGTCACGGCCGTGGCACCGGGTGCACCCTTTGGCTGCGAATAGCTGCCGGCCCGCGTTGGGATCCGGGGGCCTGAGATGCACTACCTCGCGGCCGCGCAGGGTCGAAACCTGCCTGATGTAGGCCTGGATATCCGCGATCTCCCTCCCAATGAACCGGGGCATGGGGACACCGGCCGCTGCCTGCCGCGCCTGCATCGCCGGACCGTAGTTCCACATCCCCTGTGCGAGCTGTATCGGAGCGATATAGCTAGCGTACTGATCGAGCTCGGGGCCCGATCGGCCTCCTGCCCCGCCGACGGAGTGGCAATCCCCGCAGTGCATCTCTCGGAACCAGCGACCACCGAGCTGGGAATCCCCAGGCTCGTCGAACAGCTTCACGTAATAGACGTAGCTGATGAGGTCCGCCAACTCCGTCTCGGTGAACGTTGGCCATTGAAGCCCCCGGTCCCGGGAGGTCTCGATCATGCGAGGCGTATGGTTCCAGAAGAGTCCTGCCAGCTGCTGCAGACTGCGACCGGCGCCGACGGTCGCGAAGTCGGGGCCCAGGGTGCCGCCATTGCCCCAGATCGAGTGGCACCGCTCGCAGCCGCGCTCCGTGAAGAGCCGACGGCCCGCCACGGGGTCGCCCGGGAAAGGCATGCTTTGCTGGGCCGGAAGGTGGTGAGCCCCGATCAGGAGCATCGCTGCGAGCGCTCCCGACGCCTGGAGCACCCGGAGCATCGGGAACTCCACCGTTTGAATCCCGCGGTTCGGAGCTCCGCCCTTGCTTGTGAACCACATCATGCCTCTCCTACGGCATCTGCCGTACCTGGGAGATAGCTGGCCACCCTCTCCGCGACCTCCCGGACGGAGTCCTCCTTTCCCTCCTCGATCTCCCAGATGGAGACGATCGGGATGAACTTGGTCGCAATCATGTAGAGCAGCGCGAACCCCGAGAAGCATGCCGCCATGATCGAAAGCTCGATCCACGAAGGCAGGTAGTGGCCGGCGTGTTCGATTTCCAGGATGGGATTCACGGATGTGGGAACGACGATGTTGTACCGCTCGAGCCACATCCCGATGATGACTGACACACCGGCGATCAGCGTGCCCCGGGGCGTTCGGGTCGACTTTCTTGCCATCAGGAAGAAGGGGATCAGGAAGCACGTGAACGCCATGGTCCAGAAGGGGAGGGCGTACGTGCCGGTAATCTTGGACCAGAACGTCCGCATCTCGGCGGGCTCCGCTCCGTAGAACACGGTCAGGTACTCGGCGAACGTGAAGTAGAACCAGAGCAGGCTCATGAGAAGCAGCATGCGTCCCAGGTAGTCGAAGTGCACGTCCCTGAAGTACCGCTCCAGTCTGTAGACCCGCCGCAGCACCACCATCGCGACCAGGATGGCGCCGATCCCCGAGTAGATAGCCCCCATCACGAAGTAGGGCCCGAAGATGGTGCTGTGCCACATCGGGCGCAGAGTCATGGCGAAGATCCAGCCGATGATCGTGTGCACCGACACCGCGATGGGAATGACGGCGATGGCGAGTACGCCGATGATCCGCTCCAGCACCGCCCGCTGACGAGGAGTGTCTCGGTACCCGAGAGCGAGATATCGGTATAGGCGCGGGGCCTTGATGCCCGCGTCGCGGATAATGGCCAAGTCCGGAATCATTGGCACGTACAGGTAGATCGTGCAGGACCAGAAGTAGAGGCCTATGCTCACAACATCCCAGAGAAGCGGTGAGCGAGGTTGAGCGTGCAGGAAGACGTTGAGCACCCGATCGGGCCTGCCCAGGTCGATAATCGGCTGGATGGCGCCGAATCCGATGACGAGAACCGTGATCAGCTCCGCCGAACGCGTGATTGCTCGCCTCCATTCCGCCTTACTAACCCGGAGGATCGCGGAGATCAGGGTGCCCGCATGGCTGATGCCAATGAGGAAGACGAATGTGATGATGTAGATGCCCCAATAGCTGGGGCGGTTCAGTCCGGTGCGTCCGAGCCCATACCGGACCTGTAGGTAGTAGGCGAAAATCCCCCAGATCATTAGCGCCACCAGCACGGCCACGCCGATGTAGAAGCCCCGCGAGGTGTGGACCATCGGCCTTAGCAGTGCCTGCTGGTCGGGAGACAGGCGGCTGAGTCTTTCCCTCACCTCTGGGCGCATCTCACTCCCTCTGCCTCAGGTAGTAGACCTTCGGCTGCGTGCCGAGATCCTCCACGATTCTCATGGCCCGGGGATCCTCCTTCAGGCTGGCCACCCGATGCGTGGAGTTGTCGAGATCGCCGAAGACGATAGCCTGGGTCGGACAGATCTCCGCACACGCCGGCTGGTAGTCTCTCTCACGGAGCTCCCGGTCCTGGGCGCGGGCCTCCTCACGGGCCTTCTGAAGGCGATGGTGACAGAAGGTGCACTTTTCGATGACGCCCTTGGGCCGTACATAGACATCGGGATTGAGGTGCTTGCGCTCCGAGTCGGCCCACTCCGGACCGTACCAGTTGAAGTACTTGACGGTATACGGACAGGCGTTGGCGCAGTAGCGGCAACCGATGCAGCGTGGATAGATCTGTCCGACGATGCCCTCGGGGTCGATATAGGTTGCACGCACGGGGCAGACATTGATGCACGGCGGATTGTCGCAGTGCATGCAGGGCCGCGGGAAGAAGCTCATCGATGTCTCCGGAAACTCCCCCTCGAGCTTGGTCAGCACCTTCATCCAGCTGAGGGACCGTCCCATCTCGGCCTGTTCGGGCGAGACGGTCGGGATGTTGTTCTCGCTCTTGCAGGCCAGCTCACAGGCCGCACAGCCTGTGCATCGATCGAGGTCGACGACCATCCCCCAACGCGGCATTGCTATCGTCCTCTCACGCCCGCTCGAGGCGGACGAAGGTGGTCGACCAGCTCGGTAGTCCGGTGAACGGATCGCTAGAGCCGTCCAGTAGCTGAAGCGGATTGGCGAGCTCTCCATCGGGGTGTCGCAGCCCGTAGGGCGCACCCACATTGCCAGGGGCCGTGCCCAGAGAAGCCTTGAGCCGGGCGCGGTAGCGACCACGGGCCGCTACCACCCACACGGTCTCGCCGTCGTGGAATCCCAACTCCGCCGCGGTGGCCGGACTGACCTCCACCCACGGGGTCCAGAGGATGTCTGGGAGAATGCTGGGCTGCTCGGCCAACCATCGCTGGAGGGTCAATGTTCCCGAGGCGAGCGTGGAGACCCGGTACGGCATCAATCGAAGCGGGAACCCGTTGACTGAAACGACGTCCTGGGTGCGGTCGAATACATAGGGGACCTGCCCCCTTCCTTCCCCGTCGAGAGCGCGGAGCAGCGAGCTGGGCATGAGCTCGATTTGTCCGTTAGGTGTCCAGGCGAGCCTGGCGGGGTCGGTTTCGTCGTAGTAGAGATCCGTCCATCCTCCGCGCTGGACCAGGTCCTCCCAGAACGGCTCGAACTCGGAATGCTCCGGAAGCCACCAGCCTCGCTCCTCCATCTGGCGGTGGTGCCGCTGCTCGAACTCGCTGCCGAGCACCATTCCGTGGCCGGCTGAGAAGAGGCCTTGGGCACGCGTCCGGAGCAGCGTCAGGAAGTCGTCGTAGGGAAGACTCTCTCCCACTGTCCCCCCCAGGCGTGCTGCCAGGTCGAGCACCACATCTCCAGTGTGAGTTCCGCCTTCGTGCGGCTCCACCATGGGCTGCGCCACGGCCCAGACCGGGTAGGGATAGGAGTCGGGTGCTGGAGCGTCCTGCCAGCGTTCGAACGGGAGGAGATCTGGGATAATCAGATCTGCGTGGAGGGCGGTCTCGTCGAGGAAAGGCGAGAAACTCACGATGAACGGAATCTGCTCCAGAGCGTGCCGCCAGACCTCCGGGTGTGAGGACGATGCGAGGGGATTGGCATAGTAGAGCAACAGTGCTTCGACCTCGGTGCTTGGGGCAGCTCCGGCAATGGCCTCGGCGAAACGCAGCGCCTGAGTCCCGCGGCCGAAAGCAGGCGGTGCGCGACCGATCCGTGGCCGCTGGGAACCCGCTCGGGCTGTCTCGTCGAGCACTGGCGGGACGAGCGGCGTGAGCGGGGGGGAATCGCCGAACAGGATTCCGCCGGGGCGATTGACATGCCCCATCAGAATGTTCAGGCTGTGCACGGCCATGCCAGCCAGCAACCCGCCCGGCGCCTGGGTGACATCCGGACCGAAGACCGCAACGGAGCGACCACTCTCGGCGAATGACCTGGCGAGCGAGGTGATCCGCTCCACCGGCACGCCCGTCGCTTCAGAGACCTCTTCGGTGCGGTAGTTTCGCATCACGAGGGAGCGGTACCCTTCCCGTAGCCGGCCCTGCTCATCGGGGAAGTCTTCGAACCCGGAGACGTGCTCTCGGACGAAAGAATCATCATATAGCTGGTCCCTGATCAGCACGTAGGCGAGGCCCATCGCCAGCACGGCGTATGATCCCGGTCGAACTCCGACCCACTCCTGGGCGCGCGCTGCGGTTCGGGAGAACCGGGTATCGACCTGGATGAAGCGGGGACGCTCGTCTCCCCCGACGCCAGGAGGGGCGTAGGCTACGAACGCCTGAAGGGGGGACCACCAGGATTCGAAAAGGGAAGCGCCGAACGACACGACCAGATCGGAACCGTCCAGGTCGAAGCTCGGACGTGCCGGGATTCCGTGCATGAGCGACATGATCGAGTCGGTTCCGTCTTCGTAGGCGTCCGACACGTAATTCGGGGACCCGAAAGCCTGGAAGAACTGCCGCCAGAGGTCCTCCACGGTACCGGCGCAATATCCCGCCACGACGGCGAGCGATTCCGGACGGCCGTTTCCGCGGATCGTCTGAAGACGCTCAGCGAGGAGGGAGATCGCCTGTTCAGGGGGAAGGCTTCTCCACTCTCCCTCCCCCCTGGACCCCACTCGCACAAGGGGAGAAGCGAGGCGTTCCGGGTGATACAGCATCTGAACCCCGGCCAACCCCCGGGGGCACAGGCCACCCCGGCTCAGGGGGTGCAAGGTGTTCCCAACGATTCGCACAAGACTGCCGTCCACGACGCGCCCTTGGATGCCACAACGGGAGGGGCAGATCAGACAGGCAGAGTTCAGCCGCTCCTCGATTCCCGGCGCCCAGCCGACATCGGGGATCTCCTCGGTCGTCCAGAAGACGTCCTGAGCTCCGAGCGCTGACAACCCCGCCCCGGCGGCACCTATGGTCAGGAGGAAGTCGCGACGAGTCTGGTTCATGGCCGTCTCGCCCCTATCGATGGCAGGCATTGCAGTCGAGCGTCTGGTCCTGCTCCAGGTGGCAGTCCATGCAGAACTCCATCGAGATGTTCACGAGGGGCCAGGAAGGGGGGCGCTCGCTCGCTGCGATATCGCCGTGGCAGATCTGGCACTCGAGTCCTCCGATTGCGACATGTCGGCGGTGTGTGTAGAAGACGTGATCGGGCATACGAAACAACTTGTTGAACCGGAGTGGATCGCCCTGCTCGATCAGTTGCGTGACACGGGCCGCTTCCTCCGAGGTACCCTGAGGGGTCCCGTGGCAAAGCGAGCACGTCTCGGCTCCAGGCAGCCCCGCATGAGCCCCCTGAAGCACGTACTTGTGACAGAACTCACAACCCAGCCCCAGCTCTTCCGTGTGCTTGAAGTGGTTGAACGCGACCGGTTGGGGCACCGGTGGGCCGCGCCGCGCAGCCGGAAAGGAGACGGCGACGACTAGAAAGGGAACGACGAGAAGGAGGAGGACCCCTGCGGCCATTATGTGGACGCCGGTCACGAGTGGTCGGACCCAGGCCCGTGCCCGGCGCCAGTGTCCGATCAAGTTCGAGGCAAGATGACTCAACCGGGTTCTAATCAAGGCGGGTCAAAGCTCCCTTGTGCCCGGAGTGCGCCCTCCAGCCCAGCGACGTCCCCCGATATGTCGGCTCGTCCGACAACAGACGGTTCCGGCGGTCGCATCTGCCGGTCGCGGGCCAGGTGGCAATTCCTGTACCGATCCCACACGGGTAACCTAAATGTCTGTTCCTGAATCACTTGGACTTTCACAACGCTCCCTGGAGACGTCTTCTGCTTGGGGATTTCCCCCACTATTCGAATCCGCGTGGGGGTGAAAGGGGGCATTTGCCCCAGTGGGTCCGTAGCGAGCAAAGGTGCATTGCCGACACGCCCCACGAGCGTGTCGAAGCCGGACGCGCACGGGCGGGTTGATCAGATTGCGCCACGGGTCGCCGTAGGCTTAAGATCTGGCTCGGACTTCGCGCCACGGTGTGGGCAGTCAACCCGGGCGGGTCACCCGGGCGGGTCACCGGTCGCCCGTCCCTCAAGAGGAGGATCTCACATGCGCTCTCCGGACGGACCCCGCGTGCCCCCACGGTCGGAGGAGCGATTGCGATGGCCCTGGGTTGGCGGGGGTGTGGTCTTGGGATCTGTGTTGGTCAGCCTGTTCATCTACCTCGTCGATCCGCGGCTCGAGCGACCGGAGGTCGCTGTCCTGGTTGTCACACTCTCGCTGATTCTCGTGGGCATCTTGGTCGGCTACCACTCCCGGGGAGAGACCATTCGTGAGACCGCCTTGGCCGGACTGTTGGTGCTGGCGCTGACGGCTGTGGGAGCCGTCGGCATTCTGGGGATTCGGATCCCAGGCGTCGTCTGGCTCCTGAGCCCCTTCTACGCCACCTCACTGGCCATGGCCGGCGGCTGGGTCGGCGAAATGCTGCAGGGTACTCTCGAAGAGGCACACGAGGACGAGCCGGTCGACTGGCCGTGGGTCTTCGTCAGCATCGTGATTGGATTCACGCTCAGTGCGTATGCGGTCTTTCTGGGTCGAGCACTCCTCGACATGACTCTCGCGCAGAGTCTCTTCGTCTTCGCCGCGAGCTTCCTCGTCACCGGGTGGATCATCGGTTTCAAGTCCCCGGGCGTAACCATGGTCGAGCCGGCGATCGCAGCCGCCACCATGATCGTTCTGGACGCGGGCTTCGTCATCATCTGGTTCGCGGGGAATCTCGACCTCGTTCAGCTCCTGATTGGGTTCGGGTGCGGAGTACCGCTGGCCCTTGTCGGCGGATGGCTCGGCGAGTGGACCCAGCGGCTCGCCCAAAGCCGGCGCGGCCGTTAGGGCATCAGCTTTGAGGGTTCGCCGGCGGGGAAGACCCGCCGAGGGAAGGTGCACACACCGGAGTATGGCTGGAAGGAGAGAGGGCAGGCCGTCGGCCCCCTCCGAAAGAAGAGGGCCGACGGGTCCGTACCGTGCGCTCAAGCGGTCAAGGCAGATCCGGGTAGTTGTCGGGATCGGCTAGGGCCGCGTACAGGTCCTGGAGATCCTGGAGATCCGTTACCAGACCCGGCAGCATCCCCGTTCCGGGCTCGCCGAACTTCGCCTTGAACCAGCCCTCGTTCGGCTTTTCCCGAATGAATTGCCCCAGACTCCTTCCCTCGATTTCATGGGCAGTACCCTCGGCTCCGTGGCAGGCCTGACACTTCTCGTCGTAAATGGCCTCTCCCGCCGTCGCGGAGCCCTTGGCGCCGACATTCGAGTATGTGATCGTCGGCGCCACGACCACAGGCGGGTCCTGCGTGTAATCCACGTACATCTTGGGTCCGCTAACCTCGATGTCATACAGCTCCGAAGGAGCCACCCATTCCTCGCGCATAAACTTGACGAGGTTCCAGATCTGCTCGGTGCTCAGGACCTGTGAGTAGTCCGGATGCGTGTTGTCACGGGCGTCGATTCTCCGGGCTCCCTCGTGGCCGATCAAGTCGAAGAGCTCCTGGAAAGTCTCGGAGGTCGCCGAGCTACGCAGATTGACCGACGACACATCCGGGCGACTCGCCCTCCGAGTGCTCTGTCCTGTGCGGTTGGCATAGGACGCGGCGTTTCCCAGGCCATCCCACGCATGACACGCCTTGCACCGATAGTAGTCTGCTTCCGCCACAGTGGTGGGTTGTGTGCCGGTTCCGCCGGCCTCTGCCGTCCACCACTTGCTGTACGCAGCTCCCCCAGCAAGGCCATCGGCATCCGTGTACCCTTGAGGCGTGGGGCCGGGCCACCCCTCTCCCGGCGGGCCCTCGGGGCCTTGGGGACCCTGCGGCCCCGTCGCGCCATCGTCGCCCGATGGTCCCTCCGGGCCGGTCGGTCCGATTCCTCCTTCGCAGGCGAAGAGGGCCACGACCACAAGGACTGCTAGGTGTCTGAAGCGCATGGAGATCCTCCGCGTTCGGTTCACTTTCGCCGCCGGTGCCCGAAGTCGGGGGTCTTGCCGGTGCCCCTGTCTCGGGAAGCGAACACGGCGATCGGTCGGGGGCCTGGTAAGCAACATGCATACCCTAATCTCCGGCTTCGTTTAACTCTATGCTCGAATGCGACTTAGGCGTCAGAGGGTCTCCGTCCGGCGTCCGGGTCAGGGGGATTTCCCCCGAAATGATCGAAACAACGACGCTCGGAATGGGGTATTTGCCCCACCCTCCTCAGGGCCTTCACGACCCGAAGTACCGGTGAAGTACTTGTCCTGAGATCACTTGAGGCATCGTCATGCACGGGGCCTGACTCTTGCCAACATGCCGGGTCCAGCGATGGGCAGGGTCTTAGCCGGAGAGACGGATGGCTGCCGCAGACACGGTGCAGCGCACGGCGGTTCAGAAGGAAGGCCCTCGTGCCAGTCGCCTCCGGCGTCGGCTCCTGGGCTGGTTCCTGGTCCTTTCGCTGGTCCCCCTGGTGGTCTCCGGCACCCTGGGCTACGTCAGGAGCTATCAGATCATCGAAGACGTGGTAGAGAGGGATCTCAAGGTCATCATCGAGGTTCAGGTTGCCCACATCAGCGACCGGGCGGACCGGTATCTTTCCTACCTCCAGGCTGTGGCAACTGGAAACGAGTTCCTAGCGGCGGGGATTCGCCGGGTGCGGGGAGAGGTGCTCAGTGGGATGGAGGAAGCGGCCAACCGTCAGGTCCTGGACGCCTATCTGAAGAGGCAACTCGGCGAGCTTCCATACTTCGACGCCCTGTTTCTGGAAGGGTGGAGCGGTGAGGTCCTCGCGTCCTCGGCGCCACTGGACCAGGAGATGGCCTCCCAAGAGGACCCTGCCCAACGGGGCGGCAGGACCCGGATCGCCGCCATACCGGGTTCGACGCCCTCGGATCGGCCGCGCTTGCGGATCACCGTGCCCGTGACCGGCATCGGTGGGGAGCCGGTGGGGTTCTACGGTGGGATCGTCGAGAGCTCGAGAGTTTCTGCCTTCTTCGACATCCCACAGAGCCTGAGCAGGCAGGTGGAGAGCTTCATTCTCGACCGGGAAGGACGTCCGCTCTTCGTTTCCAATCCACACGCCGAACTGGACTACACGAAGGTCCTCCAGACTCCGCTGGTCGCCATGTCGCCGGGGTCCCATGCCCGGTATGGTAACCGTGACGGGGTGGAGGTCGTTGGGAGGAGCATGAGGGTCCCGGGCCAGCCGTGGCTGTACATCGCCGAGGTCCCGGTCTCGGAGGCCCTCGGTGACCTCTGGCTCCTTCGTAAAACCTCAATCTACCTGGGGCTCGTATTCGTCCTGTTGGTGGCGGTCGCGGGGTGGTTCGTGTCTCGAGGCATCGTCGCCCCGGTGAGGCGCCTGGTCGATGCCGCTCGAACCCTTGGAGGAGGCAACCTGGCGGCACGGGTCGAGCTCGCGAGGGGCGACGAGATCGGCGAGCTAGGGCAGGCATTCAATGACATGGCAGATGAACTGGCTCGCACGTCGGCCCAGGTCAAGGAGTTGCACCAGCGCGAGATCGAGCGGGCCCAGCAGCTTGCCACCGTGGGAGAGCTAGCCAGCGGATTGGCCCACGAGATCAAGAATCCGGTGGTTGGGATTTCGAATGGGCTCGACCTCGTGAAGAGACGAGTCGGTGACGATCCGGACCTTCAGCCAATCATGAATGAGCTCACCCGTGAACTGGACAGGATCGAAGGGGCGATCCGGGATTTGCTTGCCTTCGCGCGACCGTCCGATCCAGCGCTGGCTCGTACGGATGGAAACCGCATCGTGGAGAGGGCGATCCGCCTCGTCCAGCCCTCCGCGGAGCAGCGGGACGTGGGCATCGAGATGCACCTGGACTCGGAGCTGCCCGAGATTCAGGCCGACGCGGAGTTGGTGCGTCAGGCCCTGGTCAATCTCGTGCTGAACGCCATTCAGGCAACGCCGGCCCGGGGCCGAATCCAGGTGTCCAGCGGATCACGGAATGGTGCCGTTGAGATTCGCGTGACGGACACCGGTCGAGGGATTCCAAAGGAACTCCAGGAACTGATCTTCAAGCCGTTCTTCACTACCAGACACAGCGGGACCGGACTCGGGCTATCCATAACCCGGACCATTGTGGAACGCCACGGAGGGTCACTGGAGGTGGAAAGTGAGGAGGGGTGCGGAACGAGCTTCACGATGGTACTTCCTGTCAGCCCAGAATCGGATCATGGGACACAAGGGAAGGAGCGCGGCTGTTGAAGAAAGCCCGGATTCTGGTCTGCGACGACGAGATGCTCATTCGCCTCTGGCTGGTGGAGCACCTCACGGAGGAGGGATACCGGGCAGAAGGAGTCGGGGACGCCCCGGGCCTCCTGGTTGCCATGGACCACGAGCCCGCGGACCTTCTGTTGCTCGATCTTCGCCTCCCCGAAGTTTCGGGTCTCGATCTGCTCCGCCAGGTACGTGAAAAGGACCCGACCATGCCCGTGATCATGATCACGGCCTACGGAGAGGTCGAGACCGCCGTCGCGGCGGTACGGGCGGGCGCCTACCACTTCCTCGAAAAGCCCGTGGAGCTTCCCGAAGTCTTCTTGCTTATCGAGCAGGCACTGGAGACGCGAGGACTCAGGGGAGAGCTCGATCGATATCGCGCTGGACATCAGTGGCAGTTCTCCAACGTCACGCTCGTGGGGCGGTCGCGCGCAATCAGTGAGATCGCGGACCTCGTCTCCAGGCTTGGCCACCGGGGAAGCCAGGCGAACATCCTGATCCGTGGGGAAAGCGGAACCGGGAAAGACCTCGTAGCCCGGGCCATTCACGCCCGCGGTCCTCGGCGTGCGCAACCGTTTCTGGACGTCAACTGCACGGCGTTGCCCGAGCACCTCGTGGAGAGCGAGCTCTTTGGACACGAGGCAGGGGCCTTCACGGGCGCGCAGAGTGCGAAGCGGGGGCTTCTGGAGGTCGCCCACAAGGGAACTCTCTTCCTCGACGAGATCGGGGACATGCCGAGGGCGGCCCAAGCCAAACTCCTTCACTTCCTGGAGACGCAGACCTTCCGTAGGGTCGGGGCGGTGCGGGACATCGAGGTGGACGTACATGTGATCGCTGCGACGAACCGGGATCTGAAAGAAGCGGTCTCAATAGGCGAGTTCCGCGAGGATCTGTTCTACCGGCTGGACGTGGTGCCGATTCTGCTTCCGCCGCTTCGGGAGCGACGGGAGGACATCGAACCGCTGACGGTGCACTTTCTGAGCACGTTGAGCCAGGACATGCGTCAACCCGCGAAGAGAATCACCTCCAGGGCGATGGAAGCCATCGTGAGCTACGACTGGCCTGGAAATGCCCGCCACCTACGGAACGTGCTGGAGCGGATGCTTCTATTCGAGGACGACGAGGTCATTGACGTTCATCATCTGCCGTTGGAGATCCGTGGCGTGTCGGACCCGGGAGGGGGTCATCATTTCGTGCTCCCCAACGCTGGGATCGACCTCGAGGACCTGGAGAAGGACCTGATTGTTCAGGCTCTTCGACAGACAGAGGGAAACAAGAGCCGGGCTGCGCGTCTCCTCGGACTCTCGAGGGACACCCTTCGTTACCGTCTGGAGAAGTACGGAGTCGAAGACGGAATGAAGTGAGTCCAGCGGTGACCTGAAGCGGGACTCCTCGGCTCCCCACCGCTGCAGCACCCTCAGCGCGGCGAGCAAGTCCAGCTCTCGCCCTCGGATTCTCCCGAGGTTATCGCGCCCTCAGCTCCAGGCCTCGAGCTATGCGGTTGGACTCATCGTGTATCCGAGGAACGTCAGAACGATCATGTACACGATCATGAGGATGCCCATCCAGGTGAACAGCGGGCTGGACTCGCCCCGCGCGCTCTTCCGGTCCAGGACTGGAACCAGAAACAAGACCAGGCCGGCCACGGCGAACGCCATCACTCCCACCATCTCCCCCTCGAGTCCCAGGATGTGAGCCGGGAGGTACTTCAACGTCTGGAACATGAACATGAAGTACCACTCCGGCTTGATCCCCGCCGGGGCAGATGCGAACGGGTCCGCCTTCTCGCCCAGCTCCGCCGGCAGGTAGGCCGCGAGTGCCGCCAGGACCGCCAGGGCCGTCAGCCAGCCGACCAGGTCGCGCAGCAGAAAGTCCGGAACGAACGGCATGGAATGCTTCGCACGATCCGAGCCCTCCATCTCGATCGGTAGGCTCATACCGTGCTTCTGTACGAGAAAGACATGGAGCCCGAGGAGGACGATGGCGGCCGCCGGAAGCAGCGCCACGTGGATGGCGTAGAATCGCGTGAGGGTGGCTCCCGTGACATCATTCCCGCCACGCAGGATCCGAAGGAAGGACTCCCCTACCAGAGGGACCACTCCAAGAATCTCGGTGCCAACCCTCGTCGCGAAGTAGGCCAGCTCGTTCCAGGGTAGCAGGTACCCAGTGAATCCGAACGTCAGCGCGAGGACGAAGAGGACCATCCCCGAATACCAGGTGAGGTCCCGTGGAGGCCGGTAGGCTTTGACGAGAAGCACACTGAGGAGGTGCAGAAACAAGGTGAAGATCATGAGGTTCGCCGCCCAGGAGTGGATCGAGCGGATCAGCCACCCGAACGGCACCTCCCCCATGAGAAACTGTACGGATTCGTACGCCTCCTCGGCGCTCGGACGGTAGTAGAACAGGAGCAGAATGCCCGTCCCAATCTGTATGATGAAGAGGAAGAGGGTCATTCCCCCCAAATAATACCAGATGGTGTGGCGATGGACCGGAACGTCCTTCTTCTCGGCCAGCTTTGCCAGGAACGAAATGCTGGTCCGGTCGTCGAACCACGCCCAGAGTCCGAGGAGGTATCTGCGAAGTGTCTCCACCTCAGATCCTCCTGCTCACGACGATCTCGTCGCCCCGGATGTTCACCTCGTACGCCTCCAGGGGCGAGGGGGGGGGACCCGACACGACCCGACCACTGACGTCGAAGTGCCCGTTATGGCAGGCGCACCAGATGTGCCCGATGTCGGGCCGGAATTGTACGATGCAGGCCAGGTGCGTGCACGCTGCCGCGAACGCGCGGAATTCCCCTGACTCTGTTCGGATGAGGATTCCCGGCTGATTCCCGAACCTGAAGACCTCGGCGCTGTTCGGAGGGACGTCGTCAGGATTGATGGGAAGTGTCACTGTTGCCGCCGTGGACTCGATCACTTCCGGTGGGATGATGTAACGGCTGACAGGGTAGAGAACCGCGACCAGCAAACCGCCCACGCTGGTTCCGAGGAGCCAGTCGAGGAACTTTCGGCGGCTCGTTCCTGCAGTGACGTGATGAGCTTTCTCCGTTTCCATTCTGTCTACTATCTCGCCTGCGGGTTCGGGTTGGCCGGCAAAATCGGACTTCAACTCGCTCCGGACCGTCGTTCTTCGATCTGACGGATCTTGAGTACGAGACCCACCAGGAGCGACACGATGATCAGGACGGAGAGCGCGAGTCCGACTCTTCGGAACCGCAATTCCTGATGTGCCTGCCGCCCGCGCTCGCTCGCGTTGAGGGCGACCTCCAGCCCTTCCACTACTTTCTCTTCCACCTGCCCGATGTCGAAGGAGTGGACTGCCGCACGAGCCTCGACCAGGGCGGTCATCGCGCCAGTGAGCTCGAACTGAGCCTCGCTCACTTCGATTCCGGCGCTTTCCGCCCGGAACAAGAGCGCCGTCGCCGTGTCGTACTCGAGGCGCAGCGAGTCGATCATCGCCCGCATCTCGGCCGCTCGATCTCCATTGACGGTGCCAGCCTGGTGGCAGCGGCTGCACACCGCTTCTTCCCCCAGCCCCAGCATTTCATCGCCCGCCCTGACCACCTCGTGATTGTCGTGGCACGCCGCGCAGCCAGGAGCGCCCAGCATGGGGAACAGGCGGGCGTGAAGGCTCTGCTCGAACAGCTCCGCCATCACCATATGACAGCCACCGCACGTATTGCCCACCCATGAAACCCCCGGCGGAGCCGCCCCGTGATTCCCATGGCAGTCGTTGCACGTGGGGGCGGACAGGTCCTGCTCTACCGAGATCATCTCCCAGTGAATACTGGCCTCGTACTTTTCGTCCTGGTCCGTCGGGATCCCGTACTCCTCCATGTAGGTCGAGTCGGAGTGGCACCTCGCGCAGGTGCGGGCGACGTTACGGGGGTGAACGCTCGACAGGGGATCGGACGCCGGCCGGATGGCGTGGGCGCGGTGGCAGCTCGA
Source organism: Gemmatimonadota bacterium (assembly GCA_039586555.1). GTDB lineage: Bacteria > Gemmatimonadota > Gemmatimonadetes > Longimicrobiales > Gaopeijiaceae > JBDHKE01. The sequence continues at coordinate 1,957 of JBDHKE010000060.1, read as the reverse complement.
GCACGTGGCGACCTTCGGGTCGTCGAACTCGTTCAGCCGCAGGCCATGAACCGAAGTGGCGTACCGAGCGACCTGATCCACCCGGATCTCGGCGTTATACCGCCTCATGAGCTCCGGATCGGAGTGACAGCGGCCACATACCTGTACGACATCCCGGTGCGATGGCTTGCTGAGGAATCCCCGCTCCGGATCCATCGCCTCCATCCCAGGGGCGGTTGGGTCGCCACCATGACACGCCCCACAGCTGAAGCCGCTCTGCGCATGAATGTCCTGCTGGAACGTCATGACCGGCCCGGAAAGCCTGCTCTCGAGGTTTCGGTGGCAGGTGATGCAGCTGTCCGCCCCAGGTTCCTGCGCTGGGTCCTGCATCATGGCGCGGAGGGGAGACACTCCGGTGAGGAAAGTGAGGAGCGCACTACATCCGATCGCCTTGCACAACGGACCTCGCGCCAAAAACCCGACCGTGATTCGAAGCATGCCAGGACCCTTCCGATCAGGAAGCCAGGGGAACCGCATACACCGCTGCTGTCCCCTCGTGCGAGCGGAACTGCTGAACCTACGGTCCGGCGAATCCGACCGCTACCAAGCCCGAAACTCTGTGCCGCGGCCCCTATTCGCAATCCTGACGGTCCGGCTTCCTGCGCAATTCCTTGAGCCGAGATCGTCTTCGCTTCTTCTCGAGTCGCTTGCGTCTTTCCCGCGGCGGCACCCGGCTGGGGATGCGGGGTCTTCGCTTCTGGTTGCGCTTCTCGAGCCTCTCCCGCAACCGGCGGAGCGCCAGGCGCCGGTTCTGGTGCTGGCTTCGTTCTTGCCGGACGGTAACCACCACGCCCGTGGGTAGATGCGTGAGCCGAACGCCGGTGTCGGTGGTGTTCTGGTGCTGCCCGCCCTTGCCGCCGGATCGGAAGGTATCGATGCGGCACTGGGCGAGGAGCTTTTCGTCCGATTCGGGGATGAGAATCGGCTCTCGCTTGGACTTCGATGGATCGGCCGTGGTCGTCACGGGTTAAAGATAGTCGATGCGGCCCCGGTGCTCGCTACTGGGGACGTTGCCCAGCCCGGGTTGGCCCTCGGGCTGTGCATGAAGGGGCGAATCCAGGGAACGAAAGAACTCCAGGTGTCGTCGGGCATGATTCAGCAGGCAAAAGAGGGTCTCGGCACCCGCTTCCTATTCATAATGGCCCTCGGTGTGGTCGTCGCCTACGGCCTGCGTGCGCTCGCTCCCATACTCCTTCCCTTCGCTCTGGCGCTCTTCCTGGCGGTGATCACCCTTCCGCTGATGCTCTGGTTACAGCGAAGGGGAGTGAGAGCCGCGCTGGCCATCCTGGTCTCCGTACTGGTGGTGGTGGGGATCTTCTCCCTGGTCGTGCTGCTGGCCAGTCAGTCGGTGACGGAGTTCCAGAGAGCGTTCCCCCGCTATCGGATTGAGCTCCAGAGCCTGCTGGATACCTTCATCGACTGGCTCCTGCGTCTGGGCGTGCCCTTCGCGGACACCCTGCCCAGCACGGACATCATTCCGGTGCTGATCTCCTTCCTCGACATCGGGCAGATTCTGGGGCTGGCCGGCAGCGCGCTCACCTTCCTGGGTACCGCGTTCATCGTGTTGATTATCATGGTCTTCATCCTGGGCGAGGCCACGGTCTTCCCGGCGAAGTTCCGCTTCATCCTCGGTCCGCAGGCGGTTCGTCTGGACCGCTTCGCGAAGATCACGCAGGAGATCCAGGAGTACCTCGGGATCAAGACGGTAGTGAGTCTCGCCACGGGCATTCTGCTCGGACTCTGGTGCTGGGCCTTGGGAGTCGACTTTCCGATTCTGCTGGGACTTACGGCGTTCGTCCTCAACTACATTCCCACCATCGGCTCGGTGATCGCGGCGGTGCCGGCGGTGATGCTGGCACTGGTGGATCCCGAGATGGGTGGCGTCGGCTTCCCGCTGATTACGGCTCTGGGGTACGTC
>JBDHKE010000005.1:0-64259 GCA_039586555.1 Gemmatimonadota bacterium | reverse complement strand
GAACAGCTGGAGCCGGACACCCTCCGGAGGCTGCTCCAGTTGGGTGGGGAATTCGCCAGCCGCCAGAAGTTCGTTCTCGCCGCGAACCAGGCGCTGACCGTCGAGGCGGTTCTCAAGCTCCTGAAGGCGGCGGCGGGAGCGTCGGAGCAGACGATCTCCAGCTCGATGGTACGCCTCCTGGCCAAGCTGTCCGTCCACGCCGATCAGGGATCCGGTCCGATTCGTGAATCCGCTCATGAAGCCATGCGGGAGAACGTGGAGGAGCTGATCCGCGGCTGGGAGCTTCGGGACCCGAATCCGGAATCCTACACGTTGATCCTCGATCGCCTTGCCCGGACCGCGCCTGTCCTCTCGCCAGGGACCCGCAAGGGGCATGTCGCCGGCACCGTGCGACTCCTCCAGATGGGATTGGAGCTCGACGCGGTGGGGCCCCTGGTCGAGAAGGCCCTCATCGACCTCATGGACGAGGGGCGCGTCAGCCAGGTGCTGGAGGTGCTGGATCGGTCGCCGGGCGGAAGCCAGCTCGCGGGCCAACTCATGGCGATGATCACCAGGCCCGAGTGGATCGCCCGGGCGGCAGCGGGGAGCGAGTTGGATGAGGAAGGGCTCGCGGAGCTCGCGTCCAGAATCGGCTCTCCCGCCATCGAGCCGCTGCTCCACGCTCTGACCGAATCGGACTCGCGCACCGTGCGTCGAAAGGTCTTCGAGTGCTTGACCCGGATGGGGCCGGAGGTGGGGCCCGCCGCTGTGGAACGACTCACGGACCCGCGATGGTTCGTGAAGCGGAACATGCTGGGCCTGATCGACCGCATGGACCCGCTGCCCGGCGGCTTCTCGGCGCTGGACTTCCTGACCCACGAAGACGAGCGAGTACGCCGCGAAGCGTTTCCGGTCGCCGTGCGCCAGTCAGGGAATCGAGCCCGAGCTCTTCAACTTGCCGTGGGCGACTCCGACGAGCGCCTCGCCCGCATGGGGCTGCTCGAAGCCCGCAACGGCATGCCCCCCGGTCTGGACGGGCTGGTTCGGAAGAGATTCCTCGAGGACGGCGAGTTGCCCGATCTCCACCCCCTGGCGATCCGCATTCTGGTGGGCAGCCGATCTCCGGAGACGAGAGATCTGCTCCTTCGCGTCTGCGCCCGGCGCTCCCTTCTCGGACGTTTGCGGATCGCGGATCCGGACCCGGAGGTCCTGGCTGCACTGTGGGTCCTCGCCAAGAACTGGTCCGGGGATCCCTCCGTCAGCAGTGTGTTGGGCCTGGCCCGGTCCTCTTCCGAGGATGCAATCCGGACAGCCGCCCACGGGAGGGAGTGAGGTGTCGCCCCTGTCGCAATTCCTCGCCGCGCTGGCTCAGTCCCTGGCCACCATGGCGCTCTACCGGGACGGACATCCCACCCGAGCAAGGGCCGCGGAAACGGCGTATCAAAGGCTCGTGGAGCTCCAGAACGAGGACCCAACTCCCGAGATCACCATGCTGGACGGGGACATCATCTACCGCGGTCGTCCCCTCCGAGAGCTCAAGAAATGGGAGTGGGCCGGTCGGCTCGAGTCGGCTGGAGTGCAGCGGATCGAGATCATCGGGCCCGTGAGCATGGACGAGTTCGACGGGTTCCTCGACGACACCATGCGCCTCCTCCTCGATGGAAGTCTCCCCACCGCGGAGGTCAGGCAGGCGCGGCGGTCGAACATCCGCTTTGGTGCGGTGGGTCTGGACGATGCGCCCCTCGCGGTGGCTGAAGAGACCGCGAGCGAGCCCGCGGAGGAGAAGGAGGCTTCCCCCGATCTGGCCTTCGCACTCCAGGAGGAGGCGGACACCATCGAGTGGCTGCACGAGGAGCTGAAGGAGAAGGGAAGTCTGCGCCTGCTGGAGGCCGAGGCCATCATCCGGTCTCTGTCGGTGGCCATGCACGGAGACCAGGATCTGCTGGTGCCTCTGGTTCGAATGAAGCGCTTCGACCAGTACACCACGACTCATGCCCTGAATGTGTCGGTGCTCTCCATGGCCCTGGCGGAGTGGTTCGCACTCCCGGCCGGGGACGTTCGGGTGTTCGGGATCGCCGGACTCCTTCACGATCTGGGCAAGGTCAAGGTCCCGGAGGAGATCCTGAACAAGGCCGGCAAGCTGACGCCCCAGGAACGCACGATCATCAATCGGCATCCCTCGGAAGGAGCTCGGATCATTCTCGAGACGGAGTTCAGCCTGGACCTGGCAGCCGTCGTCGCATACGAGCACCACATCCGCATCGACGGGGGGGGCTATCCGGCCCTCACGTACCCCCGCATCTGCCATCAGGCGAGCAACATGGTGCACGTGTGCGATGTCTACGACGCTCTGCGCACGCGCCGGCCCTATCGCGAGGCGTGGCCTCAGAAGAAGGTGCTCGCGTACATCTATCAGGGGGCCGGGAAGGAGTTCGACCACGACCTGGCCCTGGGCTTCGTCAGGATGATGCAGAAATGGGATTCGCGGATCGCCGATCTACACCGTGCTGATCAGGCGATCCCTCTGGGCGCATACTCTTCGAAAGGCGCCGTCGGTGGCTCGGGCACCGTTGCGTCGGAGCGCGGCGCGGGGACGGCTTCAACCGGGGCTGCCAACGTCCCAGCTCCGCCGTCCCAGGATCACCGGGGGGCTGGACCCACACCCCGGGCGAGCCCCGGGCCTCGCCCGGATGGAGCGCCGGCTCCTCCTGGCTCAGCTTCCAAGCCCAGCGAACGCCCCTAGACGCTCGGCGGCTTCACGGAGCGTCTCGACGTGCTTGCAGAACGCGAAGCGCACCAGGCTCCTGCCCTCGCTCTCCCTGCTGAAGAAGCTGGACCCGGGGACCGGCGCCACGCCAGCTTCGCGAGCCAACATGCGAGCGAAGGAGTCGTCGTCGAGGTCGCTCAGCTCCGAGAAGTCGGCGAGGATGTAGTACGCGCCTTCAGGTGGATTGCAACGAAACCCAGCCTCCACCAACCCGCCGAAGAGCACGTCACGGCGTTCCCGATAAGCTCGTTCGAGGGCGCGGTAGTACTCGGGTCCCAGGGACTCCAGCCCCGCGGCGCAGGCTTCCTGAAGCGGAGCGGGGGCACCCACCGTCAGGAAGTCGTGAACCTTGCGAATCGCCAGGGTCAGGTCCTCGGGCGCCACGATGGTTCCGATCCGCCACCCCGTAACGCTGAATGTCTTGGACAGCCCGCTCACCGTCACCGTGCGCTCACTCATGCCTTCCAGAGTGGCCAGTGGAACGTGCCGGCCGTGGAAGTAGATGTGCTCGTAGATCTCGTCGGTAATGGCCACGAGATCGTGCTCAAGGCAGACCGAGGCCACGACGCCCAGCTCTTCGGGGTCGAGCACCCGGCCTGTGGGATTGTTGGGGGTGTTGAGCACGATGGCCCTGGTTCGGGAGGACACCCGATCCCGCAGCCGCTCCGGATCCAGCCGGTAGTCCGGTGGATCCAGGGGCAGGAACACCGGCTGCGCTGCCGCGAGAGTGGTGTCCGGCCCGTAGTTCTCGTAGAAGGGCTCGAGCACGATGACCTCGTCTCCCGCGTCGATCAGGGCCAGCATCACCGAAGCCATGGCCTCTGTTGCACCACATGTTACTGTTACATGTTTACTTGGATCCACTGACATTCCATACCACTTGAAATACTTGTCTGCCAAAGCCCGGCGCAGGCGCGCGCTGCCCCACGTGATGGCGTACTGATTGACGTCCGCCTGGATCGCCCGGCATGCCTCCTCTTTGAGGAGGTCAGGAGCCGGAAAGTCCGGGAATCCCTGAGCCAGGTTGATGGCCCCGTGCTCGGCGGCCACCCGGGTCATCTCCCGAATCACGGACTCCGTGAAGCCGAGAGTGCGTCTCGCGGCGCGTGGGCTCGCAGGTGTCGTGTCCATAGGTGCGTCAACCTCCTGCTCGGTGTGGGGGCACCTCGTCCCGGCAGCTCTTCCACGCTGTGAGCGGCCGACGGCTCAGATCCGGAACAGGTAGAGGTGACTGTCTCCCACCCGGGAGATGAAGCCGCTCCGGGTGCGAAACCCGGGGCGAGAGTCTTCGAATCCCATTTCCCATTGAACGTTACGCCCGCTGCGCTGAAGTGATGCGTAAAGGAGAGGCTCCATCCGGCTGCCGGAGCCGTCGGACGTTCGGGTCCAGCTGCCGGCCGCGTGGGCGGTGACCGTGTACGGTCCCCTGAACAGAACGCGGGCATCAGCGCTGTGGCCACCCGGTTGTACGTGCCTCCGCCTTCGAGGCTTCGGTCGGTGTAGAGCAGTCCGAAGGTGGAGCCCGCCCCGATGTCCCGCCGGGCCCGGATCAGGTGCGGAACGGCCACTACGAGCTCGCGGGACATTCCCGAGTAGGTGAGCGAATCGGTGCAGGTGGGAGAGTCGGCTCCGAGGGCTGCGCAGGTCAGCGCGAGCAGGGAGAAGTACATGGCTCGGCGCTCGAAGCGGTCCGGGGATCAGGGTTCACTCATGACCACAGCGCACCCTGTGCCTCGTGCTCCATGTGGATCTGCTGGAGGCGAGGCATGCAGCGCTGGAACGCGGACACCACGAGGGGGTCGAACTGGGTTCCCGCCCCATCCACGACCTGCCGTACCACTTCGTCCCAGTGGATGGCGGGTCGGTAAGCGCGGTTGCTGGTCATGGCATCCAGGGTGTCCGCCAGCGCGGTGAGTCGCGCCGCCAAGGGGATCTTCTCGCCCTTCAAGCGATCGGGATAACCCCTTCCATCCCACCGTTCATGATGCCAGGTGATGACGGCGAGCACCGTCTCGTCGTCGAGGAGGGAGTCGAGGATCCTCCGCCCGGCCTTGGGGTGCTTCGCGACTTCCTCGAATTCCTCGGCCGTGAGGCGGCCAGGCTTGTTGAGGATGGCGTCGGGGATGCCGATCTTCCCGACGTCGTGGAGCTCGCATGCCAGCCGGAGCGCGTCCGCATCGAGCCGTTGTCCCACGTCGATCAGCTCGTGAGCCACGATTCGGGCATACCCGGCGACTCGCTCGGAATGACCCCGAGTGTAGGGATCGCGGACCTCGACGGCCCGCACCAGAGCCCTGGCACCTTTCAACACCGCCTCGTGAGCCTGTTCGGCCCGTACCAGCGCTTCGGACGTGAGCAGACGGCGCTCCGCCCGCTCCCTGAGGATCTGGTCCCGCCGTTCAAGCGCTTCCACGAGATAGTCGTGGAGCTGGTCGAGGCCGAAGGGCTTGAGGAGGTACCGATCCGCACCGGCGTTGAGGGCCTGAGCGGCGACCTGAGCGTCATTGACCCCCGTGATCACGATGGCCTGAGTAGCCGGCCATCTGGACTTGCCGGCCTCCACGAGGTCATTCCCGCTCAGCCCAGGCAGGTTGAAGTCCGTGATCAGGACGTCGAACTCCTGACTCAGCTCCTGCAGTGCCTGGCTCGCATCGGGAACCTGGGTCACCGAGAAGGCCTGCGCGCTCAGATAGGTGGCCAGGGGCTCCCGAACGGTCTCATCGTCCTCCACCAGGAGAATCCTGCGACCGGAACCGAAGAGGGACGTCTGATGAGGAATCACCCCCGCCGACGAGGAATCGAGCGACGGGAAAGGTGACCGCAGCGCGTCCTCGTCCCATGGCCCTTCGGGGGGTGACGTTCGGTCCGGTGTATCTCCCGGGGCTCGCCCGAAGATGCGGTCCAGGAGAGGTCGGCCAAACATTCGGACGCAGTTTCGTCCTTCCTTCTTCGCACGGAAAAGGGCATGGTCCGCCGCGGCGATGAGCTCGTCGGCGGTACGCATGCCCGGGCTATACGCGGCAACGCCGGCGCTGACCGTGATCGGAGCGGGGCACCTCTCGTGCGCTCGGAGGGTGGCTCGTATTCTTTCGGCGAAGCGCATGCCTCCGACCGCGTCCGAGTTGGCGAGGATGCTCATGAACTCCTCCTCGCCGAGGCGAGCGGAGAGGTTCATGGAGCGCGTGTTCTGACCGAGGATGCTCCCGAAGACCCTGAGCGCTTCGTCCCCTGCCTGCTGCCCGTATCGCTCGTTGTAGTCCCGCAACCGATCCAGGTCGAACATGACGACGGTCAGCGGTCTCCCCCGTTGAGCCGCCGCGAACTCGTTCTCCAGGAACAGATGAGCGTAACGCCGGTTCGGGAGGCACGTGAGCGCGTCGGTGAAGGCCAGAATCTCCGCTCGCTCGCGGTCCTGATGAAACCGCTCCGTCATCCATCCGATCCCGAAGGAGATCGCCAGCAGAGCGAAGAGGACCCCGACCAGGAGATCGGGCACCGATCGTCCCAGGACGGTCGCGACGACCTGCGTCACCACCAGAACCACCATCCCCACGGCCAGGGCCGTGGCCAAGCCCCTCGATCCACGGTAGTACGCGAGGAGAAAGGCGGGAACCAGCGCGAGGAGCCAGAGGAGGCCCGCCTGATCGGCGATGGCTTCGGGAAACGCGAGAGCGGCCGTCACGGGCACCGCGAGGGCGGCGATCGAGAGAACGAGAGCCCTGGGCGGGACGCGTTGAGTTGAGTGTTTCCCGTTTTCTTGCATCGAAGGCAAAAGTGCCGGAGCGGGTGGGCACGGGTCAAGAGAGCGGCCACGCTCCGCGGTCCGGGACGGCGAAGCGGTCCGGAATGACCGCTGGGCTCAGGATCGGGGAGCTCGCCCCACTACGTCTTGCTCCGGCGGGTGGCCTGGTACAAGTTGGCCCGGCGATCCGTCAGCTCCCGAAGATCCAGTCCAGGAGTCTCGATGTCCAGTCCACGCCGTATCACCCTGATTCTGGGGTCCCTCTCGATGGCAGCCTGGGGCCCCTCGCCGGCCCACGCGCAAGTATCCATGGAGGATCTCGAGCCCATGAGGGCTCGCAGTATCGGCCCGGCGGGAATGAGCGGGCGGGTGGCGGCCGTCGACGTGAGCCCGTCGGACCGCAACGTCATCTTCGTGGGCGCCGCCACGGGGGGGGTCTGGAGATCCCTGGACGGGGGGCTGGATTGGTCCCCCGTCTTCGACGACCAGCCAGTTCAGGGCATCGGCGCCGTGGCGGTGTCTCCGGCCAACTCCGACGTGATCTGGGTGGGAACGGGGGAAGGGAACCCTCGAAACAGCGCCGGCGTGGGAAACGGGGTGTATCGGAGCGTGGACGGGGGGAAGACGTGGACTCACCTGGGCCTGGAACGGTCGGAGCGGATTCACCGCATCATCCCTCACCCTGATGACCCCGATGTGGCCTTTGTGGCCGCCATGGGACCCGCCTGGAGCGACGGAGGCGAGCGGGGGGTGTACAAGACCGAAGACGGAGGTGGCTCCTGGACGCGGGTGCTGCACGTGAATGAGCGCACCGGCGCGGCCGACCTGGTGATGGATCCTTCCAATCCCCGAAAGCTGTTCGCCGCCATGTGGGAGTATCGCCGCTGGCCCTGGTTCTTCCAATCGGGAGGAGAGGGAAGTGGACTCTACGTGACCTACGACGGAGGACGCAATTGGGAGGCTCTGTCAACAGATGACGGCCTTCCCGACGGACCGCTGGGCCGCATCGGCCTCGGAATCGCTTCGTCGGCTCCGAACGTGGTCTACGCGTTGGTGGAGGCCACCCGGAGCGCTCTTCTGCGCTCCGAAGACGGTGGCCGAACGTGGCGCCCCGTCACGGACCGTCCGGGCATCGCCCCGCGGCCCTTCTACTACGCGGACATTCGCGTGGACCCCCACAACGAGAACCGCATCTACAGCCTGCACGGCTCCATCGAGGTCTCCGAGGACGGCGGCCTGACGTTTCGGACCGTGGTGCCCAGTCGGATCATCCACGGGGATGTCCACGAGCTCTGGATCGACCCCGATGACTCCCGGCGCATGATCATGGGCAACGACGGGGGCATCGCGTTTACCTCCAACCGGGGGGCCCAGTGGCGGTTCGTCGAGAACCTCCCGCTTGCGCAGTTCTACCACATCAACGTCGACATGGAGGTGCCCTTCCACGTCTATGGCGGCCTCCAGGACAACGGCTCGTGGCATGGCCCCAGCACGGTCTGGGAAAGCCGGGGGATTGCCAATGCCCACTGGCGCCGGGTGGGAGGGGGAGACGGGTTCGCCACCCTGAACGACTTCGGTGATCCCCGGTACGGATACAGCATGTCCCAGCAAGGGAACCTCATGCGGTTCGACAAGATCACCGGAGAGCGTCGGGACATCCAACCGGTGCACCCGGACGGGACCGATCTGCGTTTCAATTGGAACGCGGCCCTCAACGTGGATCCACACGACTCCACCACCATCTATCTGGGAAGTCAGTTCGTGCATCGGAGCAGGGACCACGGTGCCACCTGGGAGGTGATCTCGCCGGACCTCACCACCAATGATCCCGAGAAGCAGTGCCAGAACGAGAGCGGCGGACTCACCCTGGACGCCACGGGTGCCGAAAACCACACCACCATCGTCTCCATAGCTCCCAGTCCCGTGGACGTGGGACTCATCTGGGTGGGCACCGATGACGGCAACGTCCAGATCACCCGGGACGATGGCGCGACGTGGGCCAACGTGGCGGATCGAATCCCGGACGTGCCCCAGGCTACGTGGGTGCCCCACATCGAGCCGTCGAAACACGACGGAGGGGCTGCCTACGTGGTCTTCGACGATCACCGACGGGGAAACTGGACCCCCTTTGTGTTCCGAACCGAGGACTATGGACGGTCCTGGTCGTCGCTCGTCACGCCGGAGGTGAGTGGGTTCGTGCATGTCCTGGAGGAGGATCCCGTGGAGCCGAATCTCCTCTTTCTGGGCACCGAGCTAGGGATGTACGTGAGCCTGGACCGGGGGAGGTCATGGATGAAGTGGATCCACGGACTGCCCTCGGCCCCGATCCGGGCACTCATGGTCCACCCCCGGGACCACGACCTGGTGATCGGGACCCACGGACGGGCGGTCTTCATCCTCGACGACATCCGGCCTCTTCGTGCACTTGCGGGCGATGCGGAGAGGGCCTCCTCCGCTCTGTTCGTGCCACCCCTTGCGCCCGCCCAGGAGTACGTGACGGCGGAGGGGATCGGATACCGCTCGACGGGCCACGCGATGTTCTTCGGAGAGCCCCGGCCCTACGGAGCCCTGATCCACTACTGGCTCGGGGCAGAGGCGCAGTCGGTCACGGTGGAGATCCGTGACCTCGACGGAAGCGCGCTTCGCACACTTGAGGGGCCTGGGGAGCGGGGTCTGAATCGTGTGATCTGGGATCTGCGCCGCGAGGCCACCCAGGAGGCTGGGGAGGGGGACCTCCCTGGGGGCACGGGCTCCATTGAAGTCCTGCCCGGAGACTATGCGGTGCGCGTCATCGCGGGGGAGCACGAGGCGGGAAGTGATCTGAGGATCCTGCCGGACCCCCGTTCGAGCGCTTCCCTGGACGAGCGTAGGGCAAAGGTGGTCGCGCTCGAGACCGTCTCGAGCTGGATCGCGCTGGCCGGTGAGGCTCGGCAGCGGCTGGAGTCCGCGCTGGAGGGAGTCGATCTGGTGCTGGAGCGGCTGGAGCAGGACCAGGACGATCTGCGGCGGGAGGGCAGCGAGCTGCGCGAGTCCCTGCGGGAAGAGCTCGAGGAGCTGTTCGTAGGACCGACCTGCCAGGGCATCTGTGGGCGCGGCGAGACCCGGGTCGCCCCGGTCAGGAGCGTCTACGGGCGGCTGTCCAGCTCGCGGGGAGCGCCCACCCCGAACGACCGTTCTGCCATGGGACAGGCCGAGGCCGCGCTGAGGGAGATCGTCGACAGGGTGAACGAGGTGCTCCGCGCCGAGGTGGCCGCATTTCGCGAGACGCTGGAGAGCTCCGGATTCACTCTGTTCCCGGAGCTGGAGCCGCTGCGGTTTCCGGCCCAGGGAGGCTGAGGGAAGGCAGGGGTCGGAGGCGGGGGTGCGGGCTCATCCACCTTCGAGGAAGGCGACCGCGATCCGGGCAATCCGCTTTGCTGCCTTCCCGTCCCAGAGGTCTGGGATGCGGCTCTGGGGTGGCCGAGCGTCCGGCTCCGCCAGGACCAGACGAACACCCTCGACGATACCCCTGCGGCTGGGCTGCACCAACCGGTTCGTACCCTGCTCCAGCGTGACGGGACGTTCCGTGTTGGGTCGGGCCGTGAGGCAGGGAACGCCCAGCACCGTGGTCTCCTCCTGAATACCGCCCGAATCGGTGAGGACCAGAGCCGCATCGGCCATCAGGGCAAGAAACTCCAGGTAGCCCAGAGGTTCCAGGACCTTCACTCTGCCCAGGGATCCCTCCAGGCCGAAGGTCTCGAGACGCTGTCGGGTGCGTGGATGCACCGGGAAGAGCACGGGGATCGTCTCCGCGATCTCCGCGAGGGCTTCGGCGACCGGCCCCAGGCGTTCTGGAGAGTCCACGTTGGACGGGCGGTGGAGCGTCACCAGCGCATATCCGCCGGGCGCGACCTCGAACCGCTCGTGGACGTCCGTGTTCCGTGCCCGCTCGAGATGCCCCAGCAGCGTGTCGATCATGACGTTCCCGACGAAGTGGATTCGATCGGCGGGAATGCCTTCCTTCTCCAGATTCTCGTTGGCCGAGCGCTCGGTTGTGAAGAGGAGGTCCGAGAGGCGGTCGGTGACGACCCGATTGATCTCTTCCGGCATGGTCCAGTCGAAAGACCGAAGCCCCGCCTCCACGTGGGCGACGCGGACTCCCAACTTCGCGGCTACCAGGGAGCAGGCCACGGTGGAGTTGACGTCACCGACCACCACGACTAGGTCCGGCTTCCACTTCAGGCACACCGGTTCGAAGGCCATCATGACCTTCGCCGTCTGGGCGGCGTGGGAGCCGGACCCTACCCCCAGGTGCACGTCGGGCCTGGGGATCCCCAGGTCGTCGAAGAAGATCCGGGACAGGGTGTCGTCGTAATGCTGTCCCGTGTGGACGAGCGTCTGGACCACCCCGGGATGCGCGGAAAACGCCGTCATCAGGGGTGCGATCTTCATGAAGTTGGGGCGTGCACCCGCGACGTGAAGAACCCGAGGCATGGACGGTCGATGGGAGGGCGGAGTGCCGGGTCAGTCAGTCTTCATCAGAACACCCGGACTCCGAGAACCAGGAAGGTCCCGACGACCACGACGTACCGAAGCGTCGATCCGAGCCAGTTCGAAGCAGCGCGTTGCGGCAGGAAGATCTCGTCACCGGCCCGGAGGTTCATCTGGTCCAAGGTGGCCCCTTCGTTGATGGCGTCCTCCAGCCGCTCACCTTCCCACAGGATGTCTTCGAGCCGCTCGATACGGAGCTTTTCCATGCGGGCGTCCGCAGAAGGTCCTCCGGCGAGCATGAGGGCCTCTCCCACCAGCATGTCCGCGGGAACGACATAGAAACCGGGTTGACCCACCGCCCCCAGAATCGCCAGCCGAAGCATGGAACGAGCCGTGACGCGAGGCCGTTGTATGAACCGCCCCAGCTCCTGGGTGAGGTGATCCTCGAGCTCTGAACGGAGCACGCCCCTGAGGGATATGGATCCGAGGACCGGGAGAACGATCTGCGGGCCGGGCTCCACCGGTATGGTGTCCGGGAGCTGCGGCTCGCCTTCCACCTCCAGGACGATCCGGTCCCCGGGCCGGAAGTCCCCCTCCTGCAGGCGGCCTCGAATCAGATCCGCGTCCTTCGTCGCCTGGCGCCGGAAGGCGTCGCTGTACGCCGGAGACGCCATGACCTGCTCCAACTGGGCCAGAAGAGCTTCCAGGTCGGCTCGCGACACCTCCAGACGGCCGGGATTCCAGTCCACCCTCTGGGCAGACGCGACAGAGGTCCCTGCCGCGAGGCAGATCATCAGAAGCGCGAAACGGAACATGTGCATAGACGGTCTCGAAGCTCGGCCGGAGCCACGAACGAGGGGTCGCTCGATGCTGTCCAAATCTACTCCACCGTGCACGGAAAGGTTCGGTTGAACCGTGGGGTTCTACTCGACGGTGACGCTCTTCGCCAGATTCCTCGGCCGGTCCACGTCACATCCGCGTAGCACGGCCATGTGATAGGCGAGGAGCTGCAACGGAACGACAGTGACGACGGGCGAGAGGAGAGACGGGAGCTTCGGAACCTTGAGAACGTGATCGGCCAATCCCTTGAGGCTCCCGTTTCCCACCGTGGTCAGGATGATGGTCCTCCCTCCGCGAGCCTTCACCTCCTCGATGTTGGAGAGCACCTTCGAGTACACCTCGTCGTAGGGCGCGACGAACACCACGGGCATGTCCTCGTCGATGAGCGCGATCGGCCCGTGCTTCATCTCCGCCGCCGGATACCCCTCCGCGTGGATGTAGCTGACTTCCTTGAGCTTCAGGGCCCCCTCCAGAGCCACGGGGAAGTTCACGCCTCGGCCCAGGTAGAGGAAGCTCCCGGACTCCACGAAGGTCTCGGCCAACTCCAGCGTCTGTCGATCGAGAGCCAGGGCCTCCTCCACGGCCCCGGGCAAGCCCGCGATGCCCCGGATCAGCTGCCGCTCGGAGTCGGCGCAGAAGCCGCGATGCCGTGCCAGATGGAGACCCAGTAGCAGGAGGGCAACGAGCTGGGAGGTGAAGGCTTTGGTGGAGGCGACGCCGATCTCCGGTCCGGCGTGGAGGTAGATCCCGCCGTCCGACTCCCTCGCGATGGTGCTACCCACGACGTTGACCAGACCCACGACGCGGGCTCCCGCCTGGCGGGCGGCCCGCATGGCTTCCAGCGTGTCCGCGGTCTCGCCCGATTGCGAGATGGCGACGACCAGCGCGTCATCCAGGGGAAGCTGAGTCTGGTATCGGAATTCGGAGCCGTATTCCACCTGTACGGGCACCCGGCCGAGCTTCTCGATCACATGCCGTCCCACCAGGCCCGCGTGCCAGGAGGTGCCGCAGGCCAGGATCACGACCCGACGGAGGCCTCTGATCGTCCCGCCATCGAGATTCAATCCGTCGAGACGTACCTCTCCGGCGTCGTGCAGAAGCCTGCCCCGCAGGGTGTTCGTGATGGTCTCTGGTTGCTCGTGGATCTCCTTGATCATGAAATGGGGATATCCGTTGAGCTCGATGGCCTCCAGATCCCAATCGATGGCATCGGTGGCCCGGACCTGGCGCCGCCCCTTCAGGTCGATGATTTGGTATCCCCGAGGCGTCACCACCGCCACGTCCCCGTCCTGGAGGTAGACCACCGATCGGGTGTGGTCCAGGATTGCCGAGGGATCGGAGGCCACGAAGAACTCCCCCTGCTCTCCAATCCCCAGGAGCACAGGTGAACCCATGCGCGCCACGACGATCTTCGATGGCTCGGCGCAGGAGACCACCGCCAGGCCGTACGTTCCTTCCACCAGAGAGAGGGCGCCGATCACGCGCTCCTCCAACGTGTCTCCTTCGGCTTCCTCGATGAGGTGAGCGATGACCTCGGTGTCCGTGGGCGTCCCGATGTGGTGTCCCGCGCGCTGAAGTCGGATGCGCAGGGCGTCGGCGTTCTCGATGATCCCGTTGTGGACCACCGCGACCTCGCCGGAGCAGTCCAGGTGCGGATGGGCGTTCTCCTGGGTCGGTGGACCGTGGGTGGCCCAGCGCGTGTGACCGATGCCCACCGTGGCTCGGATCGGAGATTCAGCGAGGTCGGGCCGGAGGTGGTCGACCCGTCCCGCGATCTTGCGGATCGACAGACCGTTCCCGTTCTGGAGCGCGAGACCCACGGAGTCGTAACCGCGGTACTCCAGTCGAGCAAGGCCGTCCAGCAAGATACCGGAGGCCTCCTGAGGCCCTATGTAGCCGACGATTCCACACATGTCCGGCGTTCCAGGTTCGAGGAGCGTCTTGGTTCCAGAGTCGAGGCCGAATCGAGAGAGCTTGGAGGCCCCTGGGCGCCGCTCCGGGCGCTGGCCGGAGGGCCTGAGGGGATTTCCGCATCTGGCACAGCGCTCGGAGTGTGGATCTGTGCTGGCGGGGACCCCGCCTTCGACCCGCGACGCACCCCGCACGTGGTCTCGCGCGGAATCGGCTCTATTGCACCGCTCCTCAATCATCCGTATAGGTTTTGAAAGATGTGTGCCTCTCGTTCGATCTCGTGGGATCCGGCTCGAGCCCCGTGCGCCGCGGGGACATCTCGCGACCCTGGGAGAGGCCGGAGGCCCATTGCCCGAAGACACAAATCAATTTTGAGGCCCCTGGAGCCCAGGGTCCTCCTCCTTGGGTCTAAGTGTCTTTTTGGCAACTGATTAGGGCAGGCGACCCTGTCGCTCCACGGCCTGTGGGCGACGCCCGTGCCGTTGCGGTTCCGCCACGGAGTATGAAGCGGGTGCCACGCTTTCAGGGGAGCCACCGGATGCATCAGAGCCGGCGGGGAGGGCCCGGGAGTGGATGTGAAGTCGGGGAAAGGCCTTGCTCCTCAGGGGTTTCCGGTGCCGCAGCCTGCGGCAGGAGGACTCGGGTCGCATCATCCACGATAGTGTGCATGAATCCTGCAGCCACCTGGTTCGATCCGGAGGGAGACGTACGTCCGGCCAACTGAGTGGCGCCTGACCACTAACCGCCGAAAACGGAGGCACAGAGCCCCATGCCCGAGGACGGAGAATTCGCTCGCACTCCCCTCGCCCTGGTCGTGAACGATCAGGAGTGGACCGCCAGGTCCCTGGAAAGCATCCTCAGCCCGAGCGGTTTCGCGGTTCTGAAGGCGTACAACGCCAGACAGGCTCTCGAGCTCGTGGAGCGCGCCACGCCGGACCTCCTCATCATTGACCTCAGCCTTCCCGACATGGACGGCACCGAACTCTGCCGGAAGGTCAAGGCGTTGCCGAACGTCCTGAGGAGCACTCCACTGCTCATGCTGACCACCGGACATCTCGGCCGTCAGGAGCGGATCGAGGCCCTGAGAGCGGGGGCGTGGGACGTTCTCCGTCCCCCGTTCGATCCCGAGGAGCTGATTCTGAAGGTCGGTGCCTTCGTGGGTGCGAAGCAGGAAGCGGACACCGCCCGGGAGGAGAGCCTTCTCGACCAGGAGAGTGGCTTCTACAACGTCCGTGGGCTACTGCGCAGGGTGGGGGAGATCACCGCCGACGCGGCGCGTCATCAACGGGCTGTGGCGTGCGTGGTGATCGGGCCGGACTGGAACGGCCGCGGACCGGCGGTGGATCTGAGCGGCCGCGGGGAGGGCCTGAGCGAGGATGCGGGTGGGGTCATCGTTCGAGCGCTGGCCAGCGCCACGCGACTATCCGACACTGTCGGTCGTCTCGGGGAATCCGACTTCGTGATCCTGGCTCCCGGGACCAGCAGCCCCGGCGCGGCGCGGTTGGCCGAGCGGGTGCTCGATGCCGTGGACTCCACGGTGAGGCTCGAAGCTCCGGACGTGGGAGGACTGAGGCTACGAGCCGGCTACTACGCGGTTCCGAACCTGGGCGGCGAATCCATCGTCCCGGTGGATCTCTTGAGTCGTGCCACGCTCGCTCTGAGACGGGCGCAGGCGGACCAGTCCGGTATCCGGATCCGCTCCTACGACAGCTGATCAGCTCTGCAACTCTATTGATCGCCTCCCGCTCCGGGGGGCGAGCCCACCCGTTCCCCCTGCTCCATAGAACCCTTCCCTGTGGCCGTTCGGCCGTTAGGATCTCGACCGGCGACCGTTTGCAGCGGCCAGCGCCGCGCCGCACTCTGCGCGGGGCCGAAAGGTCCAATGTACCGTCATAGGAATCCGGTGGCTTTGGAGGGCCTCGAGGAGCCCGACAGCTCATTTCTCTGGATAGCACGAACCCGGATGGGAGGGGGCTCCGACCCGGGGTGATGTTGGATTCGCGAGCGGTCGACGCGCTATCCGGCCGCCGAGGAGGCGGGTGCCTCTTCTTCTTGCTGGTCCCGCTCGCCGGAGGTGATCGCCCGCCTGCCTTCGGCGGTGTCATCCTCGTCATGGCCAGGCCCGTACCCCGGGAGGTAGTGCGAGTAGTACTGGTAGTAGTAGCGGTATGCCCCCCGGGCCTGGATGTCGTTCAGGACCGCTCCCAGCACGCGGATCGGCAAGCGCGAGAGAGGGGCGAGCTTGGACGCCATGAGCTCCCGGTTGGTGGTCCCGGTGCGGAGCACCATAACCATGTTGCCGGTCAGCGTGCCCAGGATGAAGGCGTCGCCGCCAGCACCCAGGGGCGGGCTGTCGACGATGATCACCGAGTAGTGGGGCCGGACGTGTGCGAAGTAATCCCGCATCGCGTTCGACGCGAGGAGCTCCGGAGAGTTGCTCAACCGCGATCCCGATCCCACGAAGTGCAGGTTCGCGTAGCGGGTTTCCTGGACGATCTCCTTCTCGGTGGTCTCTCCTGCGAGGAAATTCACCAGGCCCGGAGATCGCCCTGCGTCCAGCAAGTGATGCACGTCGCCCCGCCGGGTGTCGCCATCGACGAGCAGGGTCTTGTGGCCCAGCTCGGCGAATGCTACCGCCAGATTGGCCGAGACCAGTGACTTGCCCTCCCCGCTCCCTGGACTGGACACGGTCACCAGGATGGGTCCGGTCCCGTAGGCGTGGAGGATGTTCAGACGAAGCTCGCGGAAAGCTTCGAGAACCTGTTCCGTGTTCAACGCACCCCGGCGACCGCGCCGAGAAGTGATCTCCGGTACCGCGCCCAGGATCGCGAGGCCGAGCTCGCCCGTGACCTGCTCGGGATAGCGGACCTTCGGGTCGACTCGGTCGTAGGCGATGGCGCCCAGGAGAGCGAGCCCGAGGACCCCTGCGAAGAACACGAGGGCCAGCCGGAGTCGCTCGTCAGCCGCGGGGAACTGGGGAACCGTCGCTCGATCCAGAATCGACACGTCGGGAACCGAGCTCAGGGCTGCGAGACGAGCTTCTTCGTAGCGGCCCTGAAGGTTCGCGAACAGATTCTCGGCGATCCGGACCCGGCGCTCCAGGCGCGCTTCTTCGATGCTCCGAGCGGGAATGTTCCGGAGCTCCGCGGAAGCCTGATCGATCACCGCCTGGGCCCGCCGCTCCTGGGTGGACATCTCCTCGACAAGTCCCTGAGCGAGACTCGGGATAGTGACGTCTTCCAGCGTCTGGATCTCCCGGCTGCGCTCCCGGACGGGCTCGTACTCATCGCTGTACCGGTACAGCAGGGCTCGAAGCTCGGCTCGCTTCAAGGTCAGCTCGGTCAGGGCCTGTGACATCTGTGATGATTGCGCCACTGCGGGGATCGCTTCCAGAGCCTCGACCTGCAGGCTCTCGTCGTTGGAGGTGGCCGCGAGTACCGACTGCAGGCGCTCCCGATCGCGACGCAGGTCCTCCAGCTCGATCTTGCGGTCGAAATAGTCCGAAAACACCGGGCTCTCGGTCATCTGAAGGCCGGCGGGAACCGGCGCCGCGCGATCTGAAGGGAGCGTGGCGGTCTGAACCCGGAAGCCCTCGAGCTCCGCCTCGGCCTGGGACAGGTTGGTCTGAGCGGTGATGAGCTGTTCTTCGAGGATCTGCGAGAGCTGATCCAGCTTGTCGCGCTTCAGGTTCGCCGCCACTTCCACGTAGCGCCGGGCTACAGCGTTCAGGACCTCAGCGATGTGCTCGGGGTCCGTTCCCCGCAACTCGAGGGTCAGGAAGTTGCCTCCTCGGATGAGCTGCGTCTGGAGATCCTCTCTGAGCTGCCTGGCGGCATCCCGCGGGACCGAAACCGAGAACTCGATCCGCATCTCGGGGGGGAGATACTCTGCTGCGGGCTGCCACTGGAAACCGACCCGAACACCCACGGAGTCTCCCACGGCCCCGCTCTCCACTTCGACGCCTTCCCCGGTGGTGAGACGGTAGCGCTCACCGGCCTCATCCACGACCAGTCGATAGGAGCCGGGGCGGAATTGCTCCGCCAGCTGGAAACCGGAGAACACCCGGGAGTCCACCCGTAGGGAGCGCGTCAGAAACAGCTTCTGTTCGATCGCGACGTGGTCCAGGACCGTGTAGGAGCGAAGAAGATCGAGCCAGGCATAATTTTCGGTGAGCAGCTGACCCTGGGTGATCGGTCCGGTCCGCGCCTGATTCCGGTCTGGGACCTCGACGAACAAGGTCATGTTGGTCACGTAGATCGGGTCCTGTACGCGCCAGGCCACGTACCCCGCCGCTCCACCGAGGACCAGAGACAGAGCCAGTAACCACCGGAAGCGAAAGAGGGCGGCGAGGATCCGTCTGAAGGACATGCCGCCGTCGTCTTCGCCCGTGTACGGATGAGCATCGGCGCCTGCCCACGGCGCCATTGGTCCCGGTACTCCCGTCATCGGCTGCTGCGGATGATGCGGAGCGGTGGGGAGATGGTTGTTCGTCATCTAAGGGTGTTCCCGAATCGTGACCCAGGAGATGTCCCGCGGGTCGTATCTCTCGATGGCTTCAAGGCCGAATGATCGTACTCACAACGCATGCTCGGATGGTGGTATGCAACAGAGATACCAAATCGCTGCACCGCAAGATGGGTTGTCAAGCCGGGAAACCCTGATGGAATCGAGAACAGGGGGAATCTGTATCCGTGACGAACCGGCGCGATCCTTGCTGTGAGGCATGGTCGGACTGTGTTACTCGTGCGACAGGGGTGTGGCCGCGATCCCTCAAAAGCCTCGCGGGCCCGCGGCGTCCCCCACACGTCGCCAAGGCGAATCACCGGGAGCCCGTCAGTGAATCGAAAGCCCGATGACCACGGTCTCCTGAACGTGACGACGCCCAAACACCAGATACCACAAGAGCGCCATGAACGATCCCTTCGCAACCACCGGTGAAGATCGCGGCCGGGGCGGAGCGACCTCGACCGAGGCCCCGTCCTCGGTCTTGCCGGTGGAGCAGAGCCTCAAGGAGAGCCTTCGCATACTCGTGGTGGACGATGAGCATACGCTCCGGGAGAGCTGCGCCAGCCTCCTGGGTAGCGAAGGGTATCGGGTCGAGGTGTGCGGGCGCGGAGACGACGCCCAGGATCTTCTTCGTCGGACCCCGTTCGACATCGTCCTGATCGATCTCTACATGTCCCAGGTCTCCGGCATGGAGCTTCTGAAGACGGCGCTCCAGGCGAGTCCGGAGACTGTCGCCATCGTGATGACCGGAAACCCGAGCATCGAGTCCAGTATCGAGGCCCTCCGGGCGGGAGCGTGGGACTACCTCCCCAAGCCGTTCTCCGCAACGCACCTCCAGATCCTGATCGGCAGAGCGGCTCACGCGGTGATGGTGGCGAGGGAGAGCGCGGCAACGGACCAGGAGATCAAGGACCAGCACGGCCACAGCGAGATGGTCACGCTCCTGGGGGTATCACCCGCGTTCCGCAAGATGATCGACCTGGCGCGCAAGGTGGCGCCCACGGACGCCTCCGTCTTCCTGACCGGTGAAAGCGGTTCGGGAAAGGAGGTCATTGCCCAGTTCATCCACTATCACAGCCGGCGGAGCAGCCGGGAGCTCGTTCCGCTCAACTGCGCGGCTCTTCCGGAGACTCTGCTGGAATCCGAGATGTTCGGGCACGTGGAAGGCGCGTTCACCGGAGCGGTTCGGGAGAAGAAGGGCCTGCTCGAGGTCGCGAACGGGGGAACCCTGTTCCTGGACGAGCTCACGGAGATGCCCCAGTCGATCCAGGCCAAGCTGCTGAGAGTGATCCAGGACGGTGTCGTTCGGCGGTTGGGGAGTACCATGACGGACGCGGTCGTGAACGTTCGCTTCATCGCGGGCACGAACCGGGACCCTGCGGATACGGTGAGGTCGGGTCAGCTACGGCAGGATCTGTACTACCGGCTGAGGGTAGTGCCGATTCACATCCCGCCCCTGCGAGATCGCCCTGAAGACATTCCGGTGCTGGCCGACTATTTCCTGGATCACTTCTGGAAGCTGTACCGAGCCAAAGGCGACCCCAAGCCCGGATTCTCGGAATCGGCTCTTGAGGCTCTGCTGAATCACCCGTGGCGGGGAAACGTCCGGGAACTCCGCAACGTCATGGAGCACGCAGTGGTGCTTCTCCAACCCGGCGTGGGGATCGAGCCCGAGGACATTCCCTTCATCGAGGGGGGACCGGGTTCGGACGGGGGCGACTTCTCACTAGCTCGCTTCGCCATGGAGGGCGAATACCACGTTGCCCGGGAGAATGTCCTCGCGGAGTTCGAGAAGACCTATCTCGCTCGGGTCGTGCGGCAGGCCAAAGGGAACATCTCAGACGCCGCGCGCATCGCGGGTGTGGACCGGACTACTCTCTACCGTCTGATGCAGAAGCACGGGATCGATCGCGACCTCATCCTGCATGACCCGGGGCAAAGGGACTGAGGAGCGGAGAGGATGCCCGCCAAGTCCGGCCAGCCTCAGAGGGTCTGGCTGAAGAACTGGGGATCGGGCCCGCCGGCCCCCCCAGGCGCCGGCGAGAGCCCAGGTGGCGGTCCGACGCCCCCACCGACGGAGGAGGCGTCGCCAAGCGAGTTCCGAGAGAGTCCGTCGGAGGATCCCCCGGGGCTCGACCGACTGGCGGAGGTGTCGTCCCCCATCCTCAGGGGGGCCATTCAGCGAGTCGCCCGCAGGGTGTCGCGGAGCGAAGTGGATGGTGAGGAGCGGATTCGGCTTCTGAGCGAGCTGAACCAGCTCGCGGCCCTCACCCAGGAGTCAGGCGTCTCGGGAATCGGGGGGGAGGACGCCCCGATTGAGGGAAGCCGGGCTGTGCTTCTCTCCGATCTGGCGGAGCTGGTCCAGGCCGAGATCCTGGAGCTGTGGTCCGAGGGCTCGACCCCGGTGACCGCTCCAGAGACTCTCGACGCCCTGGCCGCGATGCATCGACTGCGATCGCTCATTCTCCCGGATCGGGAA
Organism: Gemmatimonadota bacterium; assembly: GCA_039586555.1. GTDB lineage: Bacteria > Gemmatimonadota > Gemmatimonadetes > Longimicrobiales > Gaopeijiaceae > JBDHKE01. The sequence goes on along the minus strand of JBDHKE010000005.1, from coordinate 43,565 downwards.
TCGGATGTCGCCGCCCGGCTCGCACAACCGAGCGGGCTGGACCTCATCATCGAGGTCGCCCATGACATCCGCTCTCCTCTCACCTCCATCCTCTTCCTGTCCGAAGCCCTCCGTGGAGGACACAGCGGTGAGGTCAACGAGGTCCAGCGCCGTCAGTTGGGCCTGATCTACAGTGCTGCCCTCGGCCTGATCTCCATAGCGGGAGACGTGATGGAGCTTGCCAAGGGGGGAACGCGCCTACCGGAGGAGTCTCCAGCGCCATTTTCTGTCAGTGAAGTCTTCGATTCGGTTCGGGAGATGGTCCAGCCGATGGCTGAGGAGAAGGGGATCGTCCTCCGCATGGTCGCACCGGACCAGGACCACTATCTCGGACATCCGACCCCCCTCTCTCGCGTACTCCTCAATCTCACGACCAATGCGCTGAAGTTCACGGATCAGGGCTTCGTCGAAGTCGAAGGCCGGGACGTCCGGCGTTCGCTGGTGCTTTTCTCGGTTCGGGACACGGGGCGGGGAATGGATCCCTCGGAGGTGGAGAACCTGTACGAGCCCTTTCGGCGGGCCAGCCACCGCGATGGGTACCTCTTCTCCGGGACCGGGTTGGGTCTTTCCATTGCCCGCCGCCTGGTGGAAGCCATGGGCTCCCGACTTGAGGTGGAGTCCCGACGGAACTGGGGAACCCGCTTTTTCTTCGAGCTCGAGCTTCCGCTCGCCAGCCGCCTCTGAGTTGTCCAGCTAGAAGGCCCCCTCGCGGAGCTCGCCAGCTCAGGTGTGGGAGCCACGCAACAAACGTGGTGTCGCCGCCACGCCATCGGCGTTGGCCTCCATTCGCGTCACCCGACCTAAGTGTGCGTCCAGTCGATCGTTCCCATTCATACGACTCGTGGTGCCAGGCTGTGAACGACGCTTGCAGGAACCAGCCGCGTGACCGGACTACGATTACCTCGGAGTTGCAGCCTGCCCGAACACATGCGCAATCAGATCGACCGTCATTCAACCGGCGACCCCGCGCCGGAGCAGCATCTGCGCACTGAGGACCGCCCTCCCTCGGAAAGGGAGAGGCGAGAGTCGTCGGCAGGTGTAGGCCTGGGGGGAACCCTGGCCCGGCATCCGCACGCCGTCCGCGTCCTGAACGTGGTCGTGGCCCTCCTCGGGCTCTTCCTGACGGCGCCGTTGATGCTGGTCATCGCGCTTCTGGTGAAGCTCACGTCCAGAGGTCCTGTGCTGTATCGCCAGGTACGGGTGGGCTTGGACAGGAGAGGGTTAGAGGCTCGGCCGGGACGGAGGCGCCGAAGAGTGGACTTCGGCGGCCGGCTCTTCACAATCTACAAGTTCCGCACGATGCGCGCGGATTCCCATCGGGCCGGGCAGGTATGGGCCAGCCCTGACGATCCTCGAATCACGCGCTTGGGACGCGTGCTGAGGAAGTTGAGGCTCGACGAACTCCCCCAACTCGTGAATGTCCTGAAGGGGGACATGAACATCGTGGGGCCCAGACCCGAACAACCCGAGATCTTCTGGGACATGCGACACCGAATCCACCGGTATGGAAGCCGCCAGAAAGTGTTGCCCGGTATCACCGGATGGGCCCAGGTCAACCACCCCTATGATCAGTCCGTCGACGACGTTCGCCGGAAGGTGGACCTTGACCTCGAGTACATCGAGAAGCGCTCCATCTGGAAAGACCTGCGCATCATGCTGCGTACTCTTCCGGTGATCTTCCTTCGGCGGGGGTCACTCTAACAAGTCGTCGGAGGCAGCCGTGAGACGAGCCGTGTACTGCTTCTCGTAGTACTCGGCGTATCGTCCGGTACGGAGCGACTCCACCCAGCCAGGGTTCTCTCGATACCACTCCACGGTCTCACGAAGGCCTTCGTGCAGGTCCCGCTCCGGCCTCCAGCCCAACTCGGCAGTGATCTTCGAATGATCCATGGCGTACCGCCGGTCGTGGCCCGGTCGGTCCGGGACGAACCGGATCAGCGATTCCGGAGCCCCGGTTAGCCTCAGGAGCCTTCGGACCACCTCGAGATTGGGCAGCTCGTTTCCTCCCCCCACGTTGTAGACCTCGCCGGCCCGCCCTCGCTCCAGGACGTCGAGCACGGCGACGCACACGTCCTCGACGTGGAGCCAGTCTCGAACCTGCAGTCCGTCACCGTAGATCGGCAGCGGCTTCCCCTCGAACGCGTGAACGATCATGAGGGGGTTGAGCTTCTCGATGAACTGGTAGGGCCCGTACGCATTGGAGCACCGGAGGACCAAGGCCGGAAGCCCGTGGGTCCTCACGTACGCCCGTACGAGAAGATCCGCGGCGGCCTTGGAAGCGCTGTAGGGACTGTTCGGCGCCAGGGGCGTGGATTCGGTGAATCTCTCCCCCGGATCGATGGAGCCGTACACCTCGTCGGTGGAGATCTGCACGAATCGGCGAACTCCGAGCTCGCGGGCCGCGTCCAACAACACCTGTGTGCCCAGGATGTTGGTGCGGATGAAGGGGGCAGCGTCCAGAATGGAGCGGTCGACGTGGCTTTCTGCGGCGAAGTTGATGATCGCATCGACGCCCTCGGCCGCGGTAAGGGCGGTGGGAGGGTTGGAGATGTCACCCCGGACGAAGTCGAATCGGCCCTGCTCAACGAGATCGGCCAGATTCTCCAGATTTCCCGAGTAGGTGAGGAGATCCAGAACGCGGATTCTCCAACGAGGGCGCTCCCTCAGCAGGAAGCGGACGAAGTTGGACCCTATGAAGCCGCAGCCGCCGGTGACGAGTAGCTTCATGACGCGTCTCCGATGGGGCCGCGTGGCCCGGACCCTTATCGCTCCCGCCGAGTGGGTTCCCACGTCGGGTCGGCATCCCCCCTCAGGACCCGGAGCGCCGCGTGAAGCCCGGCCACGTTTCCGGCCAGTGCGTATGCGGGCCAGACCAGCGCCCGAGGAACCTGCTCCTCGTCTGGCCACATGATTCCCATTGTCCCGAGTCCCACACCGAGAAGGGCAAGGGCCAGGAGCCGCGCCGCCCATGCGTGGCTCAGGGCGAGGCCGGCAAGGGCGACGAGGCCGACCAGCATAACCCACGGCACCAGCCACCTGCAGACCTTGTGGCTGAACAGCATCCAGGAGAAGATCCCGTGGCGGGCCGGATTCAGCAAATACCTTCTGTGAAGGAGAGTCTGCATCCCCCGTGTCATGGTCCTCACCTTCCGTCTGTACTCCCGGCGCAGTGATGGAGCACGGGGCACATAGGCCAGGGCCTCATCCACGGAGACGGTCCGAAGACCTGCTTCCTCGGCGAGGAGGGCTGCGGAGAAGTCACGGCTGAGGTCGTCGGGCAGCGGCGACCGGTGCAGATGGGCCCGGATCGCGTAGATCGAGCCCGATGCGCCGACGATCCCGCGCACGCGGCTCTCCAGCCTGCGGACGCGCATTTCATACCCAACGTAGCCCGATTCTCCCACGTTCGGGTCTTCCGCTGGCTCGCCGGCTCCTGTGATGCTCACGTCGCGTCCCGAGGCGACGCCCACACCGGGATCCGAGAAGGCCCGGACCAGGTGTCGGATGGCCAGCGGATGGAGTCGCACGGAGGCGTCGCTGTTGACGACGATCTCCCCGGTGAGATGCTCGGCCGACTGGTTCTCGACGCCCGTCTTGCCCACACGGGTCGGCATCCGGAGCAGCTCCACCCCTCGGTCGGCGAAGCGGGCGACGATCTCGTCCGTGCCGTCCGTCGAGGCGTCGGACACGATGAGGATTTGGCGTCGGTCCCGGGGGTAGTCCAGGGCCAGAAGGCACTCGATGGTCTCCTGGATCTGATCGGCTTCGTTGTGGGCCGGAACCGCGATGCTCACACGGGGCCACTCGTCGGGGTCCGGGGGCGCACCGGGCTCGGCTCGCCGGGCCGCGAGAACCCGAAGGACCAGAGGATATCCCAGGTAGGTGTACAGAACCAGCAGGATGGACGATCCGAGAAGCCACACCAGCAGAGTGTTCATCTGGACCCGCTCCTCTTCGATCGCGCGAGGGTGGCTCGATACAGGTCTTCGTAGCGGGAGAGCCAGGGTTGGATCGCGTGGTGCTGATCCAGCCTGGCCCGCGCCGCCGCGCTCCGGTCGCGGGCCGAGCCCGGATCGCCCCGTATGCCGCCGAGGGCCCCCGCCAGGGCAACGGGATCATCCGCCGGGATCAACAGCGCTTCTCCCGGGCCGACGACGTCCGGAACGCCCCCGACCGCTGTGGCCACCACGGGGATCTCGCAGCTCATGGCCTCGAACAGGACCATCGGTGTTCCCTCTGTCCGGGAGGTGAGGGCGAAGGTGTCGAAGGCGGGAAACAGGCGGCTCGCGTGGGGGATCACTCCGGCCCAGCGAATGCGCTCTCCCACCCCGGCGGCCGCGGCTCGCGACTTCAGGTCAGTGCGATCCGGCCCATCTCCGACGACCACGGCGATGACCTCCGGATCGTCAAGATGCGCGAGAGCCGCGATGAGAACATCCGCGCCTTTCTCCGGGCTGAGCCGGCCGACCCACCCCACGGCCCACTCTCCTTCCTCGATCCCGAGTCGAGTCCGAGCCTTCTCGCGAGAGAACGCCGGGAGCTCCCGGGTCCACACATTGGGGATCAGGGCGACCCGCTCCGGAGACACCCCGGCACCCACCAGGGTCTCCTCGATGGGGCGGGAGACCGCCGCCACCCCCCCGAACCATCTCAGGACGCGCAGCTGGAGGCGTTCGTATGCCCGCGTCTTCCAGCCGCCACCGGTGAAGCCATGGACCGTGGAAACGGTGGGATACCCCAGCAAGGCCGCCGGACCGCCATCGGTCACGTCCGCCCGAAAGCCGTGGGTGTGAAGGACGCCGGGCCCCGATCCTTCACAGCGAGCGATCACCGTACGCGCTTCACGAATGTAGCCGACAGCTCCCGTGCGGATCTCGCGAACCTCGACATCCACCCCCCGCAGGGCGGAGGCGAGGGGGTTCTCCCTCTCCTCCCGGCCGAGGGCCAGGCAGACGGTGACCTGGTGACCCGCTCGTGCCTGGGCGGTAGCAAGAGCCCGCACGACCGATTCCAGACCACCGAAGGGTGCTGGGGCCAGCGCGTGAACGACTCTCACGGATACGGATCCTGTGTCATGGAAACGGACTCCTCATGAGCAGATCGGACGATTCCCGCCTCGGCGCAAGCCGCTCCGCTGGGCGATGGTGGACTGCCCATCGGGTGGGTCGAACTCCCTCCCCCGCAAGGCGGTCGGTCCAGGCCCGGTGGACCGGCTCCGGTCGGAGGGCGAGATTCCCACGAGGCGATCGGCGGTCTGGCGACCGCTGCAGGATCCGCGCCGCCGAGGGCCGGCCCGCGACCGGCACGACGATTGCACAATCTGGCACCCAAATGTCTCCCTTGTCCCGCTCCGAGACGCTGGCCCACTTCTTCACGGTGGACGTGGAGGAGTATTTCCAGGTGGGCGCGTTCGCTCCTTATGTGGATCGGGAGTCCTGGTCCGCGTTCGAGAGCCGGGTCGAGAGGGGTGTCGACACCCTTCTCGAGGTTCTGGCGGAGCGGGACTGCCACGCCTCGTTCTTCACCCTCGGCTGGATCGCCGAGCGAAACCCGCAGATGATTCGACGGATCGCCGGTGAGGGGCACGAGGTCGCTTCTCACGGTTGGGGGCACCTGCGTGTCAACGAGCACCCCCCGGATCGATTCCGGGAGGAGGTGCGGTCCTCCAAGGCCACCCTGGAGGGGGCCACGGGGTCTCCGGTCTTTGGATTCCGAGCGCCGAACTTCTCGGTGATCCCGGGTACCGAATGGGCGTTCGATGTACTCCTGGAGGAGGGGTATTCCTACGATTCCAGCCTGTTCCCCATCGCCCGGAAGGGGTACGGCTATCCCTCCACTCCCCCGGATCCCTTCATGATCCAGCGGGAGTCGGGAAGGCTCCTGGAGGTGCCGATCTCCATCGCGACTTTTGCGGGCGTCCCCGTGCCGGCTGCAGGGGGAGCGTATTTTCGCACCTTTCCGTTCGTGATCGCCGATCGAACGTTCCGGCGATACTCCAGGGAAGGACGCCGGGCCTGCTTCTACATCCACCCCTGGGAGCTGGATCCGGAGCAGCCCCGGCTCGGGGTGGACTGGTTCACCGAGCGGCGGCACTACGGCGGTCTCGATCGGACGCTGCCGAAGGTGGAACGGCTGCTCGATCGGTACGCTTTCACGTCAATCGCCGAGGGGCTGGGATTGGGCCGGCCGGACAGCGAGATGCGAAGCGACCTGCCCCTCGTCTCCTTGCCGTGATGGGCTACGAAGTCGAGACGTTCACGGGGACCGCGGGCGAGTGGGACGGGTTCGTCCGGAGTCAGGCGGGGTGGACGCACTTCCACCTGCACGGCTGGAGAGGGGTCATGGAAGAGACCCTCCGGCATCGCTCCCACTACCTTGCCGCTCGGGATGATCGGGGGCAGCTCGCCGGGATCCTTCCCCTGGTTCGAGTGCGGAGTCGTCTCTTCGGCGATTACCTGGTATCCCTGCCGTTCGTCAACTACGGAGGGCCCCTGGGGAGTCCACAGGCCGTGGCCGAGCTGGTGGATTCTGCCACGACTCTCGCGTCCGATTCGGGGGTCGGCCTTCTGGAGCTGCGGAGCCGGGAGCCACTTCCGAGTGTCACGCTTCCGGCTTCTCACCGGAAGATCACGGTGGTGCTGGACCTCCCCCTGGGCGATCCCGAAACCCTGTGGGCGGCGCTCAAGGCGAAGGTGCGGAGCCAGGTGCGACGCTCCCGAAAGGAAGGGGCGACGGTCCGCTTCGGCCCGGAACAGGTTGAGCCCTTCTACCAGGTCTTCTCCCACCACATGAGGGATCTAGGCACCCCCGTCCAGTCCAAGGGGCTGTTCCGGTCGCTGCTGGACCGGTTTGGCGAGGACGTCTGGTTCGGGTCCGCCTATCTCCAGGATAAGCCCGTCGCCTGTGGATGCGGGTTTCGCTGGGGAGACGAGTTCGAGATGACGTGGGCATCGTCTCTTCGAGCCTTCAGCCGCATCGCGCCCAACATGCTCCTCTACTGGTCGTTCATGGAACGCGCGGCGGAGGAGGGTCTGACCCTCTTCAACTTCGGACGGTGCACGCCCGGGAGCGGAACGCACCGCTTCAAGCGTCAGTGGGGCTCCCGAGACGTGAAGCTCTGGTGGTATCAGCAGAGCCCGAAAGGGGGCTTGTCGGCGACTCCGTCTCCGCAGGGACGGCTCTACGCCACCGCTGTCAAGATCTGGTCCCACATCCCGCTGCCGATGACGCGGGCGCTGGGGCCGCGGATCTCACGTCTGATTCCATGAGGCACGGGTCGGTCCTGCTTGGCCTTCGGGCTCTGCGGGAGGACGGTGAGCCGGGCAAAGGCGCCCCAGAGGTGAGCCCTTACCCATGAGATCATGGTGGCAGCTCCCCGCATACTCGCCCGTCACGTTGGGAGGCCTGGGGAAGGGATTCGGCGAGCTGGTACGCTGGAGGACCCCGGGCAGAGCCGGATGGGGCGAGTTCCTTCTCAGTGAGTTCGGCTCGCGCGGGGTCGTCCTGGCCGACAGTGGCACCTCGGCCCTGTCACTGGCCCTCTCCGCCGTGTCCCGGGGGAGGCCGGATCTTCCCGTCGCCATGCCCGCGTACAGCTGCTACGATCTGGCGACCGCAGCGGATGGAGCGGATGTGAAGGTTCGGCTCTACGACCTGGATCCGAGCACTCTCCGGCCGGATGTGGACTCGTTGCGGCGGATCACGCGCGAGGGGGTGTGCGCAATCGTAATCGTCCACCTTTTCGGCATCCCGGTGCCCTTCGAGGAAATAGAGGAAGTCGCCCGGACGGACGACGTTCCCATCATCGAAGACGCCGCGCAGGGATTCGGTGCGTCTCACCGGGGAGCCCCCCTCGGGTCCCTGGGAGCCCTGGCGATACTGAGCTTCGGACGGGGAAAAGGGATCACGGGAGGGCGCGGGGGCGCGCTCCTCGCCAACGCCGATCATGCGAAGGCGGCGCTCGATGCCCTCCCCCCCCTGGACTCCGGACCCAGAGGCGCCAAAGAGCTCCTCCTCCTCGCGGCACTGTGGGCCTTCGGCCGGCCGGGTCTCTACGGGATCCCGGCCTCTCTTCCGCTTCTGGGACTCGGTGAAACACGCTATCGAGAGTCCCGTCCGCCCGCTGGCCTTTCTGCCGTCTCCGCTGCCGTCCTCAAGGACGTGTGGAGCCGGTCCCGGGACGAGGGCGAGGCCCGGAGAAGAAACGCTCACCGTCTGCTCGGAGCGGTGGATGATCCGGACTGCGGAGTGACGGCCATTGGCCCACCCCCCGGGGCTCAGGCGGGGTACCTTCGCCTTCCCTTTCTCGCGTCTCCGCGTGTCCGCCGGGGGCTCGTGAATGCCGCAAGCCGACGTCTCGGAATCATGCCGGGGTACCCCGAGGTTCTCGGGGCGCTCGCGGGGTTCAAGGAGAGGGTCGTGGGATCCCCGCGGGAGTGGGTGGGGGCCCGAGCCCTCGCCACGAGCCTATGCACGCTACCGACGCACAGTCGCCTGACGGCGAGGGACATGGAAGCGATACGAGGTCACGTGCATGCGGTGGCTGGCCGCCGTCCTTCCGCGCTCTGAGGGGATCCGATGTGGTATGCGACTTGCGCTCCCGCCCACTATGATGGCGGGTCTCCGGACCCCTGGAAGGTAGAAGCCGGGAACCTCTGCCCCAGAGGGGGCGGGGCGATACGAATCCACGCCGCGCAGAAAGGCGCCGATGTGCGGGTTTGCAGGAGCGTTCGTAGATCCTGACACCGTCTCCACCGCCGCGCTGACGGATGGGGTGGAGAGGATGTCCTCCCAGCTGACCCATAGAGGGCCGGACGACGTGGGTTCCTGGGTCGCCTCGGAGGGAGATTTTGCGCTCGGCTTTCGCCGACTGTCGATTATCGACCTCTCGGAGCACGGGCACCAGCCCATGCGGTCGGAATCGGGACGCTACACGACGGTCTTCAACGGCGAGATCTACAACTTCCAGGATCTTCGGCATGAGCTCTCGAAGGCGGGCCACCGGTTCCGAGGGCACTCGGACACGGAGGTCCTCCTTGCGGCCTTCGAGGAATGGGGAATCCGGGCCTCCCTGAACCGGCTCATCGGCATGTTTGCCGTGGCGGTGTGGGATGGCCGGGAGCGCAGACTCCACCTCATTCGGGACCGACTCGGCATCAAGCCGCTCCTGGTGTACCGGGGGCCGGGGACGATCCTGTTCGCCTCGGAGATGAAGGCGATTCTTGCCTGGCCGGGAGTCGATCGGACTCTGGATCGGGACGCCCTGGTGAGCTACTTCCGGTACCTCTACGTCCCCGGTCCTCGTACGGCCTTCGCTCGCGTGAGGAAGCTGCTGCCCGGCCATCTGATGGAGGTGCATGACGCTGGGGCTGAGCTTCCCGAGTCGCAACCGTTCTGGTCCGTAGAGGTGACGGCTCGCCAGGGGTTGGAGCAACGCTGGGAGGGGGGCGAAGGATCGGCCATCGACGAGTTGGAAGCCCTCCTGCTGGACGCCACTCGGCGGCGGATGGTGGCCGACGTTCCGGTGGGCGCTTTTCTCTCTGGGGGGATCGACTCTTCCGCCGTGGTGGCTCTGATGCAGATGGCCTCCGACCGGCCCGTGAGGACCTTCACTATCGGCTTTGAAGAAGCCGGGTACGATGAAGCCCCCCACGCGGCCGCTGTGGCTCGTCACCTGGGGACCGACCACACCGAGGTCATGCTGACGCCGGAGAAGGTCCTCGGCCTTATCCCGAGAATGGTGGACATCTTCGACGAGCCCTTCGCCGACCCGTCACAGATTCCCACGTATTTGGTCAGTGAGGTGGCCCGTCGGGAGGTCACCGTGGCCCTTTCCGGAGACGGTGGAGACGAGGTCTTCGCGGGCTACAACCGCTACGGGTACGGAGTGCCCCTCTTCCAGCGCTTGCTCCGCGTTCCGGTCTCGGCCCGGAGAGCAGCTGCGGCCGGGATCCGGAGGCTATCCCCCGGCGGCTGGGACCGCGTGCACTCGACACTCAGCCCCGTTCTTCCGCCCGGCTTCAGGCAGCGGCTCCCGGGAGAGAAGCTCTACAAGATGAGCAACCTACTCCCCGCGGACGGGATGGCCGACATGTACCGATCGCTTCTCTCGTCATGACAGGATCCGGCCTCGCTGGTGCCGGGGGGCGTGGAGCCGGAGGGGGCGATCGAACGCGTCTTCGCGGATCCGGGGAATCTGGGGCCGCTGGACCGCATGATGTTGAGTGACCAACAGGAGTACCTCCCGGACGATCTTCTCGCCAAGGTGGACCGGGCCAGCATGGCGGTGAGCCTTGAGGTTCGAGTGCCCGTCCTGGATCACCGGGTGGTGGAACTGTCCTGGCGGATCCCCCGAACCATGAAGATGAGGAAGCGGACCGGGAAGTGGATCCTTCGCCAGGTCCTCTACCGGCACGTCCCGCCGCAGCTGGTGGAGCGCCCGAAGATGGGGTTCTCCGTTCCGATTTCTGCGTGGCTGAGGGGGGAGCTCCGGGGGTGGGCCGAAGATCTGCTCGCACCAGACCGGCTGCGGCAGGAGGGGATCCTGGATCCTCAGCCTGTGAGGCGGATGTGGATTGCGTTCCAGAGCGGCCGGAATCAGGACGGGCTGGCTCTCTGGGCCGTCATCATGTTCCAGGCGTGGCACGACCGATGGGCTCGCCTGGCCGGGGGAGGGCGGGGGAGGAGCGATCGATGAGAATCCTGTACGTGTGGGACTACGAGTATCCATGGGATGTCCGCACCCACAAGATCTGTGCGGCGCTGACGCGCGGCGGGCACGACGTACACCTCACCGCCCGCAACCGGAAGTGGCAAGCGGATCATGAGCGCTTGCCGGAAGCCCTGGTCCACCGCATGGCGCCCCTGCGGTGGTTGGGCAAACAGCTCGACGGAATCCTGAGCTTCCCGGCGTTCATGAACCCCCGATGGCGCAGCCTCATATCGCGGGCGGTGCGGGGGGCGGACCCGGACATCGTGGTGGTCCGCGACCTCCCCCTGTGTCCCACCGCCATCTGGGTCGCCCGACGGTTCGGGAAACCCGTGGTTCTGGACATGGCCGAGAACTACCCCGCCATGATGCGGGACATCTGGACGGCAGGTCGACGGAAGGCGGTGGATCTGCTGGTCCGAAACCCCTCGTTGGTTGCCTTCGTCGAGCGGTACTGTTTGGCTCGGTTGGACCACGTGATCGTGGTGGTGGAGGAGTCGGGTCAGCGCCTGGAGGGGCTGGGCCTGCCGTCGCACCGGATCTCCGTGGTCTCGAACACTCCGCCACGGTCTCGGGCCATGCAGGAGACCTCAGATCGGGTGGTCTTGGATGAGGAACGGGCGCCCGGGGGCCAAGGGGAGCCGGTGCGCTTGGTCTACCTGGGCCTCATGGAGATCCCTCGAGGAGTCGGGGAGGTGCTGGAGGCGCTGAACCTCCTGCGCGCGGAGGGTGCTTCGGTCCATGCGACCCTCATCGGCGGAGGGAGGGACCTGGAGCACTTCGAAGCCCATGCGCGAGCTCTGGGATTGAGTGACGACGAGGTCCAGTTCCTGGGCTACGTGCCGAACGAGGAAGCCCTCGAAATCGTGGCGCGCAGTGACATCGGCCTGATCCCCCACCATGCCAACGAATCCTGGAACACCACGATCCCCAACAAGCTGTTCGACTACATGGCTGCGGGTCTCGGCGTCGTCACGTCCGACGCCGAGCCGTGTGCACGGGTCGTGCGGGATTCGGGTGCCGGAGCAGTGTTCAGATCCGGTGACGCCCGTGATCTGGCGCGCTGTGTCGCGGAGCTCCTGGATCCGAAGAAACGGGAGGAGAAGGGCCAGGCCGGCCGGCGGGCCGTGCTCGAGAGGTACCACTGGGAGCGGGACGTCGCGGTGCTCGTTGGGGCCCTGCAGGAGGTCGTCGCCCATCATGCTGGTGCGGTTCGGCGCCCCGACTGAGGGCTTCCGAGCTCCTGGCCCGCGCCTACTTGAGCAGATCGCCCGCGAGACCGTACGGATCGGGGTGGGCGATTCCGTCCACTGCCTCGACGGGTCCGATGAAGTGGAACTGGGGTGCGTCCAGGGCGCGGTTGAAGTTCTGCCCGATCCCCATGCCGTCAACCAGGCGAACGTCCGGGGCGTTGTCGAAACGCTGGGTCAGATGCTCCCATGGGCCCGGGTCCAAGCGGCCGTTCAGCGTCAGTCGACGCTTCCACCATCCAGCCCGGACGACCGGATCCTCGCGAACGTCGACGTACTGAACGAATTCGTACCACTCCCCGTCACTCCACTCCCCGCTCCGGAAGCCCAGGTTCCACCAGTCCCCCACCGAGGTCTCGAAGGCATCGGGTTCTCCCCAGGGGGTCGGGCAGTGCAGGGCGTCCCAATCGTACTGGATCCGCAGCTGCGGACCACCTTCCAGCGAGATGTGCGAAAGCTTGTAGCTGGCGGCGTTGGTGGTGTCACTGTGGTAGGTCGTCCACCCGGGGTCGAAGCGGATCTTGAAGCGGAACCAGACTGCACTGCGGTTGGAAGCCTCCCGGGCCTCGAGTCGCTTCCACGCGAAGACGGTCCGCTGACATCCGGGTCCGTCGTCGGGGTTCAGCCGGATGCGTACCACGGTCCCGAACGTCCCGTCCTCAGCCGGGACGGCGTCGCCGCATTCCACGGGGTCGGTCCCTGCCGCGTACTGGAAGAACCACTCCTTGTCGGTCAGGTCCTGCGGCGTTGCCAGGTCCGACCAGTCTTCTCCAACCAGGACGGAGTACCCCGAGTGAACGACGACGCGAGCCGTGTCAGCAAGGCCCGTCTCGAGCTCGGTGGCGATCACTTGGTCCGTCTCGGATGTGAAGCTGACGGTCCTCGGACTGGTGTAGAGCCCGGTCGGCGACACCGTACGCGAGAGCGTCGCGAATTCCACGTCGACCGCCACGGTGTCGCCATTGGTCATGATCCCCACGACCTCGAAGTGCTGGGACTCCAGAGGTCCAAGCTCCACCGCATCCGGGCGGATCGAGATTCGTTGCAGCGTCGGTGGTGGAAGTATCGTGATGCGAGCCGTGTCGGCCAGCCCTCGGGCCGGGTCGCTCGCGATCAATCGGAACGATCCGGGCTCGGTGCCGGCTGTGTAGAGGCCTGCGGGTGTCACGGATCCCCCGGTGGCCGAGTATTGCACCTGGATGTTCAACTGGATGCCCCGGGACTCGGCTCGGGCCTCGAACTGCTGAGCCTCGGCCGGATGCAGCGTCACCTGTGAAGGTTGCAGGAGCATCCGAGCCGGGAGGTCGGGGATACCCGTCGTCGAGTCTCCGCCACAGGATCCGATGGGGATGACGGCCAGGATGAGCCCGGTCCTGAGAGCACGACTGGCCCCAACGGACCGAGGAGGTCCAAGGTAACGCCGAGGAAGGGGAAGCCCCCGACCTGAGGAATCGAACGATGGCATAGAGGCGTATGGGTTCCGCAGGAGTGGACAATCGTAACTTAATCGAATCTCCCGCGAGGTGGCGGGATGTCAAGGCAGTTCAGAATGCAGTAGGGAATTCGATCGGGCGACTGCGGGGAGGCGCCGCCCGGCGCGCCCCTCCCCGGTCGAGAGACGGCGGACTGCTCAGCGCGGCCATGCCTGGCCCTCGGGCTCGCTCCGGATCTCGAGGAACGGGACCTCGATCGTTGGCGTCTCCCTCCGTCACCTGACCAGATCGAGGTAATGGGCCAGCCCGAAGGGGTCCGGGTCTGCGTCTCCGTCGACTACCTCCCACGGACCCCAGTACAGCCACTGCTGGAAGTCCAGGGCGTCGTTGAAGTTGGCCCCCATCCACACCTCCTGGACACCCTCGCCGTCGTATGCGCGGTCGAACTCGAAGACGAGGTGCTTCCAAGGACCTGGGGCGTAGACCCCATCCTTCACGACCGTCCTGCGCCACGCACCGAAGCGAGCCGGTACCTGGGTCAGGTCGGCATAAAGGACCAGCTCCTGCCACTGGCCATCATCCCACTCTGTAGTGCGAGAACCGAGGTTCCAGGACCCTTCCGAACCGTCCGTCCGGTTACCAGGGCCGTAGCCGAAATGGGTCGGGACCCCGTACGTCTGGCCGGTCCCGTCGTCGCCCTGGATGCGAAGATGGCCCCGCAGGAACATGTACTTGTAACTGCCCGCGTTAGGGTCGCTGTGATTGCTGCGCCAGCCCGGCTCCATGCGCATGTGCAGCCGGTACCAGACGTGCTTGTAGGGCCGGTCCAGCACTACCGTCCCCTGGGGGGTCCTGAAGATGCCCAGTTCGTCGGGGTTCTGACGAATCCTCACCACCTGGCCGAAGTGTCCCTCGGGGTCGTCAACGATGGCGACGTTCCCGTACTCGACAGGCAGCTCGAACGTCTGCACGCCGTTGCGATTGTTCCAGAAGATGCGCAGCCCCGGTAGGTCTTCCGTCGAGATCCCCTCCCAGTCGTTCGCCGCAATCACGCGGTCTCCCGGCGGGGGGGGGATCTGGATCGTTATCTGAGCCGTGTCCGCGTCACCGGTGGTCGCCTCCGTGGCGATCACCCGGTAGGAGCCGGGCAGGGAGCCCGCCGTGTAGAGCCCGCCGGCGGTGATGGTTCCCCCCGTGGCCGCGAACGTGGCGGCCACCGGCAGCATGCTTCCATCCGCGGCGCGGCCGGAAGCGGTGAACTGTGCCGACGAGCCGGGTGTCAGAACGGCGCTGGTCGGAGTGATCACGACGTCGGCCCAGCTGGGCAGGGCCGTGATGTGTACCTGGGCCGTGTCGGAGAGGCCGGAGGCGGGCTCGGTGGCCACGACTTCGAACGTGCCGGACGCGGCCCCCGCCGTGTAGAGCCCGAACTCGGTGATGGATCCCCCCGTAGCGGTGAAGGTGACCGTAACGGACGCGGTGCTACCGTCGGTCAGCTCCCCATGGGTGGTGAAGTGTGCGACCTCACCGCTGTTCAGGGAAACCTGCTCTGGAGAGATCACGATTCGACTGAGCACGGGAGGACCGGCCTCGAGGGCCGGGACAGGGATCTCGCCGCAGGACTCCGGGCCGGAGAGTGCGCCGGACTTCGCCCACACGCAGACGGTGGCGAGGTAGTCGGCATCCGCCTGTGCGGCCATCACCGTGACGGTGACCTCGGCACTCTCGCCGGAGTGAGGCGACACCAGGTCGTCCTGCGCCTGGAACCGCCATCCGTATTGATCCGCTCCATCCACCGCGCCCCAGAACGCGAGGATCTCGATCGCCCCGGAGGAGGGGATGACGCTGCCCAGCTCCAGGGTCAGCCCAGGCGGGGCGGCCAGGGCGGGAGCGTCTGCATGAATGGTCACGGAAGCGGTGTCGGCGTGGCCCGAAGCCTCGTGGAGGGCTACGGCCAGGAAAGCCCCTGCTGCGGGTCCGGCCGTATACAGGCCCCCGGCATCGATCGCTCCTCCAGTCGCAGAAAACACCGCGTCGATGGGCACGAGGCTCCCGTCATCCATGATTCCGGAAGCAGAGAACTGCTGGGTCCCCCCGGCGTCGAGGGTGACGTCTCGAGGTGTCAACACGACCCGCTCCAGGGTCCCCGAAAGCACCGAAACCGTGGCTGCGCCTACCGCATCCCCCGCGAACGCCGATATGGTTGCCTCCCCCGGGCCGGCGCCATGGACTCGACCGCGCTGGTCCACCGGGGCCACGTCCTCCCTGGAGCTGTCCCAGAAGACGGATGCGCCCTCTACCAGGTTTCCAAACCGGTCCTTCGGCTCGCCTTTCAGGGCGATCTCGCTTCCAACTTCGATCTGCGAAGCCGAGGGGGTGACGGCCACCCTTCGCACCTTTCCGGCCTTCGCGTTCGCGTTCCATTCCTTCACATCGTCCCCGCCCCAGCGCCGGGCCATGGCTGTCTGCGTCCCGGCGGCGTCCCCGAGGGTCCAGTAGATGCGCGAGTAGCCCTCCGGGTCCGTGATCGACACCAGGGGCGGCATCGGCCCTCCATGGTAATTCTCCAGGGAGAAGGCCCACCGGACGACGGCTCCGACGACGGGGTTGCGGTGTTCGTCGACCATGCGAACGACGAGAGGGGCGGCGAGTGTCTCGCCGACGATGCCCTCCTGGCCATCGCCGCTGATCACCTCGAGCACGGCGTTCTCGAGATCGGGCGCACCAATTGCCGTCAGGGTGATGGGCTCCAGGCCCGTGGCGGAAGCGAGCACCTCGTTGACTCCCACCTTCGGCCCGAGGGTCCAGGTGGCCTTCGCGCTCCCGCTGACGCCAGTGGGGACCACGGAGGGGCTCACCGTTCCGCCCCCGGACGTGACGTCGAACGAGACGTCCACGCCCGAAACCGGCTCTCCCCGGTGGTCAAGGACCCGGACTACGAGCCCCTCTTCGATCATCCCTCCCGCAATGCCGTCAAGGGTGTCGCCCCCGACGGCCACCATCTCGGACGGTACTGCCTGTACGGCCACACCCGCCCACGCATTCGAGCTTGCGAACTCCGCCTTCACCCGGGCCTGCCCTGGGCGCAGGGCACGCACCAAGCCCTCGCCGCTCACGGAGGCGATCTGGGGATTGTCGCTGGACCACACCACACGCATTCCGGCAGGCAGCGGGTCGAGGACGTGGCCCTTCTTGTCGTAGACCGTCGCAGTGAAATAGGCAGTGTCGCCGTCCCGGAGTGACAGGTTCTCCGGCGATATTCGCACGGTGGCTTGAGGATCGACGGGGCCCAACGGGTTCCCGGCATCCACGCAACTCGAGCTGGTTGCGGCCAGGATGATGATGAGCAGGGAGGTCATGGCGCTGGGTCGGATGGGCCGAGAAACGATCCGGATGCGAGACATGGGCGGCTTCTCTCGCTGCGCGATTTCAAGTCGGTGTGGCGCGCCGGCCACAGGGGCGTTTCATGAATGCCGCAGCAGCAACACCCAGGCCCTGGATATGGACGATTCGGTGCCATAGGTTAAGTCGTTGATGGGTATCTAGTTAGGGGATCGGTCTCGTGGTGCGTCCGCCCTCCGCTGTTCGAATCCTTCCGATACCTGTTGCCGCTCGCGAAAAAAGTATCCTCTCCCGCTGGCCAGCAACCCGCTGCCAAGGAGGAAGCCGACGATCCTGCCCTTCCGTGCCAACCCCGCAAGTGATTCTCTTGCAAGTAGATGTGTGCGACCCTCAGGATCACCGGCGTTTCCTCGGGGTACCGGAGCCATACCCGTGACTGCCACCCCACTGAAGGTGTTACATCGTTCAGGGCACAAAGGTTGCTCAGCCAAGGCATCCGCGGGCAAGCTCGTATACGCTGGTTGGATCGGGCGTCTCGAGGCTCTCCATGGCTGCCGGACTTCTGCCACGGTACACTAGGATAGGGTTGCCAGAACGCGAACCGCTCAGGAACGTCGAGCGCATTACCACACGTCTACGAAAGCCGTTAAAGAAGCGAGTCTCATGAACGTCCGCCCGCTCGTGAGCTACCAACAGCACGACTCCCACCCCGGTGGCGCGGCCGCTTCCACCCAAGCCGCTCGGGCCAGAAAGTCGACCCGGACCAGGCCGGATCTGCTGAGCTATCTGGTCGCAGGCATGATCCTGACGTACGTGTGGCGACTCCACGACCTCTATCCGGCTCTTGGACGGATCAAGGTCCTTGCCATCCTGTCGGTTCTAGCGGGACTGGCCTGGCTCGTCAGTTCCGACCGACGGCGCAGGCTCAAGCGCATCGCAACCCCTGCGTTCCTCTTCCTGGTGGGGCTGTTCGCGCTGATGATCATCGGCCTTCCGCTGTCCCTTTGGCCCGGGGGGAGCTTCACGTTCCTGCGTCAGGAATACATCAAGATCTTCTTCTTCCTGATCGTCACGGCGGCGAGCATACGAGGCCTCGGTGACGCCGAGTTCTACGCGAAGGCACTCGTTCTGGGCGGTCTGGTGTTCAGCGTTACGGCTCTCATGCGCTGGGATGTCGGCGCGTCATGGCGATGGGGGGACATGGTGTACTACGACGCGAACGACTTCGCCTTCGTTCTGGTCTGCACCATGCCCTTCGTCGTGTATTTCCTTCGCAAGGGGACCCCAAGCTTCATGCGACTCCTGGCGTTCGCGTCGCTGCTCCTTTTCGTGATCGCCCTGGCCAGGAGCGGCTCGAGAGGAGGATTCCTGGGGCTTCTCGCCGTCGCGGTCTACATCTCGATCGTCTTTCGCGCGATTCCCACGAAGGTGCGCATCACGGCAGCGGTGGTAGGGACCAGCGCGCTGCTTCTGTTCGCCTCGGCGGAGTACTGGACCCAGATGCGGACGTTGCTGAACCCCACGGAGGACTACAACTGGAGCTCGGAGACCGGTCGAAGGAACGTGTGGAAGAGAGGTATCGGGTACATGTTGGGATCCCCGATTCTCGGGGTAGGGGTGGACCAGTTCTACACCGCCGAGGGCAGGTTGTCCGACATTGCGCAAGCCCGTTCGGAGGTCGGGAGCGGGTTCAAATGGTCGGCGCCCCACAACTCCTTCATCCAGGTGGGTGCGGAGCTCGGGGTCACCGGCCTGGTCCTCTTCCTCGGGGCTATCATCGCGAGCATAGTGGCGATGAGCCGAATCCGACGAAGTCCCTTCGCCTCGGGACGGCCCGGTTCTCCGGAGGAGGCGCTGGGCCAAGCTGTGATCGGGGGGCTCATCGCGTTCTGCGTGGCGGGGTTCTTCTTGACCCAGGCCTATTCCTTGATCCTCCATGCACTTCTGGCACTCGCCATCGGTATGGCCAAGTCCTATCCAGTTCCAAAGAGGATGCGTTCGAGAAGGCGAAGGGCAGTGATGCCCAACCGGGTCCTGCCCCAGCAGCTCCCAGCACACTACCGCGGGTAGCCCCATCGCGCCCGTTCCCCCCCCAATGGCCAAGTGGCGCGTGCGATGGGAATGACCCTCGGGACCCCAATCAAGTCGCTGGTGGAAGCTGCGCTGGAGATCTCCGGCGTGGCAGCCCTCTCGCGATGGCGCCGCCGTGGAGACGCGGTGATTCTGGCCTTTCACAACATCGTTCCCAGGGGTGAGTCCGCGGCCGGAGATCCGTCCCTCCACCTGCCTCAGCAGCAGTTCTCGGACCAGCTGGACCGGTTGCTCGAAACCCACGACGTGGTGACGCTGGAGGCGCTGGAATCCCCGGGCTCGAGAGGATCGCGACCGAGGGCTGTCATCACGTTCGACGATGCTTACCGGGGTGCCATGACCGCGGGCCTCGAGGAAGTCGGCCGGCGCGCGCTCCCTGCCATCGTGTTCGTGCCCCCGGGGTGTCTGGGACAGCGATCCTTCTGGTGGGACGCGATCCGGACCGCCGCTGGGGACCCTCCACCAGAGTCGTTCCGACGGGAAGCCCTGACCGTCTATGAAGGGTGCGACGGGCCAATTCGCGAGCGGGCCCGGGAGCTAGGTCTATCCGTCGAGGAGGTCCCGGACCATGCACGACCCGTTACGGAAGGTGAGCTGCAGGGAGCGGTGGACCGACCTGGGATCAGCTTCGGGTCCCACTCCTGGAGCCATCCCAACCTGGCCTGCCTGTCCGGTGAGCGACTCGTTCGGGAGCTCGTGGAACCGCTGGGATGGTTAGGGGAGAGGATCCGGCCCGGCTGCCACTGGCTCGCCTACCCCTATGGCCTGCGCGCTCCCATTGTGGAGCGCGAGGCGGCCCGTGCCGGGTATCGCGGAGCCGTCCTCATTGACGGGGGCTGGCAACGGGGTGCACTGACGGAGCCCTTCACGGTCCCTCGCGTCAACATTCCGTCCGGAGTCTCGACGAGGGGATTCGCTCTGCGGTGCGCCGGGTGGTTCTGCGAGTGAAAGAGATCCTTGTTACCGACGGTGAACAGCGGGCCTCCCTGGCGATCGTCCGGTCGTTGGGCCCGGCCGGGCACCGGGTTCACGTATGCTCGCCGAGAGCTCGGTGTCTGGCGGGAGCCTCCCGGTACCGGGCGAGCTCGTCCAGGGTCCCGGATCCGCTCAGGGATCCGCCCGGCTTCCTCGCCGGCGTACGGGACCTGGTGGAGCGTTTGTCCATCCAGGTGCTCATTCCGGTCACCGAATCGTCTCTGCTGGCGTTGCTGCCCGAGAAGGAGACCCTTGAGGAACGAGGCGTGAATGTGCCTTTTCCGCCTCTCGAGGTCTTCGCTGCGGTTTCCGACCGCACTCGCCTGCTGGAGACCGCACGAGACCTGGGAATGGCCGTTCCGTCCGCCGTGACGCTCGAGTCCGCCGAGGACCAGCGGGACCTTCGGGTTCGGAGCTGGCCGGTGGTCGTCAAACCCGCCCGATCCGTCTCCGAGGACGCCGGGGACAGGATCAAGCTGCAGGTCGCTCATGCTGCGAACGATGAGGAGCTGGGACGGATCCTCCGGGCGCTGCCGGCCGCCGCCTATCCGATCCTGATCCAGCAGCGCATCGTGGGTCCCGGCCTGGGCGTCTTTCTCCTGATCTGGAACGACACGGTGCGGGCGGTTTTCGCACACCGGCGAATTCGGGAGAAGCCCCCCCAAGGCGGAGTGAGCGTGTACCGGGAGAGCATCGCGGCGGAGGCCGGACTCGTCACCGGCTCCGTCGAGCTGTTGAGGAGGTTCGACTGGCAGGGCGTGGCCATGGTGGAATACAAGAAGGATCGAGACTCGGGGGTCCCCTACCTCATGGAGGTGAACGGGCGGTTCTGGGGCTCATTGCAGTTGGCCATCGACTCGGGAGTCGACTTCCCGCGCCTCCTTCTGGAGGCCTCGGAGGGCCAAACCGCCTCCGGCGTGCCCCCCTACGAGGTTGGCGTCCGGTCTCGTTGGTGGTGGGGTGATGTGGATCATCTGTACATTCGCCTTCGTCGATCCGACCGCTACCTCTCCCTTCCTCCCGGGGCTCCCAGGCGTTTGCGAGCCCTTCTGGAGTTCCTGAAGGTCTGGCGCCCGGGCGACCGGAGCGAAGTGCTCAGAGCGAGGGATCCCGGTCCCTTCTTCCGGGAGGCTGTGGACTGGTTCCTCAACCGATGAACGGGACACGACCGGTGAGCGAGCGCCTTCGAATCCTGCACATCATCCAGAACCTCAACTACGGAGGAATGGAACGGCTGCTCGGGGAAATGGTTCGGAATGCGGACGGGAGCCGCTTCGAGAGCCATGTCCTGGCTCTCGAGTACATCGGCCGCTTCGGGCGGGGACTGGATGATGCTGCCGGCGTTCACGTCGCCCCCTCCCAGGGGCGCTGGTCGATGCTTCGTCCAGCGTCGCTGGGCAGGAAGATCCGGGAGATCGGCCCCGCGGTGGTTCACACCCACGGCGGTGTCTGGTACAAGGCCTCCCTGGCCGCTCGAATGGCGCGGGTGCCCCGGCTTCTCCATACGGAGCACGGCCGGCACGTGCCGGATCCGTTTGTCCTCCGGTCCCTGGACCACCTGGCCGCGCGCCGGACCGACACGGTGGTGGCGGTGTCGGAAGCGCTCCGTCAGCAGCTCGAGCACACGGTGGTCCGAGGTGCCGCCCCGGTGATCGTCATCCGCAACGGAGTGGACACACGACGTTTCACCCCTCGGGCGGATGGCACAGGAGTCCGGAGGGAGCTCTGCGTGGAGTCGGGCACCCTGCTGATCGGGAGTGTGGGAAGGCTCGAGCCAGTCAAGGGCTACGACCGGATGATCGAAGCGTTCGCGGTCTTGTGCGGCGGTGGTACAGAGGCGGAAGACGTTCGCCTCGTGCTGGTGGGAGACGGATCCGAACGATCGGCTCTGGAGGACCGCGCACAGGCCCTGGGGCTCGGAGCATCGGTCCACTTCTTGGGGTGGCGCGATGACGTCATCGAGGTCCTGGCGGCGCTCGACATCTTCTCCATGTCCTCCTTGAGCGAGGGAACGTCCGTGAGCCTCCTGGAGGCCATGTCCGTGGGGATCTGCCCGGTCGTGACGGACGTGGGGGGCAACTCGGCGGTCCTTGGGCCCGAGCTCCTTCATCGGCTGGTCCCGCCCGATGATCCCCCGGCGCTGGCTCGAGCCTGGCGGTCGTCCATGAGCCGACGGGTCGAGCTGGAGGCCGATGGCCAGACGGCCAGAAGGCGGGTCGAGGCGGAATTCAGCCTGGAGGCAATGGTAAGGGCGTATGAGAAGCTGTACGGCTCCGGAGCCTAGGCTTCCTGCGATGGGCCGACTAACTCGTCCACGCAGCGCTGAATCCGGTCGTAGACTCCTCGGAACACCTCGATGGGATGAAGGATCGGGTCGAAGATTCGACGGGTGTCGATGGGCGCTGGGTCCAGATCACCCAGGACGAGGACCCGCATTCTGACGGTCGGGAATCGGCGCGAGAGCTCGCGGGCCTGCCTCGGATCCATGACGAAACCCAAAGTTCCGGGGCCCAGAGACTCTGCAGTGACCGTCGCGGAGCGGTGGTGGGTCAGGTCCACACCACGTTCTCGAGCCGCCTGGATCGCCTCGGGCGGGGAAGATCGCCCCGGCCCGAACAGCCCCGCCGATTCCACGGCGACGTCCGAGTGCGAAGCTGCCGCGAGGCGATGGGAGTGGTATTCGGCCGCAAACGGGCTTCGGCAGATGTTTCCGTCGCAGATGAACAGGAAACG
The DNA here is from genome assembly GCA_039586555.1 of Gemmatimonadota bacterium. Lineage (GTDB taxonomy): Bacteria > Gemmatimonadota > Gemmatimonadetes > Longimicrobiales > Gaopeijiaceae > JBDHKE01. The sequence continues at coordinate 20,994 of JBDHKE010000005.1, read as the reverse complement.
GTTGATGGGACCACCGGACCGCAATGCTCTTCTCGCGCTTCTGCGCCGGATCGGGTGTAGCACCCGGTCCGGGAAGTGCCGCAAGTGGCGCAGAGCCGAATACACAGCATCCTTCATTCCGCTGTTCCCATCCGCAGGGGGGGACGACCGCTTTCGGGAGCCCCGCACCTCGCGTGGAGAGCCTTCCCTGGCAGCCCCACCGAGAGCCTCTTCACGGTCGGCGCTCCGATCTCGTTTGCGCCCGCCGGGCCCGAGCCGCCTTGACCTTGCGTCGGAACAGGTCGCGGGCCCAGCGCCACTGCATTCGCTCCCACTCGCGCTCCGGGATCTCCCTGGTGCGACGCTGGGCCACCAGCCAGTCCAATAGCTCGGCCACGGGCGGGAACCAGCCGTCCGCGCCGGCCAGGCTCTCCAGGAGCGTCCGGGTTCGCGGGTGCACAGCCCCGTCCCGGACGAATCCTTTCCCGAAGTGCGTGGCCACGATGCACACGCCACCCTCCCGCCTCAGCCGATCCTGGTTCATCGGCTTGAGGAGCTCGTTGAACTCCGCGCGGCCCTCGGCGTCCGCGGCGGAAAACCACCACCGCACCAGTGGCCTGGAAGGGTCGTGATAGGGCAGGGAAGGATTGACTCTGAGGAGATTGATCTCGTCGAACGTGAGGTTTCGGACGTAGTCGATGTGGCTCGCGCAGAGATCTCCCCACCAGAAGGCGGAACCTTCGTTCTGCCCTTCGAAGTATTCGGGGTCTTGCGCGAGCAGTTTCACGTAGAGCGTCTTCAGGATCCGGTTGTCCACCCGGTCCGGTCCCCAATAGAGGTTCTCTTGGTTGAGAGCGTGATTCGCGTAGGTTCTCGGATAGGTCCCGAGCGCTTCGCGGAAGCGCTCCAGACCCTCGATCGTTCGCTCCCGGACGCTGGACTCCATCGTGGCCCCATGCCACGCGATTTCGAAACCCCGGTTCCGCAGGTCGATGACGAAATCGCGGTAGGCAGGGTCCTCCAACGTCTGGGAGCTGGAGAAGTTCTTACTTCCTTCGGGGCAGGAAGTCCCCCACACTGTCTTGGTAGCCCGCATCCCGAGTTGCTCGAGAAGCCGGTAGATGGGCTGGACGTTCTCGACGGTGGCTACGTCCGTGTCGTCGATGATGGTGAAGGCGAACCGCCTTCCCTCGGGGAACTCGCGCTGGGGTGCGATCACTGGCCTGGCGGCTGTGGGTGGCTCGTCTGCGGACTCCGCGCAGCGGGACTCAGGGACGAAGTCACCTGCAATTTCCGTGCGCTCGAACGGCGTCGCCTCGCGGAGCATGACGAAGCGGCCACGGTCGCCGGACGGAGGGTGAACGGCAAGACGTGAGAGAGACAGGAAGCCACCTGTGGCGGTGGGCCGCTCTGGCCTGCATCGTGGTCACCGCGGCGCTGACGCTCGCTCCGGTGCGAGGCCCCGAGCTGCCCCAGGCAGGCCCGTGCTTGATCTGTGGGGAGCGGGGAACTGCGGACGCTCTGCTCAACATGGTCCTGTTCATCCCTCTCGGACTCGCTCTGGCTCGTGCGGGGGCGCGCTGGTCCGGTGTCGTCGTCGTTGTCACGCTCAGTCTGGCGGTAGAATCGCTGCAACTGGTCATTCCCGGTCGCGATGCCTCCCTGGGCGACCTGGTATTCAACTCCACTGGGGGGTCTCTCGGGCTACTGGTCGGCAGGACCGGGCTCGGGCTGAGCACTCCGGGAAAGAGCCGCGGCTGGGTCGCGGTGGCGTGGGGAGCCGCCGCTGCCGGGGTGATCCTCCTCACGGGGATCCTCATCGAGCCGTCCTACCCCGAGTCCGTCTACTTCGGGCAGTGGACTCCGGAGCTGGGCCACCTCGACACCTATGCAGGTGAAGTCCTGGAAGCGCGGGTGGGGAGCGAGCCGATCCCTTCCCGGCGCCTGCAGGACTCCGGGAGGATTCGTGAGCTCCTGCGGAGGGGAGAGCCGCTCGCCGTGCGGTTCGTCCCCTCCGGCCATCCCGAGGGCCTCGCACCGGTGTTCAGCATCTACGATGACGAGCAGGTCGAGGTGGTGCTGATCGGCGTCCAGGGAGGGGATCTCGTGTACCGGTACCGCACGCGGGCTGCGAGTCTCCGCCTCGACCAGCCCGACCTCCGAATCCCGAACGCGATGATGGAGGTGATGCCAGGAGACGTTTCGGAAGTCCGGACGTTCCGGGGACGGGTGGGCCATTGCATCTGGCTGAACGGCGTTGAAGAGTGCGGAGTGGAGCCGACACCGGGAATGGGTTGGGCGTTCTTCTTCTATCCGAATCGCGGGCCTCGGCGCTGGACGCTGCTCCTCAGCGGACTCTGGTTGATCGCGCTCCTGGCGCCGGTAGGTTTCTCGGCGGCGGACCCGAAAGCGGCCGCCGTGGGGGCGGCGCTCCCCCTCTCGGCGCTTCTTCTGGTGCCGACGGTCACCCTGTTGGGAACCGTGACGCCTTGGGAGGCTGTGGCGGCGCTCTCGGGCGTTCTGCTGGGGCTCGCTCTGCGGTCATGGATGGGAGACCCTTCCGGGAGCTGACCCGGTCTTCCCTGCCATTCCAGGGCGGATCCGGACGTGGCGTGGGCTCAACGCTGTGGTATCCGCTCCTCCCAATCCTGGGTGCCCCGTGTGGCTCCGACTCGCATCTCGAGCGGCATTTCTTCGATCTAAGTCCTTGTTGGATAAGGGATTCCGTTCCGAGACCGCAGGGGGTTGCGCCCATGGTACGGAAATTGTCGCTTGCCCTGTCGATCGGCGGGTCTTCGGTTCTGGAGAACCGCTGGGCTGCCGATTCGCGAGAGCGAAGCGAGCCGACCCGGGGTCGCGGTGCGGCTCGGTCCACAGAAGACGAGTCTGGAGCCGCAGGACCCGCCCGGCGCTCCCGGCGCTCCCGGGGGTGTGAAGCGGGAGTCCCAGGCACGTCGCAGACCTATCGGACTGGTTGATGGCAGTCGTCGTACTCGGAAATACATCAGGCTCACCGATCAGGGCGCCCCGCCAACGCCCGGATGAGGATGCCCTTCGGGTGGCGGCACGCGAGGTGGTGGAGGAGGTACGCCGGGTGCTGTCTCTCTCGCGCTCCACTCGAACCTATCGTCAGTTTCCGCCTGTGGTGAGAAGCGCCCTGGAAGAGTCGTGCTGGTTGCACGTGAAGAAGCTCCAGGACTTCTTCTACGGTGCGGGAGACGACCCCGGCCGGGTATTGGCGGCCGACTACTTCAGCCCGCCGTGGAGCTGGGAGTCGGACCGGCCCGAGCTCCGCATTCTGGGCAGCACCGGGTGGCGAGAGAAGTTTCGCGATCTCACCATGGTGCGATCAGAATCGGCGCCGGATGAACGCCCGGTCCCTGCCTTCACCTGCGATGAGCTGGCGATGGAGACAATGGATGTAGTGGTGGCCTTCCTCGGTGCCCTCCCGGATCACCGGGCCCGATGGTTCCAGGGACTGGCTCCGCCCGTGACGGATTTCCGACCTTCGTGAGGAGGCCTGGGGTCTTGCGGAGAACCCCGGGGAGAGGCATTCCTGGGGTCTGCTCGCCGCGCCGGGTTGAGCTCTGCAGCGTCCACGATTTCGACTTTGGATCAGCGCCATGAAGCGAAGGATCGCGGCTTCCTCGGGGATCCTATCGGTGTGTCTACTCGCGTCCATCACACTCGTGCGGCCGTGCGAGGCGCAGAGCATCACCGGGGGAGAGGTCCAGGGCACGGTGCTCGACGACCGCGGCGGACCCGTTCCAGTGGCGATCGTCACCGCTCGCAACGTCGCCACTGGAATCACGCGCACCACCATGACTCCCTTCACTGGCACGTACCAATTCACCTTCCTGCCTCCCGGCGACTACGATCTCCTCTTCGAGGCGCTGAACTATGTGCCCACGACGATCGCCTCAGTCCCCGTCCGGCCGGGGCGGAGCATCGAGCTGAACGCCCGCCTGAGAGAGGGTGATCCTTCGGAGGCGGTGGCGGACGTCCTCCCATACGGGGGAGCGGCGGCTGGGAGTAGCCGTGCTGGCGTCGGCCGCAGGCTCGGCGAGCTCGAGCTCGCAGGTGTTCCGGACCGCAGTCGAGAGATCGGTGGGCTGGCGAGCCTCGCGACGCAAGTCGGAACCGGAATGGTGGTGGAAGGTCTTCCCGGGGCGCTGAACGCGATAGCGGTCGACGGAGTTCTCAGCCGCCCGGCTCGCCACCCGGGACTGGCCGAAGATCCTCTCCAATCCCTTTCGTTTCCGAGGAGCGGATTCTCTTCGGTGGAGCTCTTGCTCGCCGACCCGGATGTGGAGTGGCAGGGCGCGGCGGGTGGGTATCTGGCGGGTGCAACGCGAGCGGGCTCCACGCGACCCGGAGTGAGCACCTTTGGCGACTTCGCCCCGGGGGCACTCTGGTCCTCGGACCTCATCGAGGGGGACCTACCGTCTCACCAGTCCTTGAGGGGTGGGTTCACGGCCAGCCTGCCCATCCAACCGGACACCACCCATCTTCGGCTGGGCGTGGAAGCCTGGCGTCTTCAACGTCCGAGGAGTGGCTTCCCCGGTGGTGGGGAGCTGGCGTCCCGACTCTCCGCCGTGGCCCCGTTTCTGGACGAATCCGTACTGGGGCCGCTCGGGGAAGTCGGTCTGGACGAACGCGTGACAATCGCTGGGTTCGGGCGAGCGGACTCGAGGATTGGCGAATCGACCCAGTTGGCCCTTCGGGCCAGCTTCGCCACGACTCCCGCTTCCGATGCCGTCCCGGTGGGCTTCTTTCCAACGTCAGGGTCTCTGAACAGTGCGTCGGGCACGGACGTTTCGGCGGGAGCCTTCATGAGCTCCCGGTTTTCGAGGCGGTGGGCCGTGGAGCTGCGTGTCGGAGTCGAGAACAGCACTCGTGAATACGAGTCGGTGGAGATCCGGGATCCCGCCACCGGCAGCCGCCTGCCCCTGGCCAGCACTTCGCTCGTGGACTCCGGGCTTCGGTTCGGGTCTCATCCCGGGCAGTCCGCGCGGGTATCGCGCACCACGTTCCAGGCCCAGCCCGTGGTGCACCTAGAGTTCGGTGGGCACAACATCAAGGCAGGTGGCACCGTGGTGCTTCCGTCTCACGACTATGAGTACGGCTTCGGAAGCGGCGGAGAGTATCTGTATTCGGACCTGAATGCCCTGGAGACGGCGCAGGGGGTGTACACCCGCCTGGATGCACCGAGGCCCGCAGCCGATTTCGTGGTGCCCCGCTTCGGTCTGTTCCTTCAAGACTTCTGGGACGCAGCGCCCGGTTTCCAGTTCCTTGCGGGCATTCGGGTGGACGCCGAGTCCCTGCCCCAGAACGAGGTCACCTTCAACGAACGCTGGTTCGAGCTGACAGGCTTGCGCAACGACGACTTCGAATCGAAGACGCTTTCCATCGGGCCCAGGGCTGGCTTCGTGTGGGACGTGGGGCAGCGGGGCCGAACCATGGTTCGTGGCGCGGCGGGCGTGTACTTCGGGGAGCTGGATCCGGCACTGTTGGACGAGATCCACACCATGGACCGAGGATTGCCCGTGCTGCGGGTAGCCGGTGATCTGTCTCCCTGGCCACTGGGCGGTGGAAGAGGTGGGACCAACCTGACCGCATCTCGCACCACCCTTTTCGGGCCGACCATTCAGGCTCCGGAGACCGTACGGGGCGGTGTGGGCATCACTCAGGCAATCACGAACCACACCGCGCTCGTGCTCTCCGGCAGCTACCGGAGGACGGACTATCTGCCACGCCGCAGTGACCTGAACCTCCCGCCCCGTCCGGTGTTCCGGGATCAGTTCGGGCGGGCGGTGTTCGGACCCCTTCGCCAGCAGGACGAGCTGCTCTTCGCCGAGCCAGGACTGAACCGGCGGTTCCCCGAGTTCGACCACGTCTGGGCCCTGAACCCCGACGGATGGTCGGAGTACGTCGGAGTGACAGTGGGAATCGAGCGGACCCGCGGCGACGTCCTCGACCTCTTCGCCAGTTACACGTTTTCACGGACCGAGGACAACTGGGTGGGAGCCGCGTCCGCCGATCCGCGATCCGGTGTGGATCCCCTCCTCGATGGTCCGGGTGGACCCGATTGGACGGAGGGACGGTCCGATTACGACATCCCGCACCGGCTTGCACTCGGCTGGGCGCTCAAGCTACCTGCCCTCGTGGGCATCGACCTCAGCGGCGTGTACTCCTTCCGATCAGGACTACCCTTCACCCCGGGTTTTCGGGACGGCGTGGATCCCAACGGAGACGGCATCGGAGGGAACGATCCCGCCTTCGTGCCAGCGGTCAGCGAGATCGATCAGCTCGCCGCCGATTGGTCCTGTCTGGACGCACAGATCGGCGGCTTCGCGGAGAGGAACGCCTGCAGGCCGCCCGGGGTCCACGATCTGGATCTTCGCCTCTCCGTCGGCGTGATACGGCTCGGAAGGGGCAGGGCGGAGCTGGTCGTGGACGCTCTCAACATGATCGATTCGGAACAGGGAGTCCGGGACACGGCTCTCCTTCTGGTGGCTCCCGATGTTGGATTGGACACCGACGAAGCCAGCGGAACCGTGACGGTGCCTGTCCGGGTCAATCCCGATTTCGGCCAGGTACTATTCTCACAGGCGCCCGGGCGATGGTTCCGGTTCGGATTCAGGGTGGTGTACTGATGATGCACGCGATTCGAAAACTCCGGTCGGCCGCCTCGGTCCTTTGCGCGGGGGGACTCATTCTCTTTCTGGGCTGCGAGGGACTGCCTGAAGACGAGATTCTAACGGTGGAATCCACCGGTGCGGTGGAAGGGTTCGCGTATCTGGACGCGGACGGTAGCGGTGCCTTCGAGAACAGGGACGAGCCCGTCGCAGGGCTCGAGGTTCGCCTGGTGTTTCCTGGGACGCAGCAGGTGGTGGCCTCCGCACTGGCGGACGAAGAGGGCCTGTACCAGATCGACGCGGTCCCCGTCGGAACGTTCGAGGTGGAGATCGGCTCTTCAGTGCTGGCCGACAGCCTTCTGGTGGTAGACCTCGATCCTGCCGCGGTAACGGTGGCCACCGATTCCGTGGTATCGATATCGGTGGGCGTGAGCTTCCCGGCCGTGACACTGACCGCGGCCCGGACCCTCCCCCTAGGCAAGAAGGTGTTCGTCGAGGGAATCACCCTCAACGCCCTGGGCACCTTCTCGGACGGAGCCATCCACCTGGCCGATTCGTCGGGATACATTCGAGCCACGAACGTCTCGCTGGCCAACATCTTTCCTGGAGACAGCGTGCGGTTCCTGGGTCGGATCGACCGGGAGAACGGGTGGCCGGTCCTGGACGGGGCCACGCCCTTCGTTCTTCAGCCCCTGGTAGGGCTCCCGGATCCGGTGGAGCTTTCCACGCTTGATGCGGCAGGAGCCTCAGAGGGAACTCTGGACGCCGCCAACGTGAGCGTGCGGCAAGCGATCATCATGGACACGACCTCTGTGGACGACGGCTTTCGGCTCACCGTCGATGATGGCACCGGACCCCTGGCCGTGTTTCTCGACGCCGTCATTCCGTTCGACAGGGACCCGCTGGTCCCGGAGGCCGTGATCACGCGAGCCCGGGGCCTGCTGGTTCCCGAAGTCGGCGGTGTCCGCTGGGAACTGAAACCCCGCTTCCCCGTGGACCTGGATGTGGTCCCGCCTCCTGCCGGATTGCCCTGAGACGTGCCGTTGCGGCTGAGGGCGCCCGGGTGAGCGACCGAGTAAGAACGCGTGAGCCAGGGGCTCGGGCCTCAGCCGCAAACTCGCCCGATCTCCCCGGGCCGGCCCCTGGCCGCCCAGGCAGCGTCGGCTGATCCCGTGAGCCCGCCGAAAGCGGTCATCCAGCGCCACGGGAGCCGGAGGGTTGGCTCGTGTAGGTTCTCCCAGTTCACGAGGGCGTGGATCAAGGCGAAGATGCCAGGGTTCCGAAGGGCGCCACGGATGAGCCGGTCGGGCACCTCGCCGTTCAGAAGGTACCGTTTCACCAGTCGGTAGCGCCTGAACTCGGGCTCGAGGCAGCCGAAAGCCCGGCCCGGGTAGGACGCGAAGCTCTTCCCGTCGTCGTATGCTTCCCGCAGGAGTGCCGCCGAGCGGAGGGCGTTCTGAATCCCCTCGCCGAAGGCAGGATCCGCGAACCCGGCAGCGTCACCGAGGAGCGCGAAATCCGGGCCGCCCAGGCCGACGAATCCCCTGGCGTGTGGCTTCAGAGCGCTCCCGACGGCGGCTCCTGCCCAGGTGGCCCCATTGCCCGCGCCCTCCTCCACGGAAGTCCAGTAGCGGGCGATCTCCCGGTCCAACTCGGGTCTCCGCCAGCCCTCATTCCAGACTCCGATCCCGATGGAGCGGTGGTCCGGCCTTGAGAACTCCCACAGGTAGCCCACGACTCCCCTGAAGAAACGGATGGTTGCCGTGTCTGGTGTGGCTCCCAGACCAGGCACGAACGCTACCCGGGTAGGAGAGAGATGGATGCGAAGGTTGGGAGCCACGACGCAGCGGACGAGGCTTGCCGCTCCATCAGAGCCCACGATACGACGCACCGTCCAGGTACGCCCGTCCCCGGATGTGACTCGCCACCCTCGGTCCGACCGTTCGAGGCCCCGGACGGCCTGCGAAATCAGCGTGGCTCCGGCCGCGCGGGCCCGCTCCAGCTGCCAACGGGCGAGCTCGATCCTGGGGACGATGAAGAAAGGCTCCTCGAGGTCCAGCTCCAGACGGGCTCCCGCCCCGTTGTCCAGCCGCACTCTCAAGGTTCGGCCCGACCGAGGGAGGATCTCCCTCAGCTCGGGCACAGTGCGGAACGCCGACGCAGTCAGGCCGCCCCCGCACGGCTTCTCCCAGGGTGCCTTGGGGTCCCACAGGATGACCTCGGCTCCCGCCTGCGCCAGCAACTCCGCTGCGCGGGCGCCTGCAGGGCCTGCGCCGACCACGCCGATCTCGGCATCCAGGGTCATCGGTGTCTCTTCTTCACCCGGGCTCCCCGCCTTGGCCCGCGGCCCCCATCTTGACCGGCGGTCCTCGTTCTTCCCCGTAGCCCTCGCCCCTCCTTCACGGGGACGGTTGTCACTACACCTTCACTGCACCGAAGGTACGAATACCGGCCACCATGAGCGGAGCCGCGGAGTGCAGCTGAACTCGAGAAGGGACCCGGACCGGCGTCATCTCCCAGGGGCTGGCGGCAGCCAACGGACCCCGGCCCGGGTCCGGCACACCGGTAAAGGTATTTCGAGAGCGGGTGGTCGGCACCCTCGAGATGGTGTATCCGGGACAGGTTCCGCAGGACGGTCCCGGGATACGGTACGGGAAGATGGTGCGGTGTTGGACTCGACACTCCCGGGTCGGAGCCCGGAACCTCCGCACGGTTCTCCGGAGTTACATGGCTTACGTGGACCCCTCGTCGAGGTTCGGTTACCTTGCTTCCCGTCTTCGGCCTGCGGGCCGATGCATCCTCCGCCGAGCAGCTCGGTGGCGACCGCTCCCGGCACCGCCTCCCCCGGCGAACGGTGCCTGGGGAGGGCGAGAGGATCAGAAGCGGAGCACGGACTCACCCCCCAGAACCGCGATCGACGAATGAGCCAGCGTCAGTCCCCGGGGTTCCCGGAAATGCTCGAGGAGGTGGTCTCCGGGCTTTCCCGGAAACAGAAGGAACTCTCGCCCAAGTACTTCTACGACGCCCGCGGATCCGGTCTGTTCGAGCAGATTACCCGCCTCCCGGAGTACTATCTCACACGCACGGAGCGAACCCTGCTCGAACGGTTCGTTCCTCAATGGGTCACGGGGCTCCACCCCGCAGCGCTGGTGGAGCTCGGGGCGGGCAGTGCCACCAAGACTCGCATCATTCTGGACGCCATGGTGGCTGCGGGGGACGGAGAGCTCTTCGTTCCGGTGGATGTCAGCGAGGACTTCCTGCGGGCCACGGTGGTCTCCCTGAGGGAGGAGTACCCCGGCCTGAGCATCGTCGCGGAAGCGGCGGACATGCACGAGCCGCTGGATCTCTCGACGGAGCTGCCCCGGCCCGCCCTGTTCGCGCTACTCGGCAGCACGATCGGGAATTTCTACCCCGGTGAAGCCGCTGACCTCCTCCGGCGGACTGGCGACCTCATGTGCCCGGGGGATGCCTTTCTCCTGGGAGTCGACCTGCGTGCGGGACCGTCGAAGCCGAAGAAGAGGCTGGAGGAGGCATACAACGACAGCGCCGGCGTGACCGCCGACTTCAACCGGAACATCCTCCGGGTGTTGAACCGGAAGCTTGGCGCCGACTTCGACCCGAGGGGCTTCTCCCACAGAGCCGTGTACCGCGAAGACCGGCGTCGGATCGAGATGCACCTGGTGTCGGCCCGGGATCAGTCCGTGCGGATCCCACGGGGAGGCTCGTTCTCGTTCCGGGAAGGGGAGTACATCCTGACGGAGATCAGCGGGAAGTATGACCGAGACTCGGTCGGGGAGCTGCTGCGGGACGCGGGGCTGGCGCTCTCCCGTTGGAGAGAAGACTCGGATCACCTGTTCGCGTTGGCCCTGGGAGTACCGGATCGCCGAGGCGAATAACGGATGCACCAGCCCCGCTCTGACCCCGGTGGCCGGTCAAGCCGAGGTACAAGCCGCAGCTTCCCCGCGATCCGAGGTGGGGCGATCACATACGCCGATCCGAGCTCGGATTAGCGACAGCCCTTCCGTTCCCGAGCCGAGACGTTTCCCTCGATTCGTTGCCAAATGTTCCTTGCCTGTCCTAGTTTGCACCGATCCCTTGGCTATTCCGCCGCTCGAGGCGGTTTCCGACGGCACGAAGCTGCGGCGAGCGGCGCGTGGTTTTCCAGACCCGAGACCGGGGTCCGGAACGGACTGAAGAAGCTATGGTCCGCGATCTTCATGGGGGAGGTACCTGCCATGCGTGCTAGCCTCGCTGTGTGCGTCTCAGCAGCTCTCGTCCTTCTGGTCGGCCTTGCGGGGCCTGTGACCGCTCAGAACGGAACGTTGACGGGCCGGGTCACCGATTCGGAGACTGGCGATCCCCTGAACGGCGTGGTGGTCGAGGTTCTCGCTGCGACGGGGTCCGTTTCCCGGGGTACCTATACCGACCCGTCCGGGTTGTTCAGCGTGTCCCTGGGCGCGGGCACCTATTCCATCCGCTTCTCGCTGATCGGCCGTGAGTCGGAGAGAGTCGACGGCATCGACATCGCGGCCGGAGGCACGGAGTTCGTCGAAGTGGCGCTGGCCACGGGAGTCATCAATCTGGACCAGATCGTGGTCTCGGTGTCGAAGAAAGCGGAGAAGGCGGTCGAGGCTCCGGCCACCGTGACGGTGGTGGGCGAGCAGCAAATCGCCGAACGGCCAGCGCCGACCCCAGTGGAGCACATCCGATCTGCGCCGGGAGTCGACGTCGCCACCCACGGCATCCAGGCGGCCAACGTGGTGGTTCGGGGGTTCAACAACATCTTCTCCGGGGCCCTGCATGCCCTCACGGACAACCGCATCGCCGGGATCCCCTCACTCCGGGTGAACCTCTTTCACTTCATTCCGGCGAACAGCGAGGACATCGATCGCATGGAGGTGGTCCTGGGTCCCGGCTCGGCCCTGTACGGTCCCAACACCGCGAACGGTGTCGTCCACATCATCACGAAGTCCCCGCTCACTCACCAGGGCACCACGGTGTCGATCGGCGGGGGCGAGAGGTCGGTATTCCAGGCGGATTTCCGCACGGCTCACCTGATCGGCGACGACTTCGGGTTCAAGATCTCGGGCCAGTACCTGCAGGGAAACGAGTGGAGGTATACGGATCCGGTGGAAGCGGCGGCCCGTCTGGAGATCGACACCAACCGAGCCGCGGCGGAGCAGGGTCTGCGTGACCTGGGCGTCACGGACGAGAACGAGATCGACCTGCGACTCGGCCGCATTGGCAATCGCGACTTCGATCTCCAGCGCTGGGGCGTCGAGGCCAGGGCAGACTGGAGGTTCAACGACGGGGGCACCTGGGTCTTCTCGGCAGGGCGCACGAACGCCGACGGCATCGAGCTCACCGGGATCGGAGCCGGACAGACCAATGACTGGGCGTACTCCTACTATCAGACCCGGCTCAACTGGAATCGGCTCTTCGCTCAGGTCTACCTCAACACCAGTGACGCGGGGGACAGCTTCCTCCTTCGCGACGGCGCGAACCTGGTGGACAAGTCGAAGCTTCTGGTGGGGCAGCTTCAGCACGGGTTCGACGCGCTCGAAGGGAGGCAGGGCTTCACGTACGGGGTGGACTGGTTCCGGACCATGCCGGAGACGGAGTCGACCATCCACGGCCAGTACGAGGACGACGACGAGATCAACGAAGTCGGCGTGTATCTCCAGTCCGAGACGGCCCTCACGGACTACCTCGACCTGGTCCTGGCGGGACGCTTCGACAAGAGCTCGATTCTGGACGACCCGGTCTGGTCCCCTCGGGCCGCGTTGGTGGTGAAACCCGACGACGATCAGAGCTTCCGGCTGACGTACAACCGAGCGTTCTCCACGCCCACGACCCTGAATTACTTCCTGGACATCAACGCCGGACGAGCCCCGGGCGCGTTGGGTAGTCTGGGGTATCTTCTCCGTGCCCAGGGTCCCGGCAAGGATGGCCTCTCGTTCCAGGCGCCGGACGGAAGTCTACGCGGCATGCGCTCCGCGTTTACACCGGCCGCTCTCGGCGGACCCGCTCAGCTCCTGCCGCCCGACGTGGCGACCCTCTGGCAGTTTGCCGTGGGGATCCTCCAGCAACAGGGCGCCATCGACGCCCAGACCGCGGCCCTCCTGGGCAGCCTTCAGCCCAGCAATGACGACATCGGGCTCAACCTGTTCAATCCCATCGACCTCAGCTCCACACCCCTTTCGCCAGGCGCCCTACCCGACATTCCCCCCCTCGAGGCGAGCCATACGGAGACCTTCGAGGTGGGATATCAGGGGGTGCTCGGAGACCGACTCCTGGTTTCCGCGGACGTATGGCGGTCCGAGAAGACGGACTTCACCTCGCCGCTGGTTTTGAGGACGCCATTGCTCACGCTGAATCGTCCCGACATCGCCGCGTATCTCGTTCCGAGATTGGTCGCGGCGGGTGTGCCCCAACCCATAGCCGAGGCTCAGGCCGGAGCGTTGGCCGCGGGGATCGCCCCCATTCCTCTGGCCGTGGTGTCGTCCGATGACGTCCGACCTCGGGGCGCGGACCTGGTGGTGACGTACGTAAACTTCGGAAAGCTCGACCTCTGGGGGGCGGATCTCGGCTTCACCGCGCTTCTCAGCGACGAGTGGACCCTGAGCGGTTCCACGTCCTGGGTGAGCGACCATCACTTCGAAGTGGAAGATGAGTTGATCGCTCTGAATGCTCCGGACCTGAAGGGAACCGCTTCACTGGCCTACCGGAACGCCGACGTTGGCTTCAGCGGCGAGTTCCGGCTCCGATACAACTCGGAGTTCCCGGTGAACTCCGCGGATTTCATCGGGACCCAATGCGTCCTCGACCCGGGCGTGGAGCCGGGACCGTTCGTGGAGGAATGCGTGGAGTCCTTCACGCTCGCGGATGTGACGCTTGGCTACGCGATTCCCGGCACGGGCGCGACCCTCCAGCTGACCGTGAGCAACCTGTTCGACACCGACTACCGCAACTTCATCGGGGTCCCCACGATCGGACGCTTCGCTCTGGCCCGGCTGAGGTACGAGCTCTGATCCGAACGAACAGCTCCGAGGGGCTCCTGCGGGGAAGCGGGGAGCCCCTCGTTTCATACCCTCTCTCGGGCAAACATCCGCCCCACGCACGTCCTCCAATCGGGAGTCCAGAAAGGGAAGGGGCAGAAGCGTGGCGCGGGGTGGACCGCTCAACCCTCTCCGGATAGCTTTGAGCCCGCCCCAAGGAACGGAGGTTCGTGTGCCGGAAGTGGATGCAAAGAAGCCGGTCACCATTCGGTGCCCGTTTTGCCTGACCCTGAACCGCGTGGATCTGGAGAGAGCTGCCGCTCGCCCGCAATGCGGCGAATGCGAGCGCCCCATGCTGCTGGACCGACCGGTGAAGGTGAACGAGGATGACTTCGATCGTACCGTGCTGGGGGCGGGCGTACCCGTCCTCGTGGACTTCTATGCCGACTGGTGCGCCCCCTGCAAGATGGTGGCCCCTGTCGTGGACGACATCGCCCGCCAGCGCATGGGGGAGCTCCTCGTGGTGAAGGTGGACACCGACTTCGCCCCCGGGCTCGCCCGGCGATACGGGATTCGTGGAATTCCCACCGTGGTCCTTTTCGACGGCGGCACCGAGGTCGCCCGCAGCGTCGGGTTCGAGCCCGACAGGCTCTGGCAGATGGTGCGGAGAGCCGAGTGAGCGGGAGATCGATCGCGAAGAAGGAACGACACCGGACCATTCTGGCAGTCGTCCGTAGCCACCGGATCAGGAGCCAGGAGGAGCTGCGCAGGCTTCTGCTGGCGGAGGGGTTCGAGGCCACGCAGGCCACCCTCTCCAGAGACATCAGGGAGCTGCGCCTGGTGAAGGTGCCCGCCTCGGGGGGCACCTCTCACTACACGGTTGCGGACGAGCGGGAGACCACGCCGCCACTCGAGCGACTGCTCCCCACGCTCTTCATCTCGGCGGAGGGCGCCGGCAACCTGATCGTCGTCAGGACAAGGACCGGTGGAGCACAGGCCGTGGCGCTGGGGATGGACTGGGAGGAGTGGCCCGAGGTTCTTGGCACCGTGGCCGGCGACGACACCATCCTCATCGTACTCCGAGAGCCGAAGCTGGTCCCGGCCGTCAAGGGGCGGATCGAGGAGATCGCTGGCACAACCGCCGGGGCCGTCGAGGACGCGACCTGATCGGCGTCGCGACAGGACGAAGCACCCACCACATGCCGTCTGTAATCACCCCCATCCGACCCCTTCGCTTCGGGGTCCGTTGGAATCAGGCCGCTGGTTCCGTTCATTTCGCGGCGGTCCTCCGGCGGCGCCCTCTAATGGACTCGCAGCGTCCGCCAGCGCGGTGCCTGCATTGACACCATGCATAATGGGGGTATAATCATTCATGATAGCCCCGAGAGCTCGGGCGAATGAGCGCATCTGAGAGCCCCGGGGAACAGGGGCAGCGAGGCCCCGAATGCCCGCGCCGGCATCATGGCGGGAGATGTCGAAGCCCTGTTTCTCGGGGCTGCTTTTTTTTCGGGGCTGCCGGAGAAGAGAGGCGACATCCATGAAGGTGGTTCTGGCATATTCCGGTGGTCTGGACACGTCCGTAATCGTCAGCTGGCTCCAGGAGACCTATGGAGCCGAGGTGGTGTGCGTGGCCGCCGACGTGGGTCAGAAGGAGGGGCTGGTCGGCCTGGAGGAGAAGGCTCTCGCAACGGGGGCCAGCGGCTTCTTCGGCGAAGACCTGCGAAAGGAGTTCGTGGAGGACTTCATCTGGCCCACTCTGAGGGCCGGTGCCGTGTACGGCCGCAAGTACCTTCTCGGCACCGCGATGGCTCGGCCGATTATCGCTCGGCGGCAGGTGGAGATCGCCCGCCAGGTGAAAGCGGACTCACTGGCGCACGGGTGCACGGGAAAGGGAAACGACCAGGTTCGATTCGAGCTCACCTTCGCGGCGCTTGCCCCGGACCTTCGGGTGATCGCGCCTTGGAGGGAGTGGGACATCCGTTCCCGAGAAGACGCGCTCGAGTACGCCCGACGCAGGAAGATCCCGGTCCAGGTGGACGAGACCAAGCTCTATTCCAGGGACGAGAACCTCTGGCACATCTCGCACGAGGGGGGTCCTCTCGAGGATCCCGTCAACGAGCCGGAGGAGTCCGTGTTCATGTGGACCGTGGCTCCCGAGGAGGCCCCGGATGTACCTGAATACATCGAGATCGGATTCGAGGAGGGATTCCCGGTCGCCGTGAACGGCGAGGCCGTGGAGCCGGTGTCCATGGTGGAGCTCCTGAACGAGATCGGAGCCCGGCACGGGGTGGGAAGGGAAGACGTGGTGGAGGACCGACTGGTGGGGATGAAATCCAGGGGCATCTACGAGACCCCGGGCGGCACGCTGCTCTTCAGGTCGCTTCAGGAGCTGGAGCAGATCACCCTGGATCGCAGGGCGCTCGCCCTGAAGGATCACCTCGCTCCGCGATACGCCGATCTGGTCTACGAAGGCCGCTGGTGGACGACGGAGCGGGAGGCTCTGGATGCTCTGGTGGGCACGTTCATGAAGCGGGTCACGGGCTCGGTCCGGCTCAAGCTGTACAAGGGCCTTGCGCAGCCGGTCTCACGCCAGAGTCCCAACAGCCTCTACGATACCGACCTGGCCACCTTCGGAGAAAGCGACGAGTACGATCACGCGGATGCAGCAGGCTTCATCCGCCTCTTCGGTCTTTCCATGAGGGGGAGCCGACCTCTCGCCGGGGGTGCCGGGCCCTCAGGAGAAGCCGGGCCCAAGGAAGAAGCGGGCGAGCGGGTGACACTGACCTCAGGGAGCGGATTCGGAGGTTGAGCAAGACCCCAGATCGCGAGTCCCCAGGCTCCCTGAAGGGGGAGGGTTCGCACACCGGCGGCACGGGCGGGTTGTGGGGCGGGCGCTTCGAAGGTGCCATGGCACCTGAGATGAGGACTCTCAACGACTCTCTCTCCATAGACTTCCGGCTCTGGCGCCAGGACATTCGCGGTAGCCGATCCTGGGCCAGGGCGCTTTGCGCTGCGGGCGTGCTCTCGGAAGACGAGGCGGAAACCCTAGACCGGGGGTTGGCCTCTGTCGCCGCCCGGCTGGGGCGCAGGGGCGTGGAGAGAGCAACCGACGAAGACGTCCATTCTCTGGTGGAGCGCCTCCTCTTCAAGGAAGTCGGGGAGGTGGCGGGAAAGCTCCACACCGGGCGGTCCCGGAACGATCAAGTTGCAACGGACCTCCGCCTCTGGGGCCAGGAAGCAGCGTCGCGCACTGAGGGCCTTGTCGTCGACCTCCTGGAAGCCCTGGTCGAGCTAGCCGAGCGCTCGCGGCAGCTGGTCATGCCGGGGTACACGCACCTGCAGCAGGCGCAGCCGATCCGGGCTTCGCAGTGGGCTCTCGCGCATTTCTGGGCGTTTCTGCGGGATCGGCAGCGGGTGCGGCGCGCCGCCGACAGCGCTTCGGTCCTCCCCCTGGGCTCAGGAGCCATCGCAGGTTGCCCGTTTCCCGTGGACCGCGAAAGGCTTCGGCAGGATCTGGGCTTCCGGTCCATCTCGGAGAACAGCGTCGACGCGGTCAGCGACCGGGATTGGGTCGTAGAGATGATCTTCGTCGGGTCGATGATCGGAGTCCACCTCTCCCGCCTGGCGGAAGATCTCGTCCTCTTCAGCTCCACGGAGTTCGGCTTTCTGCGCCTGGGCGACGGCTACTGCACCGGCTCCAGTCTGATGCCGCAGAAAAGGAACCCGGATGTCGCGGAGCTGGCCCGTGGAAAGTCCGGGCGCCTGGTGGGCAACCTCACGGGGATCCTGACCCTCATCAAGGGTCTTCCCACGGGCTACAACCGAGACCTGCAGGAGGACAAGGCACTCCTCTTCGACACGGTGGACACACTGACACTGACGCTGCCTCCCATGGCCGGAGCCGTCGGGTCCGCAGAGTTCCGTCGTGCACGATTGGAGGAGGTGCTCGACTCCCAGCTCCTCGCGACGGACCTCGCCGAGTATCTGGTACGGAGAGGCAAGCCCTTCCGAGCGAGTCACGAGGTGGTGGGGAAGCTCGTCCGGATCGCGGAGGCACGGGGCCGCTCTCTGAACGAGCTCCCGTTCGAGACGTTTCGGGAGGTCGACGCCGCCTTCGATCGGGATGTGCACGAAGTTTTCGGGTGGGAACGCTCCGTCGAGTCCCGCTCGGTGCCGGGGGGGTCGAGCACTTCTGCGATACAATCTCAGCTGGAAGAGGCTCGGAGGCATCTGGCGGCTCCGCCGGGGGCCGCGCCGGCGTCGTAGGGCAGGGTCTGGCCTCCGGGCGCCCGGCGTCCGCCCGACCCTGGCCCGGGCCCCAGCCGATTGATTACCTTGCCCGCCGCCGACTCCGAGCCACCCGTCTACGGTCGAAAAAACCCGTTGCAGCCAGTCGAGGAGCTCAAGAGAGAAGCCGCCGCCCAGGCGCTGACGCACGTCGAGTCCGGAATGGTCCTGGGGCTCGGCTCAGGAAGCACGGTGTGGCACTTTCTGGATCTGCTGGCTGACCGGGTCCGGGGCGGGCGACTCCAGGACATACGGGGCGTCCCCTCCTCCCGGCGGACGGCCGCTCGGGCCCGCGAGCTGGGCATTCCGCTGTCCACGCTGGAGCGATCCTGGAGACTGGACCTCACCGTCGACGGGGCTGACGAGATCGCTCCCGACCTTTCCTTGATCAAGGGCCTGGGCGGGGCACTGCTGAGAGAGAAGATTCTTGCCCAGGCCTCGCGCCGGCTGGCCATCATCGCGGACGGGACCAAGCTCGTCGCGCGTCTCGGCTCCCGCTCACCTCTGCCAGTGGAGGTGGTTCCATTCGGGTGGACCATCCATCGGTCGTTCCTTGCCGGGACAGGAGCACGTCCGGTCCTCCGCGTGGGCGCGGAGGGCGAGCCGTACGTGACCGACAACGGCAATTACATCGTCGACTGTTACTTTCCCCGGGGAATCGCCGATCCCCGCGCCCTGGAGCAGGTGTTGAGGTGCAGGGTGGGGGTGGTCGAAACGGGCCTCTTCCTCGACATGACGACGGAGGCTTTTGTCGCCTCCGAGACGGGAGTCCGACACCTCTCCAGATCCGCCTTGGAGGTCGACCCATCATGACTGGCGTGAAGCTCGCACCCTCGATCCTGGCCGCTGACTTCGCCCGTCTGGCCGATGAGATCGCCGCGGTGGAGGAGGCAGGCGCCCACTGGATTCACGTGGACGTGATGGATGGCCACTTCGTTCCCAACATCACCGTCGGTCCCGTGGTGGTGGAAGCGGTTCGCCGGGTCACAGCGCTGCCTTTGGACGTGCACCTGATGGTCGAGAAGCCCGATCGGCACATCGACCGGTTCGTCGGGGCCGGGGCGGACAGGGTCACCGTACACCAGGAGACGTGTCCTCATCTTCACCGCACCCTGGACCACATCTCCCGACTGGGCGCCAGCCCCGGCGTCGCCATCAACCCTTCGACCCCAGTGCACTCCCTCGTCGAGGTGATTCCGTACCTGGATCTGCTCCTTGTCATGACTGTGAATCCAGGGTTCGGGGGTCAGGCCTTCATCCCTACCAGTACCGCTAAAGTGCTTCGGGCACGGGATCTGCTAAGGGAACGGGGTGGAGCTTCGGTGGAGCTTCAGGTCGACGGGGGAGTGGACGTGGGGACGACGCCCTCACTGGTGGAGGCCGGGGCTTCCGTGCTCGTGGCAGGGTCGGCGATCTTCCGGCATCCGGAAGGGGCCCGAGAGGGCCTGAGGGCCCTGCGCGAAGCGGTTGCCGCGACCCCGCCTGGGGCACCCCTGAACCGCTGACACACCCTCCTGCATCCCGCGGCCTGGTCGGGCCGAACGTCCCGTGAGCGCCGTGAATGCATCGGCCTCTCGTTTCACCACATGGGGTGGAATTCGCATGACCGAACCACCGGTGGTCAAACAGGCGGCGCTGGAGCGCCTCAAGAAGTGGGGCGGTGAGAGCCTTCTCCGTGAGCTGATCGGCATCTACCGGGAAACGGCGCCGGGCCGCCTGGCGGAGCTCCGTCGGGGTGTGGAGCAGGGCCAACTGGACATCGCTGAGCGGGCCGCGCACACGATGAAGTCGAGTGCGGGGAATCTCGGCGCGGTCCGCGTCGCAGAGCTCACGGCCGATGTCGAGCGCAGGATTGCGGCCGGAGAGCTGGATGGGGTAGCAGACCTCGTGCGCGAGCTCGAGGAGCAACTGGGGCACGTTCTGAGGGAATTGAAGGAAATCGAGAAGGGGTTAGCGGAATGAGGGCCAAGATCGCCCTGGTGGAAGACAACGCCGACAACCGACTGCTGGTTCAGGCCATTCTCGAGGATCTGTACGATGTGGAAGAGTACGAGACGGGTGCCGAGGCTCTCATCGGCCTGGAAGACCGCCCTCCCGGTCTCGTGCTCCTGGACATCTCCTTGCCCGGTATGGACGGGACCGAGGTGCTGAAGGCGATCCGACGGAGCGCGAAGCTCAAGGATCTGCCGGTGATCGCCCTCACGGCCCACGCCATGGCCGGGGATCGCGAGAAATACCTGGGGCTCGGGTTTGATGACTACATCACCAAGCCCATCCTCGACGAGTCCATCCTGATCGAAACCATCGAGCAATGGCTGGCTCGGGCGTCCTGACCTCCGATACCGGGTCTCTTCCCCTCTCCGGTGGCCCAGGGTGGGTGGGTGGCGGTTCAGCCGCGCCCGCCACGGCCCAGCAGAAGGAGCTTCCTCTCCAGTCCTCCTTGGTTCACGTGGGGGTCGCCGCAGTCCTGCTCGCCGGGTTCTTCGTCCTTCGCGGTCGGGAGGGGCGGGGCGGCCTCGAGATGCACACGTCGTTGGAGCTGGTCTCCACCACGCTCGCGATTGTCTCCGGGGCCCTGGCCCTCGTCCGATTCTTCAGCAAGAGACAGATCATCTTCCTCCTGATCGGGACCGGCTTGCTCGGCACCGGGATCCTCGACGGCGTCCACACCGTGCTCACTTCCTCGCTGGGGCACGATCCGTCCGAGCCGGGATTCATGGACCTGTCCGCCTGGACCTGGATGGCCAGCCGTCTGTTTCTCGGCGTGTTCTTCTACCTGAGCTGGGTGGTCTGGCGTTGGGAGCGGTGGCAGGTGACTCCCCCGGGCATGATCGACGAGGCTCGCGTTTTCGTGGCAGGGGGGACGGCGCTGGCAGTGGTTCTCCTGGTCTTCCTTCTGATGCCGTCTCCCCAGGCGTATTACCCGGAGTTCGTGATCACTCGCCCTGCCGAGCTCATCGCTCTGTTCTTCTTCTTCCTGGCCATGGCCGGATATCTGGGGAAGGGCGCCTGGAGAACCGAGCTGGTCGACCACTGGCTCGTGATCGCGCTGATCATGGGCGTGTTCAGCCAGCTGTACATGGCCTTCTCGG
>JBDHKE010000172.1:0-6914 GCA_039586555.1 Gemmatimonadota bacterium | reverse complement strand
CTCACGCCGAACGATCCTCCCCGCCGCCCCGCCCGGGGGGCCTTCCCCCGCCATGGCCGGCCAGGGACAGCTCCCGCTCCGGCTTGCCCTCCTCGTCTCCGGGCCAGTTGGCCTCACTGCGGGCCTGCCTCATGGCCTCCATCTCGAGAGGATGCTCTTCCTCCATTTCCTCCGCGCTGAGGGTTCCGGTGATCCAGGCCAGGTTCATCGGATAGACGTCCGGGTTGAAGATGACGAAGTAGATGTGCCAAACCAGAATCGCCAGCGCCGCTAACCAGGCCTCGTAGAAGTGAATTGTCCGGGCGATCTCCCACCCCAGCAAGGTCAGCACTCCGATGAACGTGTTCTCGAACCACATGATCGTGCCGGTCACGACCATGACCACCGTCCCCCACACGACGGCCCAGTACTCGCTCTTCTCCACGTAGCTGAAGCGGCCGAACCGCGGCTTGATGCTCGAGAACCCCAGGTTGTAGGCGAACGCCCCGAGGACGTCGGTGATGTCACTTCGCCGAGGGAGCATGTCACGAACGAACTGCCGGCCGCGCCGGGTGAGAATGACGTACGCGAGGTGGTAGACGCTCGCGACGACCATGACGACCCCCGCAACCCGGTGCATGAGGCTGCGGTAATCGAAGATCCTGTCGTCGAGCCCACGCAGGTACGTCACCCACCAGGAATCCGGATACCGCAGCATAAAGCCGGTGATCACAAGGACCACGAAGCTGACGAGCAAGAAGATATGCTGGAACCGCTCGTTGAGCGTCATCCGGAGATAGAGGGCCTGCTCGTGATTCCGCGCGGGGCCACCCCATCTCCGGGCCGTTAGCCGGTGGCGCGTCTTCCGGACGAGGTCCAGGCCGTTGTGGAAGAGCATGCCCCCCACGACGAGAACGATCAAACCGATGTACAGCCTCGCGATCCAGTACAGAACCGGCTCTTGCTCCTTCTCCACCAGAACGTGCACATTGCCGATGGCGAAGCTCTCGTTGGCACCCGGATGGCACCGGCCGCAGGTCTTCGCCAGGTTGTTCTTGTTCACGCTCGAGGTGGGATCGCTCGACGGCCGGATGCCGTGCGCCCCATGGCAGCTCGCGCAGTTGGCCACCTCGACGGCACCACCGCGAATCGCCAGACCGTGATAGCTGTCCGAGAAGCTCTGAAAGCGGTCCGAGGCGATGCCGTACTTCTCCGTCAGGCGGAGCGAGCTGTGGCAGGGCGAGCAGACCTCCGCCGAGACGTTGGCGGCCGCCACCCTCGAGCGTGGATCGGTATGCTCGAAGATGCTGTGCTCCCCGTGGCAGTCGGTGCAGACCGGCGCGTCATGGCTCCCCTTGCGCAGCGCCTCGGCGTGGATGCCCCCCGCGTACTCCACCGCGATGGCTCCATGGCACACGGCGCAGACCTCCGGCAGGTGTTCCTTGCTGACCCTGGAGGTGGGGTCCAGGCCCTTCTTCATCTCGTGGCTGCCGTGACAGTCTACGCAGTTGGCGGCCCTCCCGTTGCCAGCGAGCAGAGCCGCGCCATGGCGGCGATGAACCCCGCGTCCGGGACCATGCGCGCGCGAACGGACGGATCGTCCAGGTGGCAGGAGAGGCAGATCTTCTCCTGGTCGAGCTTCCTGCTGGCGAGACCTTCTCCCTGCCGGGCCTCCGTGAGCGCCTCCTCGTGGCAGCTCAGGCAGCTCGGGGCGCCCGCACTGCCGGCCTCGAACGCCTTGCCATGCTCGCTCTGGCGGAAGTGACGAGTGACCTCGTCATGACACTGGCCACAGGTCTCGACGAGACGGGGTCCGTGGAACTTCGAACCGGGGGCATCGATCCTCTCGACACCGTGAGTGCCATGGCACTCCTTGCAGGACGTGCCGGGATCTCCGTCCGTGCCGGTGGCGCCCGCCATGGCCGCGTGGAAGGGATGGACCTCGGCGGCATCGCCATGGCAGTCCATGCAGTTGACCGGCTCGATCGAGCCTCTGTGGGGCAGGTTCTCCGCGTCGAACCCGGCATGGCAGGAGTCACAGCCCAGATCGGCGTGAGGAGACCGGGCGATCAGGGACGCGTCGACGAAGAGGGAGACCTCCCGTCCTCTTCGTTCCATCGTCAGCGACCGGTCTTCATGGCAGACGAGGCAGTCCTCCCCCGCCTGGGTGAAGAGAGGGGGAGCCAGACACACGACGACCGCGATCGTCATGGCTCGGACTCTCATCTGCACATTCATCGGACTCAGTGCCGGGTGGACGTCCTCTCGAGCTGTCGGACTTTGAACACCAGGCCGACGATCAGCGCTCCGATGACGACCAGGGAGGCGGCGAGGCCGATCCTGCGGTACTGCAGCTCGGTGAACGCCCGGCCTCCCGCCGCGATCCCGGCGTCGGCCGCGGCCAGTCCCTCGTTCGCCACCGTCATGAACCGATCGAGGTCGAAGCTGTGGGCGAGCACGCGGGACTCCACGAGCTTGTCCTGTGCCGTCTGAAGAGCGAACAGATCGGGACTGACCTCCACCCCCGCCCTCTCGGCCCGTTCCAGCAGCTCCCGCGCCTCGGAGAGGCGGTGATCGAGTTTCACCACGGCCTCACCCATCTGGGCAGCGGCGTCGTACTCCTTGTCGCCCTCGGCATGGCAGCTCGTGCAGGTCGATTCCGGTCCCACTCCCAGCATCGCATCGGTCGGCGGCAGAACCTTGTGGTTGTCATGGCAGACCATGCACTGAATGCAGGCCTCCAGGTTGAGATCTTTCTTGGCCTCCGTCTCGCGAAAGAGCGTCGCTTCCCGCCCGTGGCAGCTCCCGCAGATGTTCGCGATGCTCCCGATCCCCGGCGGAACCGCCCCGTGGCTTCCGTGGCAGTCGTTGCAGGTGGGAGCCGTCGTATCGCCCCTGTCGTGAAGGGCCTTGGCATGCACACTGGCCTTGTAGTCCTCAACCTGATTCGCAGCTAAGCCGTACTGCTTCATCAGCTCGGCGTTGGTATGACAGGTGGCACACGTGTCCGCGACATTGAACGGCTAGACCGGCGAACGGGGATCGCTGACGGCATGGATCCCGTGGTTGCCATGGCAGTCGACGCAGACGGCCACGCGGTCGTCTCCCTCGGCGAGCTTCTGGCCGTGCCGGGACGTCCTGTATTCGCTGAGCTGATCCACGCGGGCGTGAGGATCGAACCGCTTCATGTAGTTGGCATCCGAGTGGCAGGTCGCACAGAACTCCGGTACGTCGACCCGCTCAGGTTTTCCCCTGGATCCTTTCGACTCGTCATGGGCGGCGAAGGGATCCCCGTCGGAACCGGCGGTGGGATCTCCTCCGTGGCAGTCATGGCAGGACAGCCCCTTTTGGAAATGGATGTCCTCGGCGAGCTGGTCCATCAGGGTGTCATCCAGCTCCGAGTGGCAGGCCGCGCAACTGGTCTTCGTCGGCCGCGGGCCTTGCGGAACCGGCGGGGGCTCCTCCGCGAATGACGGGGCGATCGACAGTGCGCTCAGAAGGATGAGGCCGGAGAGGATCTTCATGGTTCACCTGGAATGGCCGGCATGTAGGCGAGGAGCGTGAGAATGCTCATGGCGATGAGCCCGAGCCAGCCGAAGATCGTGAAGGCCAGGCTCACGCGGTTTCCCGGTACCGGTTTACGGTCCAGGAAGGGCACGAGCACCCAGACCATCCCGGCGAGCGATATGGCCGCAATCCCCAGCAACTCCCCCTCGATCCCCAGGACATGCCCGGGCAGCATCTTCAGGAGCTGGAACATCCAGCAGAAGTACCACTCGGGCCGGATCCCCGCTGGCGCCGGGGCAAAGGGATCGGCCTTCGTCCCCAGCTCCCAGGGAAACAGGGCGGCCAGGGCCGCGAGAGCCCCCAGCGCCGCGCACCAGCCGATCATGTCCCGCAGCAGGAAGTTCGGGTGGAAGGGCATCGTGGACAGCGGGTTCCCCGAGCCCTTGTCCTTCGCTTCGATCGCGGGGGGCACGCTCATGCCGTGCTGCTGCACCAGGATCAGGTGGGCCCCGAGAAGAGCGGTCGTCAGAGCGGGGAGGACGGCCACGTGAAATCCGTAGAAACGCGTCAGAGTTCCCCCGGTGACCTGGTCACCCCCGCGGAGGAGCCGGAGCATGAACCGGCCCACGACCGGAACTGCCCCCGCGACCTCCGTGCCGACCTGCGTGGCGAAGAAAGCCAGCTCGTTCCAGGGGAGGAGATACCCTGAAAAGCCGAACGCGAGCATCAGGAAGAGTAGAAACGCCCCGCTGATCCACGTCAGCTCCCTCGGTTTCCTGTACGCCTTCAGAAAGAAGGCGCTGAACATGTGGATGAACAGTACGAAGACCAGCAGGTTTGCCGACCAGGAGTGAATGGAGCGTATCAGCCAACCGAACGGCACGCGCGCCATGAGGAACTGCACGCTCTCGAACGCTTCGTCGGCCGACGGGCGGTAGTAGAGAAGGAGAAGAATGCCGGTGGCGACCTGGATGCCGAACAGCAGCAGCGTCATCCCGCCCAGGTAGTACCAGATCGTGTGCCGGTGGAGTGGCACCTGCTTCTTCCGTCCCAGCTCGATGAGGGCGGAGAAACCCGTTCTCTCCTCGAACCAGGAAAGCAGACGGGCCATCCTGTCTGGACTGTCGCCGTTCATACCTTGGAAACGAACACTTCCCCCTGGGAGATCTTCACCTCGTACTCCTCGAGGGGACGGGGGGGCGGTCCGGAGAGGACCTTCCCCGTGAGATCGTAAAAGCCGTTGTGGCAGGCACACCAGATCTGCTGAACGTCCTCGCGGTACTGGACGGTGCAGTTGAGATGGGTGCAGGTGGCCTCGAAGGCCCTGTAGCCGCCGTCAGGTGTCCGGATCAGCAGCGCCGGCTGGTTCCCGAAGCGGAAGACCTTCGCATCGTTCGGTCTGAGCTCTCCCTCCTGTCCGGCGACGACCTGGGAGGTCGGTGCCTCGGGCACGTCGGGGGGCGAGATGTACCTCACCACCGGGTAGAGGATGGAGACACAGGTCGCCCCCACCGATGTGCCGAGAAACCAGTTCAAGAACCGTCGCCGTGTCGGCGCGGAGGATTGGGTCATTTGGCCTTCTTGGGGTTCGGGTGGGCGATCTTCGCCAAGTACTCCTCGTAGTTGAACCCCGGGTGGGTGGGGTTCTCGGGGTTGTGGCATCCCGTGCAGGTCTCCTCGGTGGGGATGACCAGCCCCGCAGCGACCGATTGCGCCTGGTCCTTCATGACGCTCATCTTCCAGTAATCCCCGCCGGCGCCATGGCAGGACTCGCAACCAACCCCCTCCTCGGCGTTGTACTTGTCGGTGAGCTTGTCGGCGGCCATGCCGTGACCCGTCACGTGGCACTTCAGGCATTCGGGGGCCTTCTGGGGATCATCGATCCCCTTCGCGGCGGCCACCTCCTTCGCCTTGTCCGAACCGAGGGTGGCGAAGGCGTTGGCGTGAGGCCCCTCGGACCATTTCTTGAACTGCGCCCCCTTGGCCTCGGAGTTGTGGCACATCTTGCACTTCCCCGACCCCACGAAGGCATGATCACCGGCCAGGACGGGAGACAGCAGGACGACCGTTGCAAGCAGACAGAAAAGGAACGTGACCGACACTCTCGTTCGACTCATCTCGGACCCTCCTGAATGTCACTTCTGAATGCGTGCCGATTCCGTGCCAGGTCCCCGCCTGGCCTGCCAGACCCCTGCCCCGGGAATTGGCGTGATCTCACTGCCCCTACATTGTACCCGACAGGCACAAGCTCGCCCACGCCCCCCGCCGGGCCCGCAGGGCGGAATCCCCCGCCCTCGCTCCACGCCCCCTGGCTTTGGCCCCGCTTGGAGGGCCTGTCAATCGGAAGGTGTCTTGGTGTTCACCCCACGAGAAAAGGCCCGGCCTGAGGGCCGGGCCACAAAGCCCGGAGCCGGCGGGGTGATGCCGGCCCGGGCGGATGCCAGGAGCCTAGCCGCAGCTGAGCCCTAGGTCGCCCTGATCGATCGGACAGGACGGATTGTCGGTATCGTTGTCGGGCCGCTGTTCCAACGTTCCGTCTGCGTCGATGTCACCAAGACCGTAAGACCCTTGGGCTCCACCGTTGTCGCCAACGACGAGGAAGTACTGGGAGCCCGCCGGCAGGGTGAACGTTGCCGTGCCGGTGTCTCCGATGTCACAGACCGAGCTGGTGTAGGTGTAGGAGGACACGTTGGCCAGGTCACCGTACTCGATGTTGCTGTCCGTCGTCTCGCAGGCGTCCGTGTAGGAGATCGTGATCTCACCCGTGGACTTGTTGTAGTTGGTGACGATCATGCTGGCCGATGCTCCGGACTCGCCGGGTGTGATCGTCCCGCCGCAGTTGGCGTCGTTCATGTCGTAGTCATTGTCGCCGTCGTTGTCCAAGCCGAGAAAATCGCCCACGGACCAATTCTCGCCCGCCTTGGAGGTCCCGTCGAAGTCGTTGCACGGTTCGTCGGCGTTCGTGTCGACGGTTCCGTAGTAGGGTGGAAACTGACTCTCCGGAGGTGGTGGGCCGTCGGTATGGCATGTCGAACAGATGGTCTCATTGTTGTTGATGTGGTGGAGGCGCAACCCGGTCGCCTCATGGCAACCGGTGCAGCCCAGGCCCGTGTTGCTCGGCGTACCGTCCGAACTCCCCGTGTAGGGGTTCCGGTTGTCCCCGGTCGTATGGCACAGATCGCACTCGGTGTTCATGTGGCTCGCCGAGCGGTGCATCGTGTGCTTGTTGCCGCTCGGGAAGACGGTCCCCTTGGGAGACGTGCTGCTGGGGAACGTCCCATGGCAGCCGTTGCACCCGTCGTTGTAGCGCTGGTAGGCGTAGGGTGTCGTGATCCAGACAGCGACCGCTGCCACGGCCACGACCAAGATCGAAATCGTCAGGATCCTCTTCATCGGGCCCCTCCCGGCTTAACTGGAAGCCGCAGCGA
>JBDHKE010000059.1:0-29685 GCA_039586555.1 Gemmatimonadota bacterium | reverse complement strand
GGAGGATATCGAGCTCGTAGACTGAGGCCACGCTCCGGGAGCCCCGGTCCTCGCTCTCCCTCCCTCGATCACCCTCCCTCTTCCTCGCGATCCCCCTCACGGACCCGTCCACGCAGCCCTTCGAGGAATTCTACCGCCCTTCTCAGATGAGGAATGACGATGGATCCACCCACGACGAGGGCAATCGAGAAGGCCTCGAAGAGCTCGTCATTGGAGATGTCTTCCTGAACACACCGATCCAGATGATACTGGATACAGCCATCGCACCGTAGAACCATCGAAGCTACGAGTCCCAGCAACTCCTTGGTGCGGGTCGGCAGGTGTCCCTCACGGTAGGTCCGGTCGTCCAACGCGAAGAATCGCTGGATCTCAAGGTTTCCCGCACCCAGAATCCGCTCGTTCATCCGCTCTCTGTACGAGCGGAACTTCTCAATGGGGTCTGACACGAAACATCCTCCTCCCGACACCGTTTCGGGGGAATGGAAGCGGGGTCAAGGTCACTCGGCAGAGAGTGGGTCAACCGCACCGCAATCCGATGTCAGCCGATCTCCTCGGCCCGCCTTTCCGGCAGGACTAGGGTCGCGCTCACAGCCCCAGCGAAGAGCGAATCAGAGGGCTCATCCGCTCGGGCGTCCAGGGTGGATCGAACGTGAGCTGTACCTCCGCGGCTCTCACGCCCTCGATCCCCAGAACCGCCTGCTTTGCCTGTTCCACGATCTCGCCGGCCACCGGACAGAAGGGTGAGGTCAGCGACATTGCCACCTCGACGTCCTCCCCGTCCACCTGGATGTCATAGACCAGCCCCAGGACGACCAGGTCCAGATTAAGCTCCGGGTCCTTTACCGTCTTGAGGGCGTCGCGTACGTCCTTCTCCGTAATCGCCATGCGCGTCGATGCCTCGTGAATGAAGCTGGAAGTTCCCTCTCCGGATTCGCGCCTCAGGAGCCGTACGCCTACCTACACGCGAGAGCGGACAGGTTTCCGTGACTGGCATCCCATCCGGTGGAACCGGTAGCGCTTCGAGCTGCGGTGTTCCGCTTCGGACGGCAAACAGCTGCCAGGTACCATCAAGGTAGCCTCCGCCCTCTGGCGAGCCCGGCTGCCCTGCCCTATCCTGCTCAGGGAACTGAAATGCAATCCACGAAGAATCGGGAGTAGATCACATGTCACTGGGCTACGATGGCCGTCTCTTCATCCTGGCATTCGACCATCGAGGCAGCTTCCAGAAGAAGATGTTCGGAATCTCCGGTCGGGAGCCGACCACGGAGGAAGCCGAGCAGCTGAAGGATGCGAAACGCCTTATCTGGGAGGGAGTCAAGAAGGCCTTGGAGACCGGCGTACCCGGCCATGTGGTGGGTGCGCTGGTGGACGAGGAAATGGGGGCGGACGTGGCTCGAGAGGCCAAGGAGCTGGGCGTCCGCCTCGCGATGCCCGTGGAGAAGTCGGGCCAGAGCCTCTTCGACTTCGAGTACGGAGAGGCGTTTGGTGATCACATCGAGGCCTTCGATCCGGACTTTTCCAAGGTCCTCGTTCGCTGGAATCCGGATGACCCCGACGAAGAAAAGCAAGTCCAGGGCACCCGCCTCAAACGTCTGGGCGACTGGCTGCACGCGCGGGATCGGAAATACCTTTTCGAGCTCCTCGTCCCGGCCACCGACGAGCAGCTCGCCCTGGTAGGGGGAGACGGGGACGCGTACGACACCGAAGCGCGACCTTACCTCACCCTGAAAGCGATTCGGGAGATCCTCGACGCCGAAGTGGAACCGGATATCTGGAAGATCGAGGGTCTGGATCGACGCAGGGACTGCGAGCTCCTGTCGCAGCTGGTGCGGAGCGACGGCAGGGACGGCGTCGTGGCCGTGGTCCTCGGAAGAGGTGCCAATACCGCCCGCGTGGACCACTGGCTCGAGATGGGAGCGCCGGTGCCTGGCTACGCAGGGTTCGCCATCGGCCGGTCCATCTGGTGGTCCGGAGTCGAAGGCTACAAGAATGGGACCGTCGACCGGGCCGCCGCCGCGACGGCGATCGCCAAGAACTACCGACACTTCTACGACGTGTACCAGCGGGCAGTGCCCTGACCGCGAGCTGCTCCTCGGCCGGGCCCCCCGGCGGCCCGACCGCCCCCGAACACCTGGACTTCCGGAGAACCATCGCCCTCTTCGCGGGAGCGGGCGGGAAAGGCATCTGTGGGCATGAAAATCGGAGTTTTGACAGGCGGGGGTGACGTCCCGGGCCTCAACCCGTGCATCAAGGCGGTCGTGAACCGGGTGCACGACGAAGGACACGAGGTGGTGGGCATTCGGCGCGGGTGGGCGGGGCTCCTAAACCACAACCCCGACGACCCATCGAGTCGGGACTCGCACCTCCTGGATCTCGATCCCGCCCGGGTGCGAACGGTGGACCGCACCGGCGGCACGTTCCTGCACACCTCCCGCACCAACCCGGGCCAGGTGCGCGGGAGCGAGATCCCTCCCTTTCTCGAGGCCGGTCAGGACCCGGACCAGTCTCACGATTTCACGAGCCACGTGCTTAGGGTCCTCGAGAGCGAGGGGATTGACGTGCTCATCCCTGTCGGCGGAGACGACACCCTGTCCTACGGGCTCAGGATGCACGATGAGGGCGTGCGTGTCATCGCCATCCCGAAGACCATGGATAATGACGTCCACGGCACGGACTACTGCATCGGGTTTTCCACCGCCGTGACTCGAGGCGTCAACTTCATCCACAACCTGCGCACGAGCGCGGGCTCTCACGAACGAATCGCAGTGGTCGAGCTCTTCGGTCGTTACAGCGGCGAAACCTCCCTGATCACCGCGTATCTGGGTGGTATCCAACGGGCCATCATCTCGGAGGTGCCGTTCGACATCCAGAAGCTGGCGGAGCTGCTCACGAACGATCGGGACCGGAATCCCTCTCGCTACGCGATGATGACGATCTCCGAGGGAGCGCGTCTCAAGGGGGGTGACATGGTTCTCAGCGGGGAGGCCGACGCGTACGGTCATCGCAAGCTGGGTGGGATCGGCGCCCTCACAGGCCAACTCCTCAAGGAGATCACGGGAATCGGCATCGTCTACCAGCGGCTGGCGTACCTCATGCGCTCCGGAAGTCCCGATTCCCTCGACCTCATGGTGGCGACCAACTACGCCGTCATGGCAGCGGATCTCGCCATGGCCGGGTCGTCGGGGCGCATGGTGGCACTGCGAAACGGGACCTACACGAACGTCCCCGTCACGGTGACACGCGACGGCGTGAAGCGTGTGGACGTGGACGAGCTGTACGATAAGGCGACATACCAACCGAAGGTCCGCAACGTGGCTGGCAAGCCCATGTTCCTGTACTGACCCGCTCTCCGCCGACACGCCCGGGCTGGGAGGAAAGATTCCGAATGCACGTCATTGGAGTACTCACCGCCGGAGGAGACTGCCCCGGGCTGAACGCGGTCATCCGCGCCGTCACGACGCGCGGCGTGGAGACCCACGACGCCGAAGTAGTCGGCATCCTGAACGGTTGGGAAGGCCTGATGAAGGGCCTCATCCGGCCGCTGGATCGGGATGCCGTGCGGGGCATCCTGAAAAGGGGAGGCACGATTCTAGGGACCTCTCGAATGGACCCCTACGTACACGGAGATGGCTATGCCAGCGTCCGCGACACCGTAGAGCGGAATGGCATCACGAGCGTGATCGTCGTGGGGGGAGACGGAACGCTTGCCACGGCCCTCAAGCTCTCGCGGGAGGGACTCCCCGTCATTGGCATTCCGAAGACCATCGACAACGACATCGGGGCGACGGACTCCACCTTCGGCTTCCACACGGCCCTTGAGGTTGCCACCGAGGCGGTGGACCGGATTACCACCACCGCGGAAGCCCACAACCGCATCATGCTGGTGGAGGTGATGGGCCGGACGAAGGGCTGGATCGCCGCATACGCGGGGATCGCAGCAGGGGCGGATGGCATCCTGATCCCGGAGGTTCCGTACGACCTGGCGGAAATCGCCCGGGTCATTCGGGCTCGTCATCGCCGTGGGCACAACTATTCCGTCGTGGTCGTTGCGGAAGGGGTTCAGCCCCCGACGGGCGAGAAACAGGATCTGCCCACGGGTGCGTTCGGCTTTCAGCGCTTGGGAGGGGTGGCTTACCTGATCGCTCCTCACCTCGAGAGCCTGACGGGTTTCGAGACCCGGGTCACGGTACTGGGACACGTCCAGCGGGGGGGCACACCCACGGCCCACGACCGGGTGCTGGGGACGCGCTTTGGAGCGGCGGCCGCAGACCTGGCCATCGAGGGACGGCACGGTGTGATGGTCGCCCTGCGAGGCACGCGGATCGTGCCGGTGTCTCTCGAGGAAGCGTGCGCCGAAGTCCGGGGAGTCGACCCGGAGATCTACGACCTTGCTTCCACCTTCTTCAACTAGGGGTGTCGGGGCTCTGGATCCCGGGGCAGGGTCTCAGCGGGAGAGGCAGATCTCGGCTTGGAGCCAGGACCCTCAGTGGCGGGCGAGAGGCTCAAGTAGGCGTTCCGCCTGAATCGCTCGCTCGGCAGAGCACCCGGCGGGCTGGCCTCTATTTCGCTATTTGGCGCGTGCCGCGCCCGGGCTGGAAAGAATCGAGCTCAGCGCGGTACCGGCCACCAGCACCGAGACCGTCCCCACCACGTTGTACCAGAGCCAGGAAACGTCCGTGAAGAGGGAGACCAGGAACACGGACCCCATCCCCGCCAACAGTCCGAAGAACGCACCGGTGCCGTTCGCGCTCCTCACGCCGAACGCGAGAAGGAATACACCCAGCAGGGACCCGTAGAAGAACGACCCGACCTGGTTCACCGCCTCGATGAGGGAGCCCAGCTGGCCGGCATACAGGGCGATGCCGAAGGAGAAGAGCCCCCAGAACAGCGTGGCCAGACGCGAGACCGCCAGATAGTGGTCGTCGGATGCGTTCCTCTTCACGTATCGCTGGTAGAAGTCGATCACCGTCGCGCTGGACAGTGCCGTCAGCTCCGAGTCCAAGGAAGACATTGCGGCCGCGAAGATGACGGCGATGAGGAGGCCCAGGATACCCGCCGGCACGTACTGGATCAGATAGGACGGGAAGACGTAGTTGACATCGTTCGAGGATGCCCCTCGGACCTCGGACACGAGTGTCTTCGATGCCCCCCTCAGCCGCGCCAACTCCTCGTCGTGAGCGGCGATCTGACCCTGCCAGGCCGCCACGTCCCCACCTCCGCGCCGGGCTTCCAGGAGAGCGAGAGTCGCCTCGCGCCGGAGCCCGTGGATCTCCGCGTGCTGGGCTTCCAGATCCCTGTATTCCCCCGCCCGGTCGCTCTCCTGCACGATCGCCACCTCGGCCGGATTGAACACCAGGGGTGGTTGTTCGAAGTGGTAGAACACGAATAGAAGGACGCCGATGGCCAGGATGAAGAACTGCATCGGCACCTTGACGAACGCGTTGAAGATCAGGGAAAGACGGCTCTGTTTCAGCGAGCTGGCCGTGAGATACCGTTGAACCTGACTCTGATCCGTGCCGAAGTAGGCCAGCGCCAGAAAGAGACCGCCGATGAGTCCCGACCAGAGCGTGTAGGTGTTGGTGGGATCCCAGGAGAGGTCGATACTCGTCCACATCTCCTGGATGCCGCCGATGTAGACCACGTCTCCCATCCCGACGCCCGAGGCTAAGGTCGCGAACAGGACGACCAGGGCGAGTCCGATGCCCACGAACATCATCACCATCTGGATCACGTCGGTCCAGATCACCGCCGTGATCCCGCCCATCAGCGTGTAGAGGATCGTGACCGCGGCCATGATGGCGATAGTGATCGTCTCCTCCCATCCCATAATCACCGACAGAACGATCGCCGGAGCGTACAGGACGATCCCCGCCGCCATGCCGCGGGAGAACAGAAAGAGGAGGCTCGTAAGCGACCGGGTCTTGGGATCAAACCTCTTCTCAAGGTACTCGTACGCGGTGAAGACCTTGGACCGGTAGAAGAAAGGCACGAAGATGACACAGAGGATGACCATCGCCACGGGCTGGGGAAGGTACACCTGCACGAACTCCATGCCGTCGTCGAAGGCTTGTCCCGTCGTGCCGATGTACGTGATCGCGCTGGCCTGCGTGGCCATGACGGAGAGCCCGATGGCTCCCCAACCAAGGCGGCGATTAGCGAGGAAGTACCCTTCGACGCCCACGTTCTTCCGGCTCTGCCAATAGGCAAAAGCCAGCACCGCACCGAAATAGAGGACGAAGACCGCCCAGTCCGGCGCGGTCATCGGACGCTGAAGTCCAGTAGCACGGTGAGTAGATAAAGAACGGCGATGAGCGCCGCCGTGTAGACCACCACGGAGATGTAGAGGGACTTCCAACTGGGAAAGATCCCGATTCTGTCACCGTCCTCCTGTTTCGCCTTCGACTCTTGATTCCTCATGGCGCATCGCACCTCGGACCCCAACAGGAACGCTCCCATCCGTGGCCCTCCGTCTCATCCCTCTCTTCCCCAGTGGTCGTTCAGCGACGGGGCGGTCCGGCGGGGGTCGTCCAATCTCCAGACCTTGCGGAAACCAGGTTGGCAAACAGCCGGTAGGCGCCCGGGACGCCCGCGGGGAATTGCCGGAAGAAGGAAAGCCCGGTGTACACGTAGAGCCCTTTTCCAACCCGCGCTACCAGGAGCGAGCCCCGCTTGGGCTCTTCTTCAGGGTCCGCCATGGCCAGGAGGGGGGCATAACGGTCGTCCCACTCGCTCAAGAAATACAGACCCCGCTCCTGGACCCAACCATCGAAGTCCTCGGCGGTGATGCGATTGGGTGTGTTGAAGATCGGAGACTCCGGGTCGAGAACCCGAACCGGCGCGGACTCCAGGGATACCCGTTCCGCTGGGCGGGACATGCTCACAGGATAGGGCGCGAAGCCTCCGAGGGCATACTCGTGCTTGTTGTACTGGGCGATGATCGTCCCACCGTTTCGAGCGAAGCCCAACAGCCGTTCGTTGTAAGCAACCAGGTCGGGACGGGTCTCGTATGCCCTGACTCCGAGAACGATGACGTCGAAGCCACCGAGATCACCTGCCTCAAGAGCTGCCGGACCCAGCGGCTCAGGCTCCAGACCCAGGTGTCGGAGCGCTTCAAGCCCGGCGTCGCCCGAGCCCATCACGTATCCAACACGCAGGCCTTCCGCGACCCGCACCGGGAAGACGGACACCGTGGCCTCGGCCCGCTCGAACAGCAGTGTCCTCTGGATGTGCTCGTAGTCGATGATCGAGACCTTCTCCCGGTATTCAACGCCCGAATCGGTAGTCGCCACCGCTCTCAGCACGAATCGTCCCGTCGAAAGCTCCCCGGTCGGCGCGATCTCGAACCGGAAGATGCCGGTGACGCCCGGCCCACCAAGAGAGAAGGGCAGGGACGAGGGCTCCACCTTCCATTCTCCGGGTGCCTCCAGCCGAATGGTGCCAGATACGCCCTCCTCGGCGTACCCGCCGACGGTGACGGTGACGAGTCGGGAGGTCCGAAGATCCCGCGGCCACACCATTCCCTCTGCGTCGATTTCAACGGACACCTCGGGAACGGCCAGGACCGGCTTTCGGTATTCGCCTTCTGCCTTGTCGACCCCGCGGAATTCCACCTCCCGGTATAGCGACAGGGGACCCGATCCGGTCCGGATCTCTCCCGCGCACGCTTCGCCTGCCGTAGCTCCGGACCCGGGAGCCAAGTTCACTCGAGCCTCGAGAACAGCCGGATCCCTGGGAAGCGCCCAAAGGTCCGGGCTCTCCGGCCACCGATACATGGCCCCGTCCCGCTCCTGGCCCAGGTAATAGAGGCGGGAGAGGGGACCGTCTCTCCCCAGGCGGACCAGGAAGCTCCAGCGCTCGAAGCCGCCGGGCTCGATCTCCCGGGTGTCACCCACCGCATGTTCGGACCACGACACGTCCACGTATCGGTCGCTCGTCGGAGTCTGGACTTCACCACGCAGGATGGCGAAACGTCCGAGCAGCCTGGGAGGCTCCGTGGGACGAGCTTCGGCCCCCGGCGGCAGAGGCAGAACCGCTTGCACATCCGAGAGACTGACCGGGCCTCCATTCCACACCTCCACGTCCACCCTGAATGTCTCCCCTGGCACCACCAGGTCGTCCGAGGCCCGAACGTCCACGACCACGCCAGTGGCCAGCACCAGTGCTTTCTCCAGCTTCCGTCGCCTGGCCTGGAGTGTCACGGAGGGCTCAGCGTGCTCACCCACCGCCGCCACGCTCGCCAGGACAGCTTGGTCAAGGGAGTTCAGGGCACGGGACAGCGCGCAGGCCGGTCCCCCAGGCGCCACCATCGATGGGAAGGCCCGCCTGGCGGTCTGAATCTCTTGCCGGTATGCCTCCAAATACCCTCTCACCTGGCCCCCCGTCCCCGGCGGCAGGAGCCCGGCCAGGCTGGTGATCGAGGTGTCCACCCCTGCGAGGAGGCCGGCATCTCTGACGTCCGGTTCCGTTCGCGCCAGGATGGACTCCACACCCTCGACCCGACTCTTCAGCAACACGAGACCCGAAGATTGCGGCCCCAGTGGCTGGGCCACTCCCATGTCCTGCGACCGATGCTGGGAGCGGCTCTCCATGGCGATCTGGAAGTGAGATCGCCCAAGAAGTGGGTCGTACTTCCCGGTCTGAACAGTGCTCGTAGCCGACCCCGGATCCCGCCAGGCCGCACGGTAGAGCTTCATGACCCGCCACGGACCCACGCCGTGCGCGAACTGCTCGGGGAAGCGTCCGGGATCGGCCGCGACGGAGAATGCCTGCTGCGCCAGGATGCCCGCCGCCTGGTGTTGCCCGTGCCCGTCCGCTGGCGTACCGGTGAAGACAGACACGATCACCTGTGGACGAAATCTGCGCACCACCCACACCACGTCCCAAAGAAGCTTCTCTGGCAGCCAGACGCTGAGCGTTTCCTCCGCTCGCTTGGAGTAGCCGAAGTCCATGGCGCGGGTGAAGAACTGCCGTCCGCCGTCGACGGATCGTGCCGCCATGAGCTCACCCGTCCTCACGATACCGAGACCCTCGGCGAGCTCAGGGCCGATCAGGTTCTGGCCTCCCTCCCCACGCGTGAGGGACAGGTACGCCGTCTCCACCCCCCAGGCGCGCGCGAGGGTCGCCAA
Source organism: Gemmatimonadota bacterium (assembly GCA_039586555.1). Classification (GTDB taxonomy): domain Bacteria; phylum Gemmatimonadota; class Gemmatimonadetes; order Longimicrobiales; family Gaopeijiaceae; genus JBDHKE01. The sequence continues at coordinate 20,560 of JBDHKE010000059.1, read as the reverse complement.
TAGACTCGTGTCCTCATCATCGGGATGTGCCCCGATCATCAGCACCCGCTTCACGCCGTCCAGCTGCCGCAGCAACACCCCCAACTCCGCCGCACCACGCAACTCCCCCTGACCTTGCGCCAAAAGGGAGCCGGGAGGCACCTGAAAGCCTCCCGCAATGGCCAGAAGAGTGGCGAGAGACAGCGGGCGGACCGGTCGCAATGCTCGAATCCGGCGAAGGGTCATGGTCTAGGGCTCCTCCGAGCGCACACAACGAAGCCGAAATCCGATGCCGCGCCCCGCCGGAGAACCCTCTCCGACGTGTTGAGCCGCTGCCGAATTCCGGCTACGCTACACCAGAAGCTAATCCAGGTCCCTTATTACGGGAACGCCTAATGTGGTGGCCACGGCAGCGCCAGAGCGGATGGAGCGCGGGAACGACCCAACCAGCCGGCCAGAGCCGCAAGCGTCAGGACATACGGCAGCGCCAGGAACAGCTGGTAGGGAAGGTCCAGTCCCAGCGCCTGTAGGAAGAACTGGAGGGCGGAGGCCACACCGAAGAAGAGAGCGGCCAGCAACACACCCCCAGGGTTCCAGCGAGCCAGAACCACCACGGCGATGGCAATGAACCCTCTGCCTGCCGACATGCCCTGGGCGAACGTTCCGGCATAGGCGAGCGCCAGATGCGCCCCCGCCACCCCACCGAGCGCCCCACCGAAGAGGGTCGCCCAGAACCGAGTCCAGCGAACCCTGATGCTGGAGGCCTCGGCGGCAGCCGGGGACTCCCCTACCGCACGGAGCTCCAGCCCCAGTTCGGTACGGAAGAGGAAGATCCACAGCACCAACGCAAGACCGTAGGCCAGGTATGCGGTCACAGCCTGGTCGAATAGAGCTGGCCCGACCACCGGTACCGACGAGAGAACCGGTATCGGCACCGAGCCGAGGGTTGGAATGGTCAGCGCCGTCCCGGTGGCGCCGAACACTCCCTGGTAGACCGCACCCGTAGCACCTAGTCCTCCCAGCGTGACCGCCGTTCCGGCGATGATCTGATCCGCATTCAGAACCACCGCAAAGAGGGCGAAGACGGCGGCGACAGCTGCGCCGGCCATCGCACCGGCGCCGACCCCGCCCAGCGGCGAGCTCCAGGCAAGGGCCCCGAGAGCGCCTCCCAGGGCTCCGGCAATGATCGAGCCTTCCAGACCGATGTTGATCACACCGCTGCGCTCGGTCACGACCTCGCCGAGAGCCGCCAGAGCGAGGGGGACGCCCAGCCGCACGGAAGCCTCCAGAAAGGCGGACGCCGTCGCCGCGTCCACCTAGGTACCCTCCAGGGACAGAGTCCTCGCCCCCCTCGCCCGGGCCGGCTCCGGCGAGTCGGCATCTCCGTCGGGCTTTCTTCCCACTTGCAGCCGCCTTACCGCACGGTCCACCGCGAGAACCGCCAGGATCACCAAAGCCTCGATGACGTTGACCCACACAGCGGGGATCCCGGCCTCTCTCTGCATGGCGCCGGCCCCGCCCTCCAAAGCTCCAAAGAAGATCCCCGTCGCCACCACGCCGAGCGGATGCAGACCCGCCAGAAGGGCGACGGCAATGGCCGTGTAGCCGTAGCCCGGAGAGAAGTTCTCGTAAAGGGCATACGTCACTCCGCTCACCTCGACCCCTCCCCCGATTCCTGCAAGTGCGCCCGAGAGCAAGAAGGTGACCACCACCACCCGACGGGTACGGATCCGCCCCGCTACAGCGGCCGCGGCAGGAGAGGCGCCCACAGCCCGCACCTGGAAACCGTAGACGCTGAAACGCATCACAAGCCAGATCAATAACGCGAGGCCCAAGGCAAGGATGAATCCGGCGTGCAAGCGGGTCCCGGGAATGAGTCGAGGCAAGCGGGCCGCCTCGGCAATCAGATCTGTCTGGGGGAAGACTCCGCGCGCTTCCTGCATCGGGCCGTGAACGGTGTAGGCGGCGAGATGGATGCCCACGAAGTTCATCAGCAGGGTCGTGATGACTTCGCCCACCCCCATCCGCACCTTCAGAAGCGTTGGAATCAGGGCCCACAGACAGCCCGCCACTCCTGCAGCCAGCGCCACCGCGGGCAGCACCACGGCTGGCGGAAGCCCCGATCCATGGATACCCACCCAGGCGCCGGCGATCGCGCCTGCATAGAGCTGACCCTCCGCCCCGATGTTCCAGATCCCGCTTCGGAAGGCGAGCGCCACGGCCAGCCCCGTGAGGATGAGCGGAGTCGCACGCACGAGACTGATCGAAAGAAACTGGCTTGGGGACCCCACGGCCCCCCGCAAGAGGGCCCCATAGGCAGCGGCCGGATCGTACCCGCCCAGGACCAGGGCCACTGCGGAAGCGGCCAATGTGACGGCCAGAGCGACGACCGCGGCCGCGACGGGTCCGAGGCGCCCGGCCGTCCGGCCTATCATGGAGCCGACTCCCCCCGACGGCCCTCCGAGGCTCCCCCCGCCAGCATGAGCGAGCCCATCCCCTCCCGGTTCCTCATCTCCGGGGGAACCTCGACCAGCTTGCCTCGGACCATCACGAAGATCCGGTCGGACAGAGCCAGCACGTCGTCCAGATCCGTGGAGATAAGGACGACGCCCGGCCGGTGCCCGGACACCCGAGTTGATTCCAAGAGGCCGGCGCGGCCTCTCCCTGCATTCGGGATGGGGCCCGCCCGCAGCTCGAAGATCTCTCGATGGACGAATTCGGTGGCAGCGATATCCAGCCCGCGGGTCGGATTCTCGGCAACCAGCAGGTCTGGCCGCCGACTGAGCTCGCGGCTTACGATCAGCTTCTGCTGGTTTCCACCCGACAGCGTGCCCGCGAGTGTCGAAGCTCCGCGCGCGCGCACCCCGAAACGAAGCATGGCGACCCGCGTCTCATCACGGATCAAAGCCCAGCGCAAGAGCGGTCCAATCCGGAACCGCGGCCGGCGATGGAGCGCCAGAGCCATGTTCTCCGTCAGACTGAACTCAGGGATCACGCCCTCGTGACATCGGTCCTGCGGTATCAGTCCACTGTCGTCGGGCAGCGAGGCCGTACCTCGATCCGGACTCAGTCGTCCGGAGAGCACCAGCGCAAGCTCCCGCTGGCCATTCCCTTCCACCCCCCCCACTCCCACGATCCCCCCCCTGCGGACGACCAAGTCCACCCCTCGAAGCGATGCCTCTCCTCGAGCCCCAGCCACCCAGACACCGCTGAGCTGGGCGACCGAATCCCCCTCCACTTCCTCCTCCGATCGCTCGACGGTAGCCAGGGGCCGACCCACCATGGCTCGAGCCAGCACCCCGGGGTCCACTTCCTGGCGCGGTGCCGTGAGCACCGTCGCGCCGTCGCGAAGCACGGTGACCCGGTCGGCAACGGCCAGCACCTCGTCCAGTTTGTGAGCAATGAGCAGTACGGTCCTTCCCTCAGCCGCCAGTGAGCGCAAGATCTCGAAGAGCTGAGACACCTCCTGCGGAGCCAGGACTGCGGTGGGTTCGTCCATCACCAGAATTCGAGGATCCCTGAACAGGAGCTTCAGAATCTCCACCCTCTGGCGCCCCCCCACGGTCAGGTCTCGTACGAACGCCTCCGGGTCGGCGGCCAGTCCGGTTCGATGGATCAGATCGGTTATTCGGCGTCGGATCCTGTCCCTCGGGAAGCGAAATCCGCGACCCGCACTGCGAACTCCCAGTGCCACGTTCTCTAGGACGGTCATGTCCGGCACCAGCGTAAAATGCTGGTGGACCATCCCGACCCCGGCTGCACCGGCCTCTCTGGGTGTATGGAAGTGAGCTTCGGACCCCTCGATGACGATTCGGCCTCGCTCTGGCCGCAGCATTCCCGCCAGAACATTCATGAGGGTCGTCTTGCCCGCCCCGTTCTCCCCGAGAACGGCGTGAACCTCGCCCTCGACAGCCGTGAGGTGTACACCGTCCAGAGCGACGAGGGGCCCGAACCGCTTGGCGATGTCCACGAGCTGGACCGAGGAGCGTCCGCGGTGGGAGCCCGATCCTTCAGCCTTCACCGGTAGATCGTCCTGGACACGGGGGATGGGGCGGAACCGCAGGCACATCACCGGCCTTCGCTCTCGCCCTCGACGAATGGGACCCTGGGCACCTTCAACGTCCCGGCTGCGATGTCCGCTCGCGCTCGGTCCAGCCCCTTCAGCACCTCCGCGGGGATGAGATGAGCCAGCTCGGGATTCGGAACGAAATCCACCACACCCACAGCCAATCCCGTGTAGTAGGGCCTTCCTTCCAGCCCACCGGACCTGTAGGCTCGGGCGACCTCTACGAAAGCCTGGGGAATCCGGATCACCGCGCTCCCGAGAATGACGTCCGGGGCCACGTCATTCTGGTCCCGGTTCATGCCGAGAGCCCAGATGTCGGCTCCCTCCCGGGAAGCCTCGCGAACCGCCTGGAACACCCCAAAGCTCGCGGCGTCCGTATTGTGGATGATGACGTCCGCGCCGCGACGGATTTGCGCCACCGCGGCCTCCTTGGCCGCGGCCACGTCGTCCCAGTTGCCGATGAAGGCCTGGAGAACCCGCGTCTCCGGTCTCACCGAGCGAGCCCCGGCCTCGAACGCCAGGAAGGTGCCCTTGGCCGGCGGGATCTCTACGCCACCCACCATACCCACGGTGCCCGTGCGGCTCATGGCACCGGCCACCATGCCCGCGAGGTAGCTTCCCTCCTCCAGCTTGAAGATCAGAGGATTGACGTTTCGGGCCACCCGCCCTCCGGCACTGACGACGATGGTAAGATCGGGAAACTGCTGGCCAATGCGAATGGCCGCATCCTGGTATTCGAAGCCGTGGGCGAAAACGAGATCAAATCCGCCAGCGGCGTATGAGAGGAAAGCCTCGTCGAACTCGGCGGGTGTGCGCGTCTGCTGGTGACTGATCTGCGCGCCGACCGAGTCCCGGATCTGCAGCAAACCCTCGTACGCCCCTGCGTACCAGCCGGCGTCACTCACCGGACCGGACGTCAACAACGCGACACGGAAAGGCCTTTCGGTGGCGTCGTTTTGCCCCTCGCTCCCACCCTCACCACCTCCGCATGCAGTCGCGGCGAGGGCCAGGAGGGATAGCACCGAGGCGAGCATACGGATTCTCACGGATACCTCCGCTTCGTCGGTGTCGCTCGGGGGTCCGCCCCTTCACCTACTTCAGCCCGCTCCGTACTACCCCGCGTTTCGACACCTTTGTGCCGGCTTCGCCCGAACACACTACTTGTCAGCGTTCGTGATCCGGCCTCAGCCCGGCTTGGTTCCTTCCTCCCCCTCAACCGCCGAGGAAGGCCCGCACCGCAGCAGCTGCGTCCTGAAACGTGAACCAAAGCACGAACAGGATCACGGGTGGAACGATGTAGCGGAGGGTGAACTTCACCCCCGGAACCACGCCAGCGAACCAGGGGGACGCGCCCAAGCGAAGCTCGTGTTCGGGATCCTCCATCCTCCAACCCACCAGAACGGACAGCCCGAAAGCTCCCAGGACCAGGAAGAGCTCCCCGGCGATCTTGTCGAACACCCCCAGGAGACCAAGCGAGCTCGCGTTCAGAAGCCCGAGAAGGGTGATCACGATCCCCGCTGACACCGCCGCGGGTTTTCGCGGGACGCGGAACTCGTCGATGATGGAAGCGGTCACCACCTCCAGGAGGGAGATGGCCGAAGTCAGCGCTCCCACGGTCAGAGCAAGAAAGAACAGAAGTCCCACCCAGCGGCCGATGCTTCCCATCTCCACGAAGGCCCCCGGCAGTGAGATGAACAGCGCGCCTACCGCACTCTCACCCACGTCCCCCTGTAGCCCCAGGGCGAAGATCACCGGAAATACGACGAGCCCGGCGACGAACGCCACCGAGAAGTCCGAGAACGAAATCACCACCGCTTCCCGGTTCAGGTTCTCGTCGCGAGAGAGATACGAGGCGAAGGTAAGCATGGCGCCCATGCCGAGACTGAGGGAGAAGAAAGCCTGCGCCGCAGCCTGACGAATAATGGTGGGATCCAGGAGCTCCTTCAGCGACGGCTTCAGATAGAAGGCGTATCCTGCGAGTGCCCCGTCGAGCGTGGAGGCCCACACGGCCAGACCGATCAGGATCACGAAAAGGGTAGGCATAAGAACCAGAGCCGCCTTCTCGATGCCCTTCTCCACCCCCAACATCACGATGGTGATGGTCACGATCATGAACGCAACGTGATAGACCATCGCAGGAAAGCCGGTTGAGATCTCGTTGAAGCGATCCCCCGGAGCGTCGGAGAAGCCGAACAGGATCGCGTCGATCCCATAGCGAACCGTCCAGCCGGCGATAACCGAGTAGTACGAGAGGATCAGGAATCCGGCGAGCACGAAGAGGAACCCCATCGGCACCCAGGCGGGTCCCCCCGCCTTCCGGAGAGCTCCGATGGGCGACAGCCGCCCTCGCCGACCCACCACGAACTCGGCCAGCATGATGGGAATCCCGATCGCCAGGGTCATGCCGATGTAGAGTAAGACGAAGGCGGCTCCACCTCCCTCGGAGGCCACGTACGGGAACCGCCACATGTTGCCGAGTCCGACCGCGCTTCCTACCGCAGCCAGGATGAAGCCGACGCGGGTGCCCCACAACTCCCGCTGGATCGTCTCCTCCCCGTGGTGCTGGACTTCCGCTTCGATGGGCTCAGGCACCTGCGTCTTCCTTTCCGATGCAACCTCTCTCGGCTTTTCTGGTGCCCCAATCCGCCCTGAACGTTGGAGGGGCGCGAAAACGGGGGAATAGAAGCTCGCGGGCCCGGCAGCGTCAAGGAAATGGCGCTTCGGGCGATCTGGATCCGCCGTGACGGCAGCCGTCGTCCATGCGGAGAGGGTCCACCTGGCTTGTGGCAGCCTAGCGCCTAGATTCGGGCATCCACCCAGCAGCAACAAGCCGGCCCGGGCTCCGTCCGCGCGCTCGCTCCGGCAACCAAGTGTGAAGGAGAGAATCCGTGATGAGCCTGGCCAGAACGAAGGCCGCCGCAGGGTCCACTCTGCTCCTTTTGGTGTGTTCCAGCGCCGCGGCGGCACAGCAGCGGCCAATGACCATCGTGGATCTTATCAACGTGCCGTCCCTCGGCGATGTCCAGACGTCCACTGATGGAGCACAGCTCCTCTATGTACGTAACGACCCCGATTGGAACGAGAACCGCACCGTCTCCCACGTGTGGCGGGTGAATGTCGACGGCTCCGACCCCATTCAACTCACGAATGGACCCAGGGGCGAAAGCAGCCCCCGTTGGTCACCGGACGGGGCTGCTGTGGCGTTCCTGGCGGAGCGCGACGGAGCAGAGGGCACCCAGGTCTACCTCATCCGGAATCGTGGGGGGGAGGGGAAGCGACTCACGACGCACACCACTTCTGTCTCGGACGTCAGCTGGTCGCCAGACGGACGTTGGATCTACTTCACAGCCCCTGACGACAAGACAGAGGAAGAGAAGGCCCGGGAGAGGGTTCAGGACAACGTCTTCGCGTTCGACGAGGACTACCAGCATCGTCACCTCTGGAGAGTCGACGTGACGAGCGGCGGGGAGGAGCGCGTTACGGAGGGGAGCTTCACGATTGACGAATACGAGCTCTCCCGCGACGGCACTCTGGTCGTCCATTCACGGTCACCATCTCCGCTGCTGGACGACCGGCCCCTGTCCGAAGTCTGGTTGATGAATGCGGACGGCACCGACGCACGTCAGCTCACCAGTAACGGCATCGGAGAGTCCGGAGTTCGGGTATCTCCCGACAACTCGACCGTCGCCTTCATCGCGGACGCGAACGGAAGCTTCGATTTCTACTACAACGGCAAGCTGTTCCTGATGCCCACCTCCGGCGGGATTCCCGAAGTTCTCCTTCCCGATCTGCCCTTCCAGGTCAACGGCGCCTACTGGTCCGACGATGGCCGAGCGATCTACTTCCGGGCCAGCACAGGCGTGCGCCAGAATCTGTTCCGGGTCGAGGTAGCGAGTCGACAAACTACCCCGCTCACCGGCGGAGACCACTCGATCGGGTCCTGGAGTTACGAGCCCCAGTCGGACCTGCACGCCTTCTCGGTCGCCAGTCCAACCAACGCCGGGGATATCTGGACGCTCCCGGGTGCCGGGCGTAAGGCACCCACCAGGGTGACCGACATCTTCGACTACATCACCGAAGAGTTTCTTCTGCCGCGCGTCGAGGCCATCCAGTGGAGCGGTGAGGACGGAGTTACCGTCGAGGGACTGCTCCACTATCCTCTGGACTACGAGCCGGGCAGGCGGTATCCGCTCGTCGTCCAGACCCACGGCGGACCCGCCTCCTCAGACAGGTTCGGATTCTTCCGATCCAGCCGGTACGTGCCCGTGCTGGCCGCATTGGGATACATGGTGCTCAAGCCCAACTACCGGGGAAGCACTGGGTACGGGGACGCGTTCCTTCGGGACATGGTCGGCCATTACTTCAACCAGGCCCACAAGGATGTCATGGCCGGTGTGGATCATCTGATCGAGATGGGACTCGTCGACGGTGAGCGGATGGCGAAGATGGGATGGAGTGCCGGCGGTCACATGACGAACAAGATCATCACCTATACCGACCGCTTCAAAGCCGCCTCCTCGGGAGCGGGAGCGGTCAACTGGGTCTCCATGTATGCCCAGAGTGATGTCCGTACCTACCGAACCCCCTGGTTCGGAGGGGACCCGTGGACGGAGGAGGCGCCCCTGGAGCAGTACTGGTCCGACTCCCCGATCCGGGAGGCGTGGAAGATCACGACACCTACACTGGTGCTCGTGGGCGAGAATGACGCCCGCGTTCCTATGCCGCAGTCCGTCGAGCTCTACCGCGCCCTCAAGGCCAACGGGGTGCCCACACACCTCTACGTCGCTCCACAGCAGGGCCACGGGTGGAGGGAGCTGCAACAGCGACTCTTCAAGGCCAACGTGGAGCTGGACTGGTTCGAGCGCTGGGTGATGGACCGGGACTACGAGTGGGAGAAGTCGCCGGTGCATCCTGGAGCGGAGGAACCCGGGACCGTCGACGGGCGGGCTCCGGAATCCCGGCACTAGTGTTCCGCCGGGTCCGCAAGCCACGAGTGGCCTTGATGCGAGCAATCCACCGAAGCGGGACGAGCATTTCCATCTCGTGAGGCGACTGGCCCGACCCGGTACGGATCGACAACGCCTATGCCCGTTCCTGCACCGCCGGCAAGAAGGAGGAGATGGACATGTACGCCCGTGTCCTCCGGGAGGCCGAGGATCGACGACAGCTCGATTGGCTCAGCCAGACGGCGAACCGGAAGCCATCCCGTCGGTCGATCTGTCCGGGACCCTCCGCGCCAGGGGACTTCCTGAGACGACGCTCTCTTTCCTGCCATCTGACGGGCATCCGCGTCCCATCGCGTATCAACTGGCTGCGGAAAGCGCTGGGTTCGTGGGTCCGATTGCAGGAGTCGATCGCGAGACGATGCTCTGGCGCGTCGTAGCGGGAACACCACGCGAGGAGAAACAGGAAAAGCTGGAGTGGTCGTCCGCAGTCCGAAGAGAGCGCGGTCCGGGTTCCGGATGACTCAGAGGCGTACTGCCACGATCTGCTTCTCCCAGGGGAGGGACAGCCAATCCGATAGCTGGCTGAGATCGCGATACTCGAAGGTCAGGCAGGGGCTGAGGCCGGCGCCCTCGTGTTCCATGAACTCCACGCTATGGACGGCTTCCTGGAACAGCACTTCATCGTCGACGCGAAGCTCGGCCTTCATGCCCATGTCCACCAGCCCCTCCCGAATCACCCCCGAGAGGACGAACAGATTCCGCTTCGGAAGCGAGAAGCTGGCCAGCACGCGGAACCTGGAAATCATGAGCCCGCCCTCCCGGTCGTGAGGCCTGTCCAGGGTAACGTCTGCCCGGTCGCCTGGACAGGTCTCAGAGGCCGGGAGTCCCGAGCCAAGACACTCGCGACTACTCCCCCCGAGCGAGACGTCACGATGGGCCGTCTCCGAAGACGGTCCACGATGCACAGAAAGCCCAGGGTGCGGTCCGGGTCGGAGCGGAACTGGTGTAGCCCGGCGGGGGCGACGCACACGCAGTCGAAGGGCTGGATAGGCAGGCTCTCGTCCCCCGAGCTGTACTGATCCCTTCCCCTGAATCACCACCACCGCATGAAGGTGGGAATGACGCTCGAGAGAGGTGCACGCTCCAGGTGCCAACTTCGAAGTACCGGGTGATGAAGCCCATCTCCTCGTCGCCCTCTCCCTCGCCCAGAATCACCTGTCGCGTTACTCGCCAGAGCTCTCCACGCCGTCCGGCGTACGCCTGAACACGGATTCCCTCCCAACGGAATTCCGAGCTCCTTATGACCTTCGACTCTCCCTTCCTCGGGCGTGCTTCTCCGCCGTCTCGATCAGCTCGGCCGTCGCCCGTTCGAGATTCCCTTGCTGGTAGAGGCTGCCGCCGATCAGGATCATGGTGTCCGGGCCATATCGCTCGAGCCAGATCGGGACCCTTCGCACATCCACCCCACCGGCCGGAACCGGGAAGGAAGGCCGAACGGGCCCCATCGGCCGACGAAGGCGCTCGGTGATTCGATCACACCGTTCCTGGGTCCAACTGAAGCGCCCCCCTGCATTCACGTAGATTACACCGTCGCACCCGGCAACCCGGAAGAGATCGCCGAGCAGGATCTCCGGGAGCACCCCGTGCCGGGCTCCGAAGAAGGCGCCCGAGAAAGTGGGGTGTCCGAGGATCGCCAGTCCGGTTTGCCCGGCCAGCCAGCGCACGGTGTCCAGCCCCAGGATCATGGGGCTGGCCACGACTCCACGGCATCCCAGCTCGGCAAGCACCTGAAGGCGCTCTTCCAGAAGAGGCGGTGTCCCAAAGAGATTCGGGAAGTAGTGGGCGTTTCCCCCCGTCCGCTCATTGGCGTTGGCGACGGCCCCGGCACAGCGCTCCACTCGCTCCCGGAACGGCGCCGTTTCCTGGTTCGCCAGGGAATGGTCGTCCTTGATGATGTCGGCGCCGCCTAGAGCGAACGCCAGGCAGTCCCGGGCCAGCTCTTCCGCGGTGAGTCCCACCGGTTTGATCGCCGCGCAGACCAGTGGTCGACGAGGGACCCCACACAGATCCCGAAGGCCGGGGATTCCGTGGGACGGGCCCCGGAACGTGTTCAGCACATCAACCGGCCAGGCAACGTCGACGAGTTGCACGCCCTCCTTCATAGAAACGTTGCCGAAGAGCAGATTCACCAGCTGACCCAGCTCGTCGCCCACCAGCCGGGGATGGTACGAGATGGTGACCCGGGTGCGACCATCCCACCACGGGCCGATCTGCTCGACGCGTCCCACAACCGTCTCTCCGATCTCCTTGGAGAAGCAGTCTTCGGGAATCTCCACCGTCTGCTCGACCGCGATGAAGCGGGCCTTTTCCGCTGGGCTCTCACCCGCCAGGCAATCCAGAAGAAAGGTGGCTCCTATACGGCCAGAATCATCGGACACGGATGCGACCTCCTCGTGGCGAACGCCCGGAAACATCCTTACCGTACGTCTCCGGTGTGCGATATGCTGTGGCGAACGGCCGTCAAACTCAAGGCTCGTGGCCAGGGGCACCTCTGGTAGCGGTCGGCGCCGTCGAGCGCCACTCGCATCCCGGATCACGCTCTTCCGACACGGTGGAGTCATGGACAAGGGAATCCCGTTCCGTCCCAGCCCCGAGCTTTTTCCGTTCGAATCGCGCTGGTTCGCGAGCCAGGTCGGCCCGGTTCACTACATCGACGAGGGCACCGGCCCACCCATCCTGTTCCTCCACGGCAATCCTACCTGGAGTTTTCTCTACCGCGGCATCGTCATCCGATTGCGAAAGCGGTTCCGTTGCGTCGCGATGGACTATCCTGGCTTCGGGCTCTCGGCGCATCCGCCGGGATATGGGTACACCCCCGCCGACCATGCAGAGATCGTCCGACAGCTCGTCCGACACCTCGAGCTCGAGGATGGGGAGGCCCTATCGGAATGCGGGTCGCCCTTGGCGAATCGGACCGCATTCGGGCTCTGGTAATGGGAAACACCTGGTACTGGCCCGCCAAGGCCTGGCACATCCGTGCCTTCAGCGCGGTTCTCTCCACCGGCCTGCTCCAGAGCCTGATTCTGCAGAAGAACTTCTTCGTGGAGAGGATCATGCCGGCGGGCGTGAAGTACCCGCTGGCTCCGGAGGTGATGGACCATTACCGGGAACCGCTGTCCACACCTGAGCGCCGGGCGGGTGTTGCGGAGTTTCCCCGCCAGATCACGCGCTCGGCCCTGTGGCTCGGGGCGATCTCGGACGAGGTTCCCGAGACCCTCGGCACGCTACCGGCGCTGCTCACCTGGGGGATTCGGGACTACGCGTTCACCCCCCCCTTCATGGACCGCTTCAAGCGAGACTTTCAGTCCGTGCGGGTGGTGCGCCTCGACGCTCGACACTTCATTCAGGAGGATGCCCCCGCGGAGATCAGCAAGGCGATTCAGGACTTCCTGGGAGCTTCCTGAAGAGAGTCCGCCGACGTCCCGCCAGCCTTCACCTACGCTGATAGAACCCGGACAACACATCCGGCAATCGGCGCACTCGAACCCATTTCGTCACTCGTCATTCGCCAGAGCCGGGCTCGGATGCGGAAAAAAAGAAATCCGGCATCCCTGCCGGATTTCATGCCCGCTGCTGGACTCGAACCAGCGACCCCTACGATGTGAGCGTAGTGCTCTACCAGCTGAGCTAAGCGGGCCGGGGGAGTACCCCCACGGGGAATCGAACCCCGGTCTCCTGGCTGAGAACCAGGTATCCTAGGCCACTAGACGATGGGGGCTTTCAGAGCACCTGTAAAGGCCCGGAATTCTAAAACGGCCGCGGACCAGGATCAACCCTGGAGGGGCCCGCTCGGCGGTACCAGCCGAGGCCCCGCTCCAGCGGCTCACCCGAGCCGACCCGCGGGTACAACCCTCCTCCTCAGGATATCCCTTCAAGCAAGTGAAGGGGGGAATCAAGGAAATGATCGGCGCCGGCCCTCTCGAGGTCCGTCCTTTGAAACGGCCCCCACAGTGCTGCGGCCGTACGCACTCCCGCTCGCTTTCCCGCCACCATGTCATGGGGTGAGTCACCCACGAGCACGATCGACCGGGAGGGAACGAGCCCCAGGGCCTCGATCGCCTTGAGCACTGGCTCGGGATCGGGTTTGCCGCGAGTCACGTCGTCGGCCGAGACGATGACCTCGAAATGGTCGGCCAGGTCGCACTGACAGAGCGTTCGCAAGGCCATGTCCCGCCGCTTGCTGGTGACGAGGGCCATGGGCACACCCTTGGACTCCAACCCCAGCAGAAGGTCCTTGGCACCAACGTAGGGACGCACCATTTCGTCGTGTATCGTGCTCTGGAAGGCCGTGTACGTCCTCATCATCTCCTTCACCTCCTCGTTGGAGCGCGCAAAAGGCGTCAGCTGCGCCCTCAACGGTGTGCCTAGTGTCGCGAGCCACCGCGAGTCGGGCGGTGCCTCACCGAGATGGACGCGCATGGTGTGCCTGAAGCATTGAAGTATCAGATCCACGGTATCCGCGAGGGTCCCATCCAGATCGAACAACACGGCACTCCAGCGCGCTCGGCTTCTGCCTGAGGCCATGGCAGATCGTGTCAAGCTCTTCGGCATCAGGGTGACTGTGGCGAGTCCAGGATTTCCGTGCGGCGCCTCGGCCGACTATCTTCCGAGCTTTGCGAACGCCCAGAATAAGGTCCAGGGTCGTTCTCGAGACAAGAGGTGCGGGATGACGGATACGCAGGAGACCCGGCGTTGGGCTCTGATCCTCGGAGCGTCCAGCGGCTTCGGAGAGGCGTGCGCCCGAGGCCTGGCGGCGGACGGTCATGATGTTTTTGGCGTACACCTAGATCGCCGCGCCGGTCTACAGCACGTGGGGGAGCTCAAAGGCGAGCTGGAAGCCCTGGGAAGGCGAGCGCACTTCTTCAACATCAACGCTGCCGACACGGAGAGGATGGCACAGGCGTTGGAGGAGATGCGCGCCTTGATGTCTGAAGGGGACGAAGTTGCCGTTCTCATGCACTCCCTGGCGTTCGGCACTCTCCGCAACTACGTGGGCGACAGCGCCGTCACCCCGGCGCAAATGGACATGACCTTGCGGGTCATGGCACACAGCCTCGTGGACTGGACGCATGGACTCCTGGAGCGCGGCATGATGGGCGAGGGAGGTCGTGTCTTCGCCATGACCTCGTCCGGGTCGAATCGGGTGATCCCAAGCTACGGTCCCGTGTCCGCCGCGAAGGCCGCCCTGGAGTCCCACTGCCGACAGCTCGCCTACGAGCTGGCTCCTCGAAGAATCACGGTGAATGCCCTTCGGGGAGGCGTGACCGATACCCCTGCCCTCCGAAAGATCCCGGGGAGCGACCGGCTGATCGACGGAGCCCTCGCCAAGAATCCATCCGGGCGACTCACCACGCCCGAGGACGTCGCGAACGCCGTGGTCGCGTTGTGCTCCTCCAAGACCCACTGGATTACGGGCAACGTGATCAACGTGGACGGCGGTGAGGAGATCACCGCCTGAGCGGCCGCCCGGCAACGCAGCTCTCTGACTCTCCCAACCCCACAGACGTGGCTTCGAGACCGCCTACGCCAGGTGTAGCCGCTCCCCAGGGAACCCTTCGTGTCCCTTCAAGGATCAGGTGAAATGTTTCAACCTTGAATCCTCACCTCTATCCGGAGGAGGATGCGTGACCCACCTGCCACAACTCCCGCGACGAGAGTTCCTTGCCCTCTCCGCCGAGGCTATGGCGGCGGTGCTGCTCGCCGGATGTTCCTCGGACAGTGGTGATGTCGCCGGTCCGAACGGAAACGGAGAAGTTCCCGGGGAGGCCGTCCAGATTACGGGAAACACGATCACCGTGCGGCTCTCGGTGGTGCCGGCCCTCAGCGCGACGCCCGGGTTCCTCCTCATTTCGCAGGCGAGGGTCGTCGTCATCCACACTTCGGGAAACGATTACCGGGCGTTCACGAGCGTGTGCACGCATGGGAAATGCGATGTGAACGCGTTCAGTGGAGATCGCATCCGCTGCCCGTGTCACGGGTCCGAGTACGACACGGACGGAATGAACGTCGCCGGTCCCGCGCAGTCGCCCCTCACTCCTTTCGCTCTCTCCCTGGACAGCGTGGCCCAGACGCTGACCATTACCACGAGCTGAGGGCGCCGTCACCCGGTATCGCACGGGGAAGCCGCCAAAGAGGTTGCGTGCCCCGCGGGAGATCGAGTCCCCCGCGGGGTACGTCCTCTTCGGGGCCAACAGCACCTGCTCTGGCCAGCGACTACCTGTCCGAAATCGGCCCGATGTTGGATTCGCCACCGGCTCCCTATGGTCCGAGGCATCCGGCCCGGACCCGGACCTTCTCGTTTCGCCGCGCGCATGGTGCCCATATCGTTAGGCGTGGGTCCCTCGCCTCCACAACGGCGGGGTCGCGCCGTCATCGGCCTCAGGAACCCCGGAGCGCAGGTGAACATGGTGGAATGGTCCGATCTGGACACGCTTTCACGAGCGGTCGAGTGGGAACACGCAGGGCACGGTGTCGCCATCGCCACGGTGGTGGAGACCTGGGGATCGTCTCCGAGGCAGGCGGGCAGTCATCTGGTCGTGCGGGATGACGGGGAATTCGCCGGCTCCGTCTCCGGAGGCTGTGTGGAGAATGCGGTGATCGAGTGCGCCCTTCGCGTCATTGCGAGCCAGGCTCGCGAGGAGCTCGCGTTCGGGGTCACTCACGAACGGGCCTGGCAGGTGGGGCTTGCGTGCGGAGGGAGCGTCCGGATCTATGTCGAGCCGGCGCAGCGTCAAACGCTCCTGCAGCTGCTGGAGAGCCGCGACACGAAACGACCCGTCGTGCTGGCCATATTTCTTCGCACGGGGGGGCACACGATCCTCCGTCCCTTCGACGAAGGCGTGCCCAAGAACGTGCCGGAACTCCTGGTTCGCGAGGCCCGCAGCGCGCTCCAGGAGGATCGCTCGTTCATGGTGGAGCAGGATGGCGAGCCTGTCTTTCTGCGCCCCTACAACCCATCGGCTCGCTTGATTGTCATCGGCGCCGTTCACGCGGCTCAACCTCTGGCCGCTATGGCTGGCCAGATCGGATTCGAAGTGTTGGTGGTGGATCCCCGGTCCGCGTTCGCCACCCAAGCCCGCTTCCCCTCGGCGACGCTGATCCATCGGTGGCCGGAGGAGGCTCTCCTCGACCTGGCACCGGACCGCCGGACCGCCGTCGTCACGCTCACGCACGACTCGAAGCTCGACGATCCGGCTCTGGCGGCCGCCCTCAGATCGGACGCGTTCTTCATCGGGGCTCTCGGGAGCCGACGAACCCATGCGGCACGCCTTGAGCGAATGCGAGGGCAGGGGTTCGGGGAGGAAGCATTGGCTCGGATTCATGGTCCGGTGGGACTGCAGCTCGGGGCTCGATCCCCGGCCGAGGTCGCCGTCTCGATCCTGGCCCAGATGATTCACGTCCTCCGGCAGCCGGTCACATGAAGTTCGGCGCAGTCCCCGCACCGGATGCGGCCGGAACCCTTCTGGCTCACACATTGCGCCTGCCCCATCGGATCCTGAAGAAGGGACACGAGCTCACACGCGGCGATCTGGAGGAGCTGGCGGCCGCCGGGTACCAAGAGGTCGTGGTGGCGCGTCTTGAGGAGGACGACGTGCCCGAGGACGAGGCCGCTTCCCGCCTGGCGGCGGCTGTCGCGGGCCCAGGGGTACGAGCGAGCCGAGCCTTCACGGGACGCTGCAACCTGGTGGCGGAGGTCCAGGGACTGGTGCTTGTGGACTCGGCTCGGGTAGCCCGTATGAACGAAATCCACGAGGCCATCACCCTGTGCACTCTCCCTTCCCGCTCCCTGGTCCGGCCCGGGCACCTGGTCGCTACGGCCAAGGTGATCCCCTTTGCTGCTCCCCGGAACGCGGTGGCCGCCTGCGAATCCGCGGGAAGCGAAGAGGGGTTCATCGTCCAGGTCAGCGGTCTGCGTCCCCACAGGGTCGGCGTACTCCTCACCCGGCTGCCAGGCACGCCGGAGCGATTGCTGGACCGCGCTTCGCAGGCTCTGGGCACTCGAGTGACGGCCCTGGGGAGCACCGTCCATCGCGAGACACGGTGCGATCACGCTCCTGGGCCCGTTGCACAGGCACTCACGAAGCTGGTGGAGTCAGGGTGTTCCCCCATTCTGGTCCTGGGAGCCACCGCCACCGTCGACCGGGCCGACGTCATCCCTACCGCAGTGGTGGAATCCGGTGGCGAGGTCGATCGTTTCGGTTTGCCCGTGGACCCAGGGAATCTGCTGCTTCTGGCCCGGTTGGAGGCGGTCTCCGTCATCGGTGTTCCAGGCTGTGCCCGCTCCCCCAAGCCCAGCGGCTTCGACTGGGCCCTTCGGCATGTGCTGGCAGGGCTTCCTCCCTCAATCAAGGAGATCGCCGCCATGGGAGCAGGAGGGCTTCTGAAGGAGATCTCCAGTCGCCCACAGCCCAGGACCAGCGTTCCGGCGGGGGTGCGGTCCGCTCCCCGCCGCATCGCAGCCGTCGTTCTGGCCGCGGGCCGCTCCCGGCGTATGGGCGACTCCAACAAGCTTCTCCTCCCCTTCGATGGGACTGCCCTCGTGGCTCGAGTCGTGGATGCCGTGCTCAGTGCCGGTGTCGCCCCCGTCCTGGTGGTCACCGGCCACGATCGGGATGCCGTGGCGGGGGCTCTGTCGGATCGAGACGTGCAATTCGTGGAAAACCCACATCATCAGGAAGGCTTGAGCTCTTCAATCCGGGCGGGCGTCCGCGCTCTGCGCGACGATGTGGATGGGGCTTTCATTTGCCTGGGCGACATGCCCTGGGTCCGCTCGTCGCACATCGAGCGGCTCCTGGAAGCCTTCGATCCCACGGAGGGGCGGAGCATCTGCGTTCCGGTCCACGAGCGCAAGCGGGGACACCCCGTGCTCTGGGCCTCCCACTTCTTCCCCGTCATGGCCCAGCTCTCGGGGGACGTGGGAGCCCGGGACCTCATGGTGGAGAACGCGGAGTGCGTTCACGAGGTTGCGATGGAAGACGACGGCATCTTGAGAGACGTGGATACCCCGGATTCGCTCCCCGGCGTCTCCGAGGGCGGACCCTGAAGAAGAGACACGGAGCCGTGAGCGGGCAACCGGACCGTCACCAGAGACTCGCGGTCGTCGGAGTCATGGGATCGGGCTCCCAGGAGCACTCAGAACGCGCGGAGCCGCTGGGAGAATGGCTCGCAACAGAGGGTGTTCATCTCCTCACGGGCGGGGGCGGCGGCGTCATGGAAGCGGTCAGTCGAGCGTTTCACGAGGTGCAGGGTCGAGCCGGATGCGTGATCGGAATCCTCCCCGCCGCCCACGCGCGGGAGGGCCCACCGAGACCGGGAAGAGGCTATCCGAATCCATGGGTGGAGATTCCCATCTACACTCACCTTCCAGAGACGGGACGACAGGGCACGCACCCTCTTTCGCGCAACCACATCAACGTCCTCAGCTCTGACGTCGTGATCGCACTACCCGGGTCCGCAGGAACGGCCAGCGAGATCTCGCTGGCACTCCGGTACGGCCGCCCCGTCGTCGCCTACCTGAGCCGTCGAAGTGACATCCCCTCTCTTCCACAGGCGGTGCCGGTGGAGGGGCAGCTGGAGGGAGTGCAGAGATTCGTCCGTGCCCGCCTGGCAAGGAGAGAATCGTGACCGAGTCGCGTACCGTCCCACTTACAGCAGCGTGAAATCGGATCGGGGTCCGGCGCTCGGGGAGGAGCAAGAATCCTCATGAGACGAACGGTAGAGGAGCTCACCCGCGCCATCGAGGCGGATCTCCAGGGGGCGAGTGATCCCCAACGCAAGACCTTCACCTCCGGGTACTTCCCCACGGAGCTGGACATCCTCGGCGTCTCGGCCCCGGAGATCCGTACGGTGGTGAGTCGGTACTCACGGGAGCTTCGCCCGGCGCCGCCGGAAGCCGTCCTGCGATTGGCGCAGGAGCTGGTGGACAGGAGGATCCACGAGCTGAGGCCGGTTGGATACGAGCTGCTCGCCCGCCGCCCGGATGCCACGGACCGTCTCACCCGGAAGGACGTGGAGCGACTTGGCCGCGGAAATGACAACTGGGCTTCCGTGGACGCCTATGCCCTCACCATCGCGGGACCTGCATGGAGAAGAGGCAGGATCAGCGACCGCGCGGTGGCGAGCTGGGCCCGCTCACCCAATCCGTGGTGGAGGCGCACCGCCCTGGTTTCCACCGTGTCCCTGAACGTGAAGTCCAGGGGTGGGAAGGGCGACGTTCCGCGGACCCTCACGGTGTGCGATATGCTTTCGGAAGACCGTGAGCCCTCGGTGATCAAGGCTCTTTCGTGGGCGCTCAGAGCGCTGATCCAGCACGATCGGAGTGTTGTGGAGGAGTTTCTGGCGCGGCACCGGGGACGTCTCCCTTCCCTGGTACTTCGGGAGGTCAGAAGCAAGCTGGAGACCGGGCGCAAGAACCCCTCGCGAGCTTCGCCTCCCTGAGGGTCTCTCGACCATCTGTCGCCGGGCGCCATATGCATGCAGTTTCTCTCCACCAAGGCTCTGTCATAGGATCCCCGCCGAGGGATCGAAGCATGGACCCCCAACCTTGTTCCGGGAGTCGTTGCCGTGACCGCCCACCGTGCGCCCCTTCGCTTCTCCCGCTCGGGAGTTCGTGGTCTCGAGGTCTCCGCTACGCTGTCCGTGAACGAACGCGTACGGGAGCTCTGGAGCTCCGGAGAAACCGTCTATCATCTGGCCTTCGGTGAATCCCGCTTCCCGGTGCACCCCCGAGTCGCCGCAGCGCTAGCGGCGAACGTCCAGCGCCGTAGCTACCTGCCCACGCTGGGGCTTCCTGAGCTCCGAGCCGCGGTCGCTGCGCATTACCGGCGTCGCCACGAGCTGGACGTCTCCCCGGAGCAGGTCGTGATCGGGCCTGGAAGCAAGTCGCTCATCTACGCATGCCTTCTGGCGCTGGGAGAAGAGGTTGTCATCCCCGAACCCTCTTGGGTCACCTACGGCCCCCAGGCGCACCTGGTGGGGAAGCCCGTTACCTGGGTGCCTACCCGAGCCGAACAGCGGTATCAGATCGACCTGGGGATCCTCGAACAACGCATGGCCCAGTCGCGCAGCACACGGGGGAATCCCGAGGTCCTGGTCGTCAACAGTCCCGGGAATCCCACCGGGACCATGACGCGGCCCGCAGAGGTGGAAGCCCTGGCGAGCTTCGCCCGTTCGAATGGCCTCGCCCTCCTGAGCGACGAAATCTACGCACTCACGGCCCACGGGACCGTGCCCCACGTTTCACCGGCCCGCTTTTATCCGGAGGGTACCGTGGTCCTGGCCGGGTTGAGCAAGAGCCTTTCCCTGGGCGGATGGCGAGTGGGGACGGCCCTCCTCCCTCCCGGACCCGACGGTGCCTCGCTGGTCCGCGCCATCCAGAACATCGCCTCCAACGTTTGGTCATGCGTCACCGCCCCGGTGCAGTACGCCGCTTTGGTGGCCTACGGAGACCCTGAGGTGGAAGCCTACGTCGATCTCTGCTCCCGTATTCACCGGGTCCGGACGCAGCACC
>JBDHKE010000058.1:0-21234 GCA_039586555.1 Gemmatimonadota bacterium | reverse complement strand
CGGATCGGGCTGACCTTCCTGGGCACGGAATACGGACCAGGGACCCTGGAGATTCAAGGTCCCGAGCACCTGGTGGTGAACCTGCGACGATTGGACTGCGTGACCTTGGTGGAGAACGTTCTGGGAATCACGCGGATCGTGAAGGAGGTCCCGAGGGACCTGCTCGACCTCGACCCCGACTCGGTGGCCGCGGCTTACGCTCGGACTCTGACCTCCATCCGATACCGGGGCGGAGTGATCCAAGGATATCCGAGTCGCCTCCACTACTTCAGCGAATGGGTGTCCGACAACGAACGGAAGGGGTTCGTGCGTTCGGTGAGCCCCGATCTGGGTGGAGTGTGGGACCACACGCCGGTGCGCTTCATGTCGGAGCACCGGGAGGCGTACCCGCAACTCGGGGACCCCATCATCCTGAAGGCCATCCGTGAGTTGGAGCGTCGGCTCGACGAAGAGCCGCGTTACTACATCCCCCAGGAGGACGTGCGGGACCGCTCCCCCTCCATCCGGAACGGGGACGTCATCGCGGCCACGAGCTCCGTCGAAGGATTGGACGTGGCCCATACGGGGATTGCCGTGTGGGTGGACGGTTCCCTGCGCCTTCTCCATGCACCTCTAATAGGCGATTCCGTCCAGGTCAGCGAGGAGTCGCTGGCGACTCGCATCATGCGGATCGGAGGACAGGACGGCATCATGGTGGCCCGCCCTGCCGAGCCGTCATGGTGACGCGAACCCCTGGGCCGGAACCTTCGAGAGCTTGGAACTGGGGGGTGAGCGAGGGTGCCCGCCTCCGCCATGAGGCTCCGTCACAGCTTCGGAGCTTCGGACGGAAGGAGGCGATCAGCGCCTGACGCCTGCCGAGCCAGCCATGATCCACAGCTCCAGGTGCTCGCCGGGCTGGACGGGAAGCGTCTCGGTCAGGAAGCTGCCAGCCGCGATGAACGATACCTCAAGCTGGATGTCCGGATGCACCCAATCGATCTCGAAGTCCTGCGTGCGCTTTCCGATGACGGTGCCCAGGCGGATCCGGCTGGAGAATCTCCGCACGTAGATGGTAGCGTCTTGGAATTCCTGATTGTCGACGGTAATGAGAATGGAGCGGTCCCGGCCCTCACCCAGGGGCTCTGCCTCCCGCCCCCCCAGGACGGCGCACTCAGACAGCAGCATCGGGAGAAGAAGCAGCGGAGCCAACCGGAGGAAGCGGTTCATTGGGACCTTCCTTTCAGGGAGCCTCCCGTCGCGAGCGGTCGGAATGCTCTATTCTCTACGCTGTGATACTCCGCAGCCGGTGTCAGGCTCCCACGAACCGCTGCGCGGGATCTTCCTTAACGGGTTGGCGCCAGCACCAGAACCTCCTCAGTGACCGACTCCACCTTCTCCCGGGAGAAGAAGACCGGAAACATGCGGTCTCGAGCCCACAGTGTGAACAGGTCCCTGTAATGAGGGCTGTCCGGATCGCCGGACTGGCCGGGAGCGTTCAGCCCTACCGTGTTGTCCCAGTTCTCGGTGTCCACGAAGATGCGAAAGGAGGCCCCTGAGGTCTGGTTATCTCCGCCGCCGGTATTTCCCACCGTGTAGGAGTTCCCACCTCGTGGCACCGGGCCCACGTCCAGCTTCTGCCGAAGCTCTTCCGTGACGGCTGAGCTCAGCGGATGCCGGATCAGGGCGTGCTTGTACTCCAATTGGCCGTACTGCCAATCGGCCATGTCGGAACCGAAGCGTAAGCGGAGCCCCTCCACCGCTTCCTCCAGGCTTCGGATCAAGAAGGAGTCCCGCGCGGCGACCGGGTTCGGGCCGAATTGGCCTGGGGGTGCGATGATCCAGTCGACCATGCGCTTCATGGACAGGCGGGGGAAGAAGGACCGAGCCGCGGCGGGGACCATGACGTCCACCAGGTTCTCCCGCAGCCGCCGCTCCCAGGCGACGTAGATCCCAGCGTCCACTGATCCCGGGTCCAGAACGAAATCCCAGTCGAGGAGACGCCCGCGAGCACGTTCCGCTCGCGAATCCTCAGACCGCAGATCACCCAGGAAGGGCACCAGGCTGCGGGCGGGTATGGAAAGGTAGTCGGTCTGAAGGAGGATCATGTCCATCATGGAATGACGTCGTCCCGATGCCAGCACCTCCTGGATCCGGGCCCAGCGGTAAGGGTCGGCCCAGATCCAGCCAATGGCCTCCTGGCGAAACGGGAAATCAGGCGCGGTGAGATTGCTGTTGGCGGTGGCGAAGAAGCCTTCCGGAGGGTTGAGGACGTGGGGCTTTGCCTTGATGGGCAGGTAACCGTCCCACTCGTACCGACCGTCGCCCGGCACCGGCACGAGCCCACTCCAGCCGCGGCGGATGGGCGCGATTCCCACCGCCTGCCATCCGATGTTCCCGTTGCGGTCCGCCCAGACCATGTTTTCGCCAGGGATGTTACTGTAATTGCAGGCCTCGCTGAACTCCTCCCAGTCGCGAGCCTGGTCCATTCGAAGACTCGCGAGATACGGGGCCCCGCCCACCTCCATCCAGGCCGCCCGCACAGCGTACGCCTTGTGATTGTCCACATCTTCGAAGACGACGGGCCCGTGGCGGGTGTAACGCAGTTCCACGGGCTCGGCCGGGTGTCCCTTCACCGGAATCGTGTCGTGGATGATCCGCATCTCCTGCCAGACACCCCGGTACCGATACTGTCGGGGGTCGTCGGGGTGGGTGTCGTACAGGTAGAGGTCCTCGCTGTCCGTGGAGAACACCGTCAAACCCCAGGCGCCATGCTCGTTGTGTCCAATGGAGATGCCGGGCAGGGTTGGCTCGCCTGCGCCGATGACGTTCCATCCCGGACCCACCAGATGAACCCAGTACCTGAGGGAAGGGGCGGACTGGGTGCGGTGGGGATCGTTGGCCATGAGCGGATAGCCGTTCTGGGTGAGTCGGCCGCTGATGATCCAGTTGTTGCTGCCGAAGTCCTCCAGGCCGCGTATCCGTGTCTCCAGCTCTTCTCTCGCCCAGTCGGCCGCCAGCCGGGAAAAGGAGGCCGCATCGTTTCGGTAGGCCGCACGGAGATCCTCGGGCTGAAATCGGAGAGGGCCTCGAAATGCGTTGTAGAGATGGAGGATGTCCCCGCCCAGTGACACGCCGTCGATGCTGGCGTCCAGACTCAGGTCGGGCGTTCCAGGGTGGAAGTACGAGAGCTCACGCACCACTTGTGCGCCGACGGCAGCCACGGCCCGGCCGAGATTGAGCTCCTGGCCAATGTTGCTCAACAGGCCCTGGTGCCTGGAGACGACCACCTCCTGAGTCCAGAGCCCGGGACGAATGCCCAGGATCCCGAACTCCAGCGGAAGTCTCTCGGGATTCTCATTGGTCCAGCGGATGTAGGCGTTCACGCCCTCTACGAAGGAGCGGATGATGCTCTCGCCTCGCGGATGATAGTGGCTCAGCTCCTGTGAGAGATCGCCGCGGAACTTGAACAATCGTGTTCCCAGGTCCCGTTCCAGCTCCCGCGGCCCGAGGATCTCGGCCACGGTGCCGGTGGCCTGGCGCCTCCACAGTTCGAGCTGAAAAAGGCGCTCTCGAGCGGCATTGTAGCCCTGTGCGTAGAAGAGATCTTCCTCGGTCTCCGCGAAGATATGGGAGATTCCCCAGTGGTCGCGGATGATCTCCACTGGGTGATGAAGTCCCTGCACACGAACGGTATCCTGTGCCGCAGAGGTGGGATCGGCCGGGCAGAGCAGCGATGCGAGCAGCGCGAAGGTGGGGAAGGCTACGGTACGCATGTCTCTGTCACCCTTTCATGCTCCGACACTCCCGGACCGGCTGCTGCCTCAGTTGAGGAGCACTGGCGGGACGAGAACCACTCCAACCAGCAGGATGATCAGGATCGCGATCAGATTCATCCAGAAACCGGCTCGAACCATCTGTGGGATGGTCAGGTAGCCAGAGCCGAAGACGATGGCGTTGGGAGGAGTGGCCACGGGCAGCATGAAGGCCATCGATGCGGCGAGCGCGGCGGTGGTCATGAGGGTAATGGGCTCCATTCCCAGGCCAAGGGCCGCGCCGGCCATGACGGGCATCGCCATTGTCGACGTGGCCGTGTTGGAGGTTACCTCGGTGAGGTACACGAAGAGGGCACCCACCAAAACGATCACCAGCGCCGGACGCAACGTCTCCAGCGCGGCCACTCCGCTGCCGATCCATTCAGCCAGCCCCGATCGGTCCATGGCTCGAGCGAGAGAGAGCCCGCCGCCGAAGAGAACCAGGACGCCCCAGGGAATGCGCCGGGCAGCGGGCCAGTCCAGCACGAACGTGCCCTTGCGAAAATCCACCGGGAGCAGGAACAAGAGGACCGCGGCTCCCATCGCTATGGTGGAGTCCCTCACCCAGGGGGCGAAGGTCTGGATTCCCGGGATCGTGACCGGACCAAAGGCTTTCGGGGCACGCATGATCCAGGCAGCCGCCGTGAGGATGAAGACCACCGCCACGATCCGTTCGGCCCGCGTGATGGATCCGAGCTCGCTTCTCTCCCGGCTCAGAAGCTCTCCCGCGTTGCCCACGAGCTCTCCGGGAGGATGGAGGACCTTCACGAGCATGATCCATCCCAGGGGCAGGAAGACCAGAGTTACCGGGAGTCCCACCATCATCCACTGAACGAATCCGATCTGTATGCCCAGGATCTCCGTGGCGGCCGCGGCAAGGATGGCGTTGGGGGGCGTGCCGATGAGCGTTGCCACGCCGCCGATGGAAGCGCTGTACGCGATCCCCAGCATCAAGACGATCCCGAACGAGTATCGATCCGCGTCCGGGGGCCGGAACATCTCTCCCACGGCCAGGGCGATGGGAAGCATCATCGTCGTGGTGGCCGTGTTGGAAATCCACATCGACAGGAAGGCGGTGGCCACCATGAAGCCCAGAACGAGGGCTTCGGGGCCGGTCCCCAGCGCGGTCATGATGCTGAGGGCGATGCGCTTGTGGAGGCCCGACCTCTCCATAGCGATGGCGATCAGGAACCCGCCCATGAACAGATAGATGATTTCGTTCGCGTACGGCTCTGCGGCGGACGGCATTTCGAGGATGCCCAGTGCCGGGAAGAGAACCAGAGGAAGCAGGGCCGTCGCGGGGATGGGGATGGCCTCCGTCATCCACCAACAGGCCATCAGGGAAGCGACCGCGGCCGTCCGCCATCCCTCCGCGGTCAGCGAACCGGGCGCGGGGAACGCGAGCATCAGGATGAAGAGAAGGCTTCCTCCGAGAAGACCCACGCGTTTCCGTAGCGGGTAGCGTGTGCGGTGGGTGGATGACGAGGGCAAACAACCTCCTTTCTGAACCTGGCGGATCATACTGGCCTCCAGGGCGGTCGCGAAGCAAGCCGGCCCCAGGGTTCGATGAGCCTCCTCGGCTTCTCTGGGCGCGTGGCGTGGTCCCCGCGGAGCGCGATATGTTTGCTGCCATGGCAGAAGAGGCTGAAACACCGAAAAGCCCGGAGGAATCCGAATCGACGGTCTCCGAGCTGATGATGCCCCATCACGTCAACAACCTGGGGAACGTGTTCGGTGGGGTGATTCTGTCGATGGTGGACCGGGCCGCGGCCGTGGCGGCCATGCGGCATGCCGGGCGTCCGTGCGTGACCGTCTCCATTGATCGGGTGGACTTCAAGGAGCCGATCTTCGCTGGAGAGCTCGTCACCTGCCGTGCCCGGGTCAACCACGTCGGTCGGACTTCGCTGGAGATCGGAGTGCGGGTGGAGGCGGAGAACCTCCTTACCGGCGTCCGCCGGCACACCAACACGTGTTACTTGACCTTCGTCTCCATTGACTCGGGCCGACGTCCGGTGCCCGTGCGTCCGCTTCGTCTGGAGACCGAACGGGACCGGCAACGGTTCCGCGAGGCGAAGCGCCGCAGAGAGATTCGCCGTGCGCTGGAACAGGAGCTCGAGGAGGAATGAGGCCTACGCTCCCTCAGTCACCATCGCGAAGCCCATTCCGCCGGCAGCGCACACAGTGATGAGACCGAGCTCGACGTCCCGTCGCTTCATCTCGTTCAGCAGGGTCAGCGTGAGCCGTCCCCCGGTGGCGCCAAATGGGTGACCGATGGCGATGGATCCTCCCATTACGTTGATCCTCTCCACGGCTGGGTGACCTACGGCCTTCGACCTGCCCAACTCCTCCTCAGCGAACTTGCGGGAGTCCAGCGCTCGGAGATTCGAAAGAACCTGGGCGGCGAACGCCTCGTGCATTTCCATGAGGCCGATATCCTTCATGGAGACGCCCGCACGATCCAGCGCGATGGGCGCGGCGTAGGCAGGACCCTGGAGAAGCTGACCGCCCGGATCGAGTGCCGTGTACGCGTAGCTACGGATATGACCCAGAGGCTCGACTCCGTGGGCCCTGGCACAGTCCTCGGACATGAGAACAAGGGCCGACGCACCGTCTGTCAAGGGAGAGGCGCTCCCCGCGGTGACAGAGCCGTGCTTGCGGTCGAACACGGGGCGGAGGTTGGACAGCGCCTCGAGGCTCGTGTCCGGTCTGATGCCGTTGTCCACTTCGACGATCTCCTCGTAGAGCGGTGGTACGTACACGGGCACAATCTCCGCTGGCAGACGCCCGTCCTTCGTTCCGGCGTAAGCCAACTGATGGGAGCGGAGTGCCCAGCTGTCCTGCGCTTCCCGGGGGATCCCGTTTTCCTTGGCCATGCGCTCCGCGGCCTCGCCCATGGTTTCGCCCGTGGTCGGCTCGGCAATCTGGGGCTGTACGGGCACGAGGTCCCGGGGCCGAATTCGTCTCAGTACGGAGAGCCGCTCACGGAGGGTCTTGGCCCTGGAGGCCTCCATGAGGATCTTGGCCAGCTGATCGGTAACGGTGATCGGAATGTGCGAGAGTGACTCGGATCCGCCGACGATGACCACGTGCGCATACCCTCGCTCGATGAGGTTGGCGCCATCGGTGATGGCCTGGTTGGCCGAGGCGCACGCTCGGGAGACCGTAACCGCGGGGATGTGTTTCGGGAGCGTTCCCAGACCCACCTCACGAGCGATGTTGGGAGCCTGGGTAGCATGGACGACCGTGCCATAGACGATCTGGTCGACGTCGTCCCCTGAGAGGTCGGCCCTGTCCAGGGCACCCCGTACGGCGATCTTGCCCAACTCGGTGGCGGTGATGCCTCGGAACACCGTTCCCGACTTGCAGAACGGCGTCCGGCACCCGGCGACGATGACGGTCCTCATCTCCAGTTCTCTCGGCTAAGGGTGTATGGTTCTCATGGCCGGAGAGTCGGAGCGACTCTCTCCCAGAAGGACGTCCTCCCAGCGATCCACCATCCGGTCGTAGTCAAAGCGCTCTCGGGCTCTTCGGCGCCCCGCCCTTCCCATCTTCGCGATACGCGAAGGCTCTTCGAGCAGTGAGTCCAGGACACGGATGATCTGATCCAGCTCGTGACCGACCACGAGTCCGGGAACAATGCCCTCCGGGAGCGGATCGAGGGCTTCGCGGGCTCCGCTCACGTCCGTGGTGATGACGGCCACTCCGGCTGCCATGGCTTCCAGCATGGAATTGCTCATGCCTTCGTGATCCGACGTGATCACGAACACATCCAACCCCTCGAGGATGTCCCGGACGTCGGTCCTATGGCCCAGGAAGTGGATCCGCTCGGCGATGCCAATGCTCCGGGCCAGGCTCTCCAGCTCTGAGCGAGAAGGCCCATCCCCGGCCACGACACAGTGGAGGTCGGGGGGTAGAACGGCCACGGCGCGGATCAGCCAATCCACCCTCTTGCGCGTGGCGAGCCGACCCACCGTCCCCACGACGCGGGCCCGGGAGGGGATGTTCAGAGCCGAGCGCAGCCACCCCGGCTCGTGCTGGAGCGGCGGCAGGAACACGCCATTGTGAATCGTGCGGAGGCGGCGGGGATCCAGATCCGGGACCTCCATGGCGAAACGGTCCTTGATCTCGTCTGCGTTGGCAACGGTGATGTCGACCAGTCGGCGGAGCGAGAACCGGTACTTCCAGGAATCCGCCCGGTAGCTGGACAGCGCCACCCGGGCAACCACTCTGGGAACCCGGGCGAGGCGGCCGGCCAGACCCGCCAGGAGCACCTTGCTGAAATGGCTGATGAGGAGGGCGTGCGGCTCAAAGCCACGGAGGGCTCGTGCCAGGCGGACCGCGTCCGGGAGCATCAGGTCACCTCCCAGACCGAGTGGCCTACCCGGGACGCTGGAATCAACCATCTGAGAGAGGACTTCCGGCCGGGCCAGCAGGAGCACGTCGTGCCCGCGGTCAGCCAGGGCCCGGAGGAGGCGGGCTGTCCAGAGCTCTCGCCCGCCCAGGGTATGCGACGCGTTGACCGCCGCGATCCGGCTGGGCGGCCGCTGCTGGTGTCTGCCCTGTGAACTGGCACTCACGATTCGGCTGCGCCCCTGGCTCGTGATGCTCGGCGTCGTCGCGGTTTGCTCTGCTGCCTCCGCCGCGACAGGGGAACGGCTTTCCCCCTGGCGGCCGTGCGAGGATCCGGGCCCTGGCCGCGGCCCGGGCCCTCCTCGTAAGCTAGTGTACCGTCGCAGCGCTACTTCTGCGACGGTACACTGGCGAGGGGTCAGGAGCATGCGCGTTCGTGAGCCTCCCTTCCGAGGGATCCTTCGTGAGGAGCGGGTCGGATATGAAGGCCGTTGTCTTCAACGTATCGGTACCGCGGTATCTCGCTGCCCGAGGGTTGGGGAGGTTCTCTGAGTCGGTTGTGTTCGGCCGTTTGAGTGGGGTGGGGATCCGAGACGTGGAGGAGCCGCAGATTCCGGGGCCCGGTTGGGTCAAGCTCAGCGTGAAGCTGGCTGGGATCTGCGGGACCGACGTGGGGAATCTCACGTACTCGGCGAGCCCCGCCATGGAGCCGTTTGGGTCCTTTCCGGCGGTGCCGGGTCACGAAATCCTGGCTCGCGTGGATGAACTGGGCCCCGGCGTCAGTCACCTCCAACCGGGCCAGCGCGTGGTGGTTGATCCCATGATTTCCTGCACGGTTCGTGGGTTTCCGGAAGGGCGCCAGTGCCCGTCCTGCAGAGTTGGGCTCCACTGCACCTGCGAGCGAGGGGGCGAAGAGGGTGAGCTGACGATAGGGGGACGGCCTCTGCGCCGCGGCCTGACCATCGGATATCACCACGATCTTCCTGGAGGATGGAGTCAGAGGGTCATCGCCCACGAGAGTCAGCTTTTTCCCGTGCCGGACGAGTTGGACGACCGAACCGCTGCGCTGGTGGAACCCCTATCCATCGGGATGCATGCGGTGCTCTCCTCCGATCTCGACTCCTGCGGGTCCGTGCTGGTCATCGGCAGCGGGCCGATCGCCGCGGCGACGATCTGGTCGCTCCGGGCCACCGGCTTCAGGGGTGACATCGTGGCCCAAACCAAGCGGGAGCACGAAGCGAAACTGGCACGCGCCCTGGGCGCGACGGAAGCGATTCGACCAGAGGAGGCTCGGGACGTACTGATCGAGACAGGCTCGTGGGCCTACCAGCCCATCGTGGGTCCCGAGGTGTTTTCGGGTGGAGGATTCCCGGCGATCTTCGATTGCGTCGGGAACGCCTCCAGCCTGAGCCAAGCCCTCCGGTTCGCGTCTCCTCGAGGGCGAATCGTCCTGCTGGGGTGCGCCGCGCAGATCCGACGCCTCGATCTCACGTTCGTCTGGGCGCGGGAGCTGGAGGTCAAGGGATTCGTGGGGTACGGGCGGGAACACTGGGAGGGGCAGGCCAGGCATACCTTCGAGGTCACCCTGGATCTGCTGACTGAACACGGGCACGGGCTATCCGGGATGGTGACACACGTGTTTCCGCTTGAGCAGTACCGGGACGCTCTCTCCGCCGCGGCGAATCACCGGAGGAGCGGGGCCATCAAGGTCCTACTGGAGCCCTGAGCCTCGATGCGGACCGCTGGTGGCGAACGGTCAGAGCGGAAGCCTGAGCCCACCGGGAGTGACCAGGCTGTCTGGGTAGGGTCCGCCCACGTCGACTCCTTCCAGGCGCAGGAGCTCGACCTTGCGCTCGAGACCACCCGAAAAGCCTCCCAGGCGGCCATCTCCTCGAATGACCCGGTGACAGGGGATCACGACGGGAAGCGGATTTGAGCCCACCGCCTGTCCTACGGCCCGCGCTCGGTCCGGTCCCAGCGCGAGCTCTCTCGCCAACTCGCCGTAGGTCGTGACCGTGCCATAGGGAACTGACCGCAGCAACTCCAGGACACGTTGCTCGAAAGAGGTGATTCCCTCCAGGTCCAGGCACAGGTCGAGACGTTGACTGTGACCTTGAAAATATGCCTCGAACGCTTCCCTGGCTTCTTCCGCGTGAGCCAGCGCCTCGGGAGACCGGTGGAGGTCGAGTACTGTTCTTGGAGTATGAGCCTGCACCTGGGAAGGAGGGGGTGGGCCCAGGAAGCGAACCTGGCGGAGCCCCCGCGACGATGCCAGGAGCTGGATCGTCCCGAGCCGAGCGGTCCCGAGCAGGGCCGAGGCTCCACGGATGGTCAGGGCGTCTCCTCCTGGCTCTCCTTCATCGCTGCCTCGAGCGCGTCAAACGCCAGAAGGGCGCACTTGATACGGACGGGGAACTTACTGACCCCCTGCAGCGCACGGAGATTTCCCAGGGCTCGATCCCGCGCAGCGCCCTCGTCGCCCCTCATCAGCTGTTTGAAGCGGTCCGAAAGATCCTCCGCATCGGCCAGGGACCGTCCCTTCAGGAGTCCCGTCATCATACTGACTGCGGCCTGCGAGATGGCGCATCCCTGACCCAGGAAGCGTGCGTTGACAATGGTCTCTCCCTCGATCTGCAGCTGGAGACGGATCTCGTCCCCGCAGACCGGGTTGGCCATCTGCACCTCGACGGTCTTCTCCGGTAGCTCGCCCTTGTTCCGGGGCTGGCGGTAATGCTCGATGATGAGCTGCTGATACAAAGACTCGAGCTGCGGCTGGGTCATGGAGGTCCTGGACTGAGGTCCCTATGCCTCGGACTGGTCCGTAATCTACACGAACGGGGGTATCGAGAAACCCTTGCACGACCAGGGGTTGAGGTCCTCGCGACCCGGAGGTGGAGCGACCGTGGGCGGGGGCTAGGCGAAGATTCGGCGCACCGAATCCAGACCGCCCAGGAGACGGTCCACGTCATCGTGGTTGTTGTAGATATAGAAGGAGGCTCTCGTGGTTGCCGGGATCCCGAAGCGCTGCATCAGGAGCTGGGTGCAATGGTGGCCCGCTCGAACCGCGACCCCCTCCCCGTCGAGAATGGTCGACACATCGTGGGGGTGAGCGCAGTCCATGACGAAGGAAATGACTCCGAGTCTCTCACCTGGATCCGGTGGTCCGAGCACCATGAGCCCGGGGACCTCGTCCAGGCGACTCAGGGCGTACCGCATCACGTCCTGCTCGTGATGGTGTATCGCCTCCGAGCCCAGCGCGTCCAGATAATCGACGGCCGCGGCCACGCCCACGGCTCCGGCAACATTGGGGGTACCCGCCTCGAACTTGTGGGGGACACTGGCCCAGGTGCTACGGTACCGTCCCACGGTGCGAATCATCTCCCCTCCTCCCTGATAGGGAGGCATGGCTTCCAGGATCTCCCTCCGCGCCCACAGCACACCGATTCCCATGGGACCGCACATCTTGTGGCCCGAGAGCGTGTAGAAATCAGCTCCGAGGGTCCTCACGTCCACACCCAGGTGCGGAGCGCCCTGAGCGCCGTCCACCAGGAGCAGCGCTCCTCGGGCATGTACCTGCGCCGCGATCTCACGGATGGGGTTGATCGTGCCGAGGGCGTTGGAAACGTGGGTCAGAGCTACGAGGCGTGTCCGCTGGGAGAGCAGCTCTTGCAGCTGATCCACGCGCAGCCGACCGTCGTCGTCGATCTCCAGGTAGCGGAGACGAGCCCCGGTTCTTTCAGCGAGAAGCTGCCACGGAACGATGTTGGAGTGATGCTCCATGTCCGAGAGGAGGATCTCGTCCCCTGCCGTCAGGTTGACCGTTCCCCAGCTGCACGCAACGAGGTTGATGCTCTCGGTGGTTCCTCGAGTCCACACCACCTCGGCGGGCTCCGCGGCACCGATCCATGACGCGACCCGAGCCCGAGCCCCCTCGTACGCCTCGGTGGCGCGCCGGCTCAGCTCGTGGAGGCCTCGATGGACATTGGCGTTGTCGCGGCGATAGTAATCGGATACCGCCTGGATGACGGCCTCTGGCTTCTGGGTTGTGGCGGCGTTGTCAAGATAGACCAGCGGGCGCCCGTTGACGTCCTGTAGCAGGGCCGGGAAATCCTGCCGGATCGAGACGGGGTCGAGGGTCCTCAGGGAGGGCACGTCAGGGCTACTCCAGAAGCACGAAGATCTCCGAACCGCGCAGGTCTACCTGGAACGTGCGGACCGGCTTCACGGCGGGCAACCGGAGCGCCCGACCAGTGCGAACGTCGAACGTGGCGCCATGGTAGATGCACTCCAGCTCCGTGAGCTCCAGCTCTCCGTCGGAAAGTGGGTAGTCCTCGTGGGAGCACTCATCCTGAAGAGCGTGGATGTCTCCGTCCACGTTGGCCAACACGACCCGGTGGCCACGGACTTCCACGCTCAGGAGATTTCCCGGCGGGCATTCGTCCAGGCCCGCGACCCTGACCCACTCAGGCATATCCCAGTTTCTCTTCGATGGCGTGGGTGACCTTCTCCACCACTCCACTCAGCGGCAAGCGGGACAAGACCTCCCCAAGGAAGCCCATCACGACCAGTCGCTCGGCCTGAGCCCGGCTGAGGCCACGGCTCATGAGGTAGAACAGGGCATCCTGGTCCAGCTGGCCTGCGCTGGCCCCGTGGGAGCAGCGTACGTCGTCCGCCTCGATCTCCAGATTGGGCAGGGAGTCGGCCCTGGCCTGGTCCGACAGGAGAAGGTTGCGGTTGGTCTGATACGCATCAGTGCGCTGGGCACCCGGATGCACCTTGATGACACCGCGGAATACGGCACGGGAAGAACCGTCGAGGGAGCCTTTGTACAGCAGGTCACTGTTGGCGTGGCCCGCGACGTGGTCCTGGCTGGTGCAGTGGTCGAAATGTTGGTCGTGGTCGCCGAAATAGAGCCCCAACAGGTCGCTGTTCGCACCGGGTCCCAGGAGCCTGGCGTTCAGGTCCAGTCGCGCCACCGAGGCGCCCAGGTTCACGTTCAGGGTATCCAGAGTGGAGTCGCGATGGGCCAGCGTGCTCTGGGTGGACATGTGAAAGACACCCCGGCCCATGCGTTGGAGGGCGACGTACTGAATCTGCGCCGCATCCCCGGCGAACACCTCCACCGTGGAGTGCATGAGGCTCTGTGAGTCGAAGTCGCCGGAGAGCATCTCGTCGACGTAGGACACCCGGCTTCCCGTCTCCGCGACGATCAGCGTCCTGGTGAAGTGAGCTACGCTCGGCTGAGAGAGCCATCGCGTCACCCGGATTGGGATCTCCAGATCCACCCCCTTGGGGACAAAAACCAGAATCCCGTTTGTCCAGAGGGCCGCGTTGAGGGCCTGGAACTTCCCCTCTTCGGGCGGCACCGCCTCGGTGGCCAGAAGTCTCTCGAGGAGTCCGGGGTGATCCGTCAGCGCCGAACGGAGGGACGTGAGCAGAACACCCTTTGACTCCAGCTCCGGGCCCAGGTCGGTATGGACCACCGCGCCGTCCACTTCGACCAGGTGGCCAGAGGCTGCCCGGTCCTCGCCCATGGTCTGGCGTACCTGGTCGGGATACTCTTCTTCCCGGAGGACACGGACGTCGGGAACGAGGAGCTTGAGGTCATCGAGGTGGAGCTTCTTCGAAAGATCCGTGTAACGCCATTCTTCGAGCCGGGTCGTGGGCATGGGAGTGCTCTCGTAGATCTCCCAGGCGCGGAGCCGACGCTCGCGGAGCCAACTCGGCTCCTCGGTAGACAGCCTCGTCACCGCAGCACGGTTGATCGCTCCGGTGACTCCTTCCACCGTACCCATCGGGCGCCGTATCACGGGCGTTGCGGTCGTCATCCTACCGATCCCTCCATCTCGAGCTCGATCAGGCGGTTCAGCTCGACCGCGTACTCCAGGGGCAGCTCCCTGGCGATCGGCTCGATGAATCCCCGAACGATCAGCGCCATTGCCTCCTCTTCGGACATCCCGCGACTCATAAGGTAGAAGAGCTGCTCGTCACCGATCTTGGAGACCGTTGCCTCATGGCCCACGTTGGCGTCCCGTTCCTCGATCTCGATGTACGGATAGGTGTCCGTTCTGGATGTGGAATTGATGAGGAGAGCGTCGCATTCGACGTTGGAGCGCGCATGCGTCGCCCCCTCGTAGACCTTGCAGAGCCCCCGATAGCTCGAACGTCCCGTCCCCTTCGAGATCGACTTGGAGACGATGGAGGACGTGGTTCGCGGAGCGACGTGCACGACCTTTCCGCCCGTGTCCTGATGCTGACCGTCTCCTGCGTAGGCGATGGAGAGGATGTCTCCGTGGGCACCCTCGCCCACGAGATAGCAGGATGGGTATTTCATGGTGAGCTTGGACCCGAGGTTTCCGTCCAACCACTCCATGTGGGCGTCCTCGTGAACCCGAGCCCGCTGGGTCACCAGGTTGTACATGTTATGCGACCAGTTCTGTATGGTCGTATAGCGGAAGTGCGCTCCACGCTTGATGACGATCTCGATCACCCCGGAGTGGAATGACTCCGTCGAGTAGACCGGTGCCGTACAGCCCTCGATGTAGTGAGCCCGGGAGCCCTCATCGGCGATGATCAGTGTTCGCTCGAACTGCCCCATCTGCTCCTGGTTCACCCGGAAGTAGGCCTGCAGAGGGGTTTCCAGCTCGACGCCAGGGGGGATGTACACGAAGGACCCCCCCGACCAGACCGCGGAGTTCATCGCGGCGAACTTGTTGTCTCCTGGCGGTACCACCGTGGAGAAGTACTCCCTGAACAACTCGGGATGGTTGCGGAGCCCATCCTCGATGGAGTCGAAGATGACGCCCTGCCTCTCCCATTCCTCCTTGAGGGAGTGGTAGACCATCTCGGACTCGTACTGTGCGCCCACCCCGGCCAGGATCTTCCGCTCCGCCTCCGGGATCCCCAGCCGCTCGAAGGTGGTCTTGATGCTCTCCGGAACGTCGTCCCAGGAACGCTCCATCTTCTCCTGAGGCCGAACGTAGTAGTAGATCTGATCCAGGACCTCCTCGAGCTGGGAGAGATCACCGCCCCATCTGGGCATGGGCTTGGAGTTGTAGATCTTCAAGGCCTTGAGGCGAAACTCCAACATCCACTCCGGCTCACCTTTCTGGGCCGAGATTTCCCGGACGACCTTCTCGTTCAGGCCTCGGTCCGACCGAAAGACCGGCTCGTCCTCGGTGATGAAGTGGTACTTGTATTGGTCGAGTCCCAGGCCTTCGACCACGTCGTGCTGCGGCATCTATTCGCCTCCTTACGGCTGCTCTGGAT
The DNA here is from genome assembly GCA_039586555.1 of Gemmatimonadota bacterium. GTDB lineage: Bacteria > Gemmatimonadota > Gemmatimonadetes > Longimicrobiales > Gaopeijiaceae > JBDHKE01. Next base: position 5,824 of record JBDHKE010000058.1, on the reverse strand, counting down.
CGCTGCCGACTCGGGCTGGTGAGCCCATCCCGGCCCGCGAAGCCTGCAGCCTCTTCCGCGTCCGATCGGTTCAGACCCCCGCCGGTTCCTGGTACTCCTCGTACCCCCTCTCCTCCAGCGACATGGCCACCTCCGGCCCTCCGGACAGGACGATGCGACCCTTGATCATGACGTGCACGTGATCCGGCCGGATGTAGTTCAGGATTCGCTGGTAGTGGGTGATGAGGAGGACCGTCATGTCCGGCATCTCCGTCTTGAGCGTGTTCACCCCGTTCGAGACGATCTTCAGAGCGTCGATGTCGAGCCCGGAGTCCGTCTCGTCCATCAGGGCGAGAGCGGGCTCGAGAACGGCCATCTGCAGGATCTCGTTTCGCTTCTTCTCGCCGCCGCTGAATCCGTCGTTCACGGGTCTCTCGGCGAAAGACGGGTCGACCTTGAGGAGCGCCATCCGATCAAGCAGACGATCCTGGAACTCGAAGAGGTCCAACTCGTCTCCATTCTCCAGCCTGGCCGACAGAGCGGTACGCAGGAGATTCGCGATCGAGACTCCAGGGATCGCCACGGGGTACTGGAAGGCCAGGAATAGACCTGCCTTGGAGCGCCCATCCGGCTCCATTTCCAGCAGATCCTCGCCCTTGTACAGGACCGTACCCCCCGTTACTTCGTATTCCGGGTGGCCCGCCAGGACCTTCGCCAACGTGCTCTTGCCGGACCCGTTCGGGCCCATGATCGTGTGAATCTGACCCTGGTGGAGCTCCAGGTCGACTCCTCGAAGGATGTCCAGGTCTTCCTCGACCACTTTGGCCCGAAGACCAGAGACCTTAAGAATAGGGGTCTGCTCGCTCATATTACTGGCTACCGGATTCCCGTAGAGTGCATGAATCGAGAATGATTATCGTTCTCATAACGTAGAGCTACCCCATATGGACGTCAAGCACTTCTGGCTTCTGCGCGCCCGGGCTTCTGCGGGAGCTGGGGGAGGGCATGCAGACCCCAGAGGACTGCCGAGGGTCCGATGAGAGGAGGACCCACGTATCCATCCTGGGACCCTGGGTCGCTGGCACCCCTAGGGGACCGCGTTTCCGTTGTCCTGGGAGGCGGAGGAATCAAGGGCCTTGCGCATGTCGGGGTATGGCAGGCCTTGGAGGAGGCGGGTGTGGCCGCGGCCGCCATCGTGGGCACCAGCATCGGCGCTCTGGTGGGGGCATGCATATCCGGAGGGATGGGATGGCGCGATCTCGCGCCGCTGGCCCTCGCCCTGCGCCGGGAGGACATCGTTCGCATCGACCGCCGGGTGGTGTGGGTGAACGGGGTTCGGCTGGCGAGCGTGTTTCGAGGTGGTCCTCTTCGGGATTACATCGCCCGAGCGCTTCCCGTGACGGACTGGAACGCACTTCGGATCCCGCTCCAGATCAACGCCGTTGACCTTGAGTCGGGAGAGGAGGAGTGGTTCGGCCACGGAGCACGAACCGACGTGCCCCTGGTGGATGCCATCTATGCCTCCTGCGCCCTGCCCGTGCTGTACCCACCCGCACAGCTGGGTGAGGGTTTCTTCGTAGATGGGGGTGTCGCTCAGTCGCTGCCCCTCCGGCGGGCCGTCGAGATCGGATCCACGGGTGTGATCGGCGTGGACGTGGGCTCGGGCCCGAGCGCTGACCCGAAGAGGACCGTCAGGGGCGGGATGATCTCGATCCACCAGCGAGTCTTCTCGGTAATGGCCGGTCACAGCAGGCGCGCGGCCATCGCAGCATGGAACTCCGGGCCTCTCCTACTGGTTCGGCCTCGTCTGGACGGATACGAGACGTTCGACTTCGGTCACATCAAGTTCTTTCTGGAGGAAGGGTACCGAGCTGCCCGGGCCGCGTTGATCCAGCCGGAGTTCCGCGGTGCTGGTGGGGGAGCGGGGCCGGTGTCCGGCTAGGACCTTTCGGACTCCTCGTCCGGCTCCACGTTGACGGCGGTTCCATAGCAGAGCATTTCCGCGGCGCCACTCATGACCATGGAGGTCTGGAAGCGGACGCCAATGACCGCGTCGGCACCCAGGGACTCCGCCTCCTCCAGCATCCGGTCGATGGCCTGCTCACGGGCTTCGGCCAACATCTTGGTGTACTCGTGGATCTCGCCTCCCGCAACGTTGCGAAGAATGGCGATGACGTCCTTCCCCAGGTGGCGCGCCCGGATGGTGTTTCCCCGCACCAGACCCAGCGTCCGGGTGACATGGTAGCCCGCGATCCCAGGCGTCGTGGTGACGATCATCGGCGAACATCCTTGTAGGGATCCGTGAGAGATTCCCTGTAGCGTTCCCAGATCACGCTCGTGAGGAGCAAGAGGATTCCGATGACCACGCCTCCCGTCGCGACCTTCTCCAGTGGGTCCACCGAGGAAGTGGCGTACACGTAGCTACCGTAGGCGAGCCATACCACGGTTCCCACGATGAGCAGCAGCCAACCGAATGGGCGCGCGATCTTGCGGTTCACCGCGTCCCACACGGATCGGCCTGCGGGAGCACCCCTGAGGGGCAGGCCTTGCAGGTCCTCCTTCATCGAGCGGTACAGGGCAGCTTCCCTCTGAAGCTCCGTGGAGCGAGCCAATTCATCCTCCACGTTCTGATGCTCATCGCGCGGCAATTCGCCGTCCAGGTATCGCATCAGTTGATCGTTACTGACCGGGTTCATCCGTTTGGCACCCTCCTAGGGGTATTCTGCCCCCATTTCATCGAGAGCCTCCTTCAGAGCGCGTCTAGCGTGGTAGAGGCGACTCGCGACGGTCCCCTCCGGTATGCCCAGAATCGCCGCGATTTCCGAGTACCGGAAGCCCTGGAGCTCTTTGAGCACCAGGATCTCGCGATGGTCATCGCCGATACGCTCCAGCCCTCTCCAGAGGAGCTCTCTGGCCTCCGCCTTCTCGCGGAGCCGTTCCGGGCTCGTGCCGGATGACGCCGGGCGGGATGCCGGTCGTGCGTCCAGCGCCTCGACCTTGAATCGTGCCCGTCGGCTGCGCAGCTTGTCGCGGCACTGGTTCCTGAGAATCTGAAAAAACCACGGGCCAAACGGTCGCGAAAGGTCAAACCGGCCAAGTGACTGGTACGCTTTCACGAAGGCCTCCTGAAGCGCATCCATGGCGTCTTCGAGATTTCCCATGATCCCGAGAGCCAGGCGGAGACCCGTCGGTTCGTAGGCCCGGACAAGGGGCTCATAGAACCGGGTGTCCCCACCCTTGCACTTCCTGATCAGTTCCCTTTCAACCTCCGGTTGCAACTCGGCTCCAGTCCTAGGCTCAAGGCACTACGATTCTCGGCTCCAATTTCTTCAGGAACCGTACTACCCGGCAAGCAGAGGACTCGAGAGAACGCTTGCCGGCGCGAGCTCGCTTTCGGCTCACGGCGTCAACCATCCGGGGGAAGCCGCGGGCCAAAGGAACCGCCACAGAAACAACAGGACGGCCAGGCCGATCGCCGGGACGACAACGACCCACACCCACCAGAACGGTGGAAGGTGGGGCGGGCGTCGGGGCGTGCTGGACATTCACGAAGCTCCGAGGCGGGTTTCCAGGGTGTCAGATCCGCGAGCAGGACCAATCTAGAGAAGCCTGCTCGACGCCAACAGAACGATGGCCCCTCCCGCGGCTCGGATCACTCTGTTACCGTTTCTGTTTCGGGTGGGTCGACATGCGCTCCGGCGGCGGTGCCGGAGAGAGTCACCGCGAGCGGAATACGCTGCGGTGAGCTCGACCTGTTCTGAACCGGTAAACCCTTTCCGATCCGGATCGGTGCACCAAGAGCGGATTCCCTCGAGGGCAGAGGCAGCGACCGAGATCGCAGATCTCCGGCGGGAGATCCAGCGGCACGACTATCTCTACTATGTGCGCGCGATGCCGGAGGTCTCGGACTCCGAGTATGACCGGCTCTTTCGGCGCCTTCAGGTCCTGGAATCGGCCTACCCGGATCTCGTCAACCCGGAATCTCCCACCCAGCGTGTGGGAGCCGAGCCCGTCGACTACCTGCCTACGGTTCCTCACGCGGCGCCCATGCTTTCCTTGGACTCAACCCAGGATGAGTCAGAGGTACGGCGCTTCGACGAGCGTGTGCGTCGCGGTGTGGAGGGTCCCGTGCAGTACCTCCTGGAGCCCAAGCTGGACGGCGCCTCGATCGAGCTCGTATTCGAGGGTGGGGCTCTGGCACGGGCCGTCACCCGCGGGAACGGTCGGCAGGGGGAGGCGGTCACGGAGAACATCAGGACGATTCCCTCCGTTCCCCTTCGCTTGCGCCAGGAAGCTCGTGCGGCGCCCCCCTTCCTGTCCGTGAGGGGTGAGGTGATCATGCGTGTCTCTTCCTTCGAAGCGCTGAACGCGGGACTGGTGGAGAAAGGGGAAGAACCGTACGCGAACCCCCGCAATGCCGCCGCCGGGGCAATCCGCCAGCTCGATTCCCGGCTCACGGCTCGACGACCCCTTCATTTTCTCGCGTACGATATCCTGTCCGTCGAAGGCCCGACGTTCAGATCGGACGAGGGAATGGTCGAGGCTCTGGAAGAATGGGGACTCCCCACTCCGGAGAGGATCAAGGTGGTGACTGACGTCGACGAGATCATGGAATACCATCGAGGATTCGCTGCGGATCGGGACTACCTCGACTACGAAATCGACGGAGTCGTGATCAAGCTCAACGACATCGACGCTCGGGCGGACCTCGGGAGCACGAGCCATCATCCTCGGTGGGCCCTGGCGTTCAAGTTCGAGCCGCGCAAGGAGATCACGCGGGTCGAGCGCATCGCCCTGCAGGTAGGCCGGACGGGCGTGCTTACGCCGGTGGCGCTGCTTCTCCCGGTGGAGGTGGGTGGGGTCACCGTGTCGAGGGCCACGCTCCATAACCGGGAGGAGGTTGCCCGAAAGGACATTCGTGAAGGGGACCTTGTTCGGATTCAGAGAGCTGGTGACGTCATCCCCCAGGTAGTGGAACGGGTGGATGGGAAGGGGAAACGGGCCGCGCCCTTCAGGATGCCAGCTCGATGCCCGGCCTGTGGCACCGAGGTGGTGTCGCAGGGTCCCTTCACCGTGTGTACGAACCGGTTCGGCTGTCCTGCACAGCTGAAGGCGCGCCTCGTGCATTTCTCCTCTCGCAACGCTCTGGACATCGAGGGCCTGGGAGACGAAACCGCGTCTCTTCTGGTCGAGCGGGGCCTGGTGCCGAGCCTGGCGGACCTCTTTGAGCTCACGAAGGACCAGCTCGTCGAGTTGGAGGGCTTCGCGGACAAGTCGGCCGGGAACCTGGTGGAAGCGATCCAGCGCCGGAAGAAGTTGGAGCTTCAGAGATTCCTGTTCGGACTCGGCATTCCGGAGGTGGGAGTGACGGTGGCCCGCGATCTGGCTGCGCACTTCCGGGACCTGGATGGAGTCCGTGAGGCGTCGCGGGAGGAGCTGGAGGAGGTGGAAGGGATCGGTCCCATCATGTCCGAGAAGATCCATGCGTTCTTCCGGGACGAGCGCAACCGGGCTACCGTAGACGCCGTCCTGTCCAAGGGCATGGATCTGCTAGCCCCGGGGGCTCCGGAGAAGACGCCTCTGGCCGGGAAGAGGTTTGTATTCACAGGTGGACTCGGGCGATTCTCCAGGCCGGCGGCGAAGAAGCTCGTGGAGGCGAACGGGGGTCGGGTGACCTCCTCGGTCAGCTCCGAGACCGACTTCGTTGTGGCTGGAGCCGATCCCGGGTCGAAGCTGGAAAGGGGTCGGGAACTCGGAGTCCGGGTTCTGGACGAGGCCGCGTTTGTGCAGCTTCTTCGTGAAGTGGGCGTGGATCTAGGCGACTGAGGGGCCCCAGGAGGGCGGA
>JBDHKE010000171.1:0-5416 GCA_039586555.1 Gemmatimonadota bacterium | reverse complement strand
CGTTGCGCCTCCTCGGTCTCCGGCACCACGGCCACCGACACTACGACCTCCGGTCGGAGACGCTTCACGCTGCGGTAGATACGCTCCAGCAGCTCGTCGATCTGCCGCCGACGGAATTCGTCCCAGTGGCCCGGAAGGGAATCCGGGTAGACCAGCGGGTCCATCCGAAAGGCCGCGTCCAGCTGCCTGACCCGCGCCGGCCTCAGCTCCGGCTCCACCCACGATCGGAATTCGTCCAGGGCGACTCGGGAGTAGTCGAAATCTGGCGATGGATAGCGAATGTAGTCGAAATGAACGCCGTCCAGGGGGTACCGCTCCACCAGATCCGTCACGACGGCATGGAGATGCTCCTGAACCTTCGGATGAGCCGGGCTGAGGTACACACCCTCCAGTCCCGCCCTCCGTTCCTCGGCATAGGCGCGCAACGCCTGCGGGAGGCCAGAGTCGTCCTCGGCAACGAAGAGATCCCTGGCGAGAGATCGTGGGACGGCGAGCCAATCGGGCCGGCGGTTCACCACGTGGAGCGGGCTCGCGGGAAGCGGTCCCAGTCCGGACACCAGGAGGGTGTTCATCCAGGCGTGCACCCGCATCCCCCGAACATGCGCTTCCTGGAGAACGAGCCCAAGGGGATCGAATGGACCTTCCCCCCGGGGAAGGCTCTCGGCCAGCGGCTCCCAATGGGTCCGGTAGAAGGCGTCCCCCCTCCCTCGCACCTGAACCATCAGAGCATTGAAACCAGCCTGATGGGCTCGCTCCACCATGGTTCGGATCGAGTCGGGATCCGTAAGGGTGTGACGAACGACCCAGAGCCCTCGCACCGGGAGCCCCGACGGTTCAACCGTGCTTCCGCTGGCCGGGTCGGGGGCCACCGCACGCTCGGGGACTCGAGCTTCGGGAGGGGGAGGGCCGGCGGGCTCCCGACCGGGTCCCGGCACGGGAGCGGAACCGGGAACGGACACGACGGTGCATGCGGCCGCCACCATCCCGGATACGAGGAGGACCATCCCAAGCCAGGCCCGTCCCGGGCCGGTCACGCTCTTCGCTCTCGGAAGAAGGCCCTCAGCAGTCGAGTCGAAGCCTCGGCCAGCACTCCGGCGGTCAGGACGACCCGGTGATTCAGCCTGGGGTCCTGAAGGAGGTTCCCCAGGCTCCCCGCCATGCCCGACTTGGGATCCCTCGCGCCGTACACGATCCTGGGCACGCGAGCAAGCACGATGGCCCCCGCACACAGGGCGCAGGGCTCCAGGGTCGTGTAGAGAGTCGTCCCCGCCAGGCGCCAGTCCCTCCGCCGGCGGGTGGCCCTCCGAATCGCCACGACCTCGGCGTGGGCCGTCGGGTCGGAGTTCGCAACGGTCCCATTGTAGCCCTCGGCCAGGATTCCCCGATCGTCCACGATCACCGCACCCACAGGGACCTCCCCCTTGAGCCACGCCACCCGAGCCTGCTCCAGGGCTCGGGCCATCCACATCTCGTCCGACGACTGCGCCGGAGTAATAGCTGTCGGGGGGACCGTATCAGGGTGGCCCCGGCTCATGAGGTCTTTCCTGGGAGTTGGGCTCGGCGGCCTCCCAGCCCGGGGGGCCGGCCTTAGTGCGCCGTGGGGCTCGTGACGATGGGCACCTCATCCATTCGGCGGTAGAGGGCCGACACGCGGCCAAGGGTGTTCACCATCTCCTCTTCACGAACGGCGAGCGGAGGCGAGCCCGCCTGAGGGGGATGGAGGGTGATGGCTCCACCGCCGCGGGAGCAGCGGAAATACCGCACCCCCTCGTGCGTCTGCAGTACCACGACCTGGCCACTGGTCACGTCGCCCAGGAAGCAGGGCTCCACCAGCAAGAAGTCACCATCCGAGATTCCCAGGCCCGCCAGCTCTTCCCCTCTCACCTGCACGAAGAAGGCGCCCTTCGCACCCGCGATACGTCGATCCAACGAGAGGTGCATCTCCGCGAGGTCTCCCCTCAGCTGGCCGTCGAGAGGCGGGACTTCCCGGTAGCAGGGAACGGAGATGGTCTCCGCGTTGAGGTCCATGCCGAGAATCCGGACCGCCCGCGACCGCGACGGGTCTCGCTCCAGGTAGCCCTTGTCCGCCAGCGCCTGGAGGTGCTCGGAGACGGTCTTCGTGCTCTTGATCCCGAACCGCCCGCCGATCTCGCGAATGGAAGGCTGGTAGGTGTTGGCTCTGAGATAGCGAGCCATGTAGTCGAGGATCTTCCGCTCGATCTCCGTCAACGCCGGCGGCATCGGCGCCTCCAAGGGAAAAGGTTGGACAGGAACGGCAATCGTAACTCGGCTTTCAGAACGGTGTCAAGCAGGCTCACCCCTTGCCCTTTGAACGCATGGCGGAGACCGCTCGACCGATGCGGCCGAGGGTCCTCTCGCGGCCCAGGAGCACCATCACGTCGAAGATCCCTGGGCTGACGGCCTGACCGGTGAGCGCCACCCTCAGAGGGTGGATCAACCGGCCTGCACCCACCCCAAGGTCAGCCGCCAGGCCACGCAGCTCACTTTCCAGATCCTCGGGCAACCACGGGCACCCGGACAGCCGCTCCCCCAGCCGATCCAGAGCAGCCGAAGCCCACTGGGGATCCTTCCAGTGCTTGCTCACCGCCGCCTCTTCGTACACGACCTCGTGCAAGACGTAGGCCATGCCCTGCTCCACGATGTCGTCCAGGGAGCGAGCCCTCTCCTTGAGCAGGCCGATGAGCCCAAGGTACCAGTCCATCCGGCCCGTGAGGGCTTCGGGCGAGGTCTTGCCCGAGCGCGCGAAGCGTTCCGTCACGAGGGGTTCCAGCCGGGAAGCAGGAGTCCGCGACAGGTGCCTTCCGGTAAGCCAGGACAGCTTCTCGAGGTCGAAGACCGAGCTCTTCTTCAGGATCCGCTCCACGGTGAACCGCTCGACGATCTCCGGGAGCTCGAAGATCTCCTGCTCGTCTCCGGGATTCCATCCCAGTAGAGCGAGAAAGTTGACCATCGCCCCGGGGAGGATCCCCTGATCCTCGTACTCGGCAATGGATGTCGCCCCATGGCGCTTCGAGAGGCGCTTGCCGTCCGGTCCGAGGATCATGGGCACGTGACCGAACACGGGCACCGACTTGCCCAGAGCCTGGTACAGAAGGATCTGCTTGGGGGTGTTGGACAGGTGGTCGTCACCCCGAATGACGTGGGTGATCCCCATTTCCGCATCGTCGGACACCACAGCCAGGTTGTAGGTGGGCGTGCCATCGGAACGAAGGATGGTCAGATCGTCGATGTCCTCGTTGTTGAAGCGGGTGATGCCGTGAACGAGGTCCTCCCACACGGTCTCTCCGGGCCGGACGCGAAAGCGTATCGCGTACGGGACCCCGGCTTCGACACGCCGCGTCTCTTCCTCCGGGCCCAGCGCGTCTGCCCGGTCTCGAGCGGGGCGGTATCCACGTCCAGCCCGAATGAGCGCCTCCCGGTCCCGGGCAACCTCTTCCGGAGTGGAGAAGTCCCGGTAGGCCAGTGCCGACTCCAGCAGGCGCTGGGCATCGGCTTGATGCCGGCTCAAGCCTTGGCTCTGGAAGAAGGGCCCCTCGTCCCAGTCGAGCCCAAGCCAGCGCAGCGCATGGAGGATCGCCTCCGTCATCGCATCGCTGGAGCGTTCCCGATCGGTGTCCTCGATGCGCAGGACGAAGACCCCTTCGCTCTTCCGCGCGAAGAGCCAGTTGAACAGGGCCGTGCGGGCACCGCCAACGTGGAGGTGACCTGTGGGAGAGGGCGCGAAGCGGACGCGTACGGTCATGGTCGGGGCTCCGGAGCCGACCTCGCGACTCGGTTTGGAATCCAGGCCTACCGGGCGGCGTCCGGCGGATGGGCGTCTGCCATGCGCCGCCATGGGGCGGCTACAATCTCAGGACATCGGTGGGGAGGATCAACCGCTCTCGGCGGAGGCGCTGTCTCCGGGTCTCAGGTGTCGGGTCAGGAAGACCAGGTCCCGGCGCATATTGCGGAGCCGGCCCCCCAGGCGTTCGAAAAGCAGGTACACCGCCGGGGTCACCGTGAGCACGAAGAAGGTGGACGACAGGAGGCCTCCGATGAGGGCATAACCCAGGGCGTTCCAAATGTTGGCGTCCGCCGTCTCGGAGAACATCACCAGGGGGAGAAGCCCCAGGACCGTGGTCGCGGTGGTCATGAGGATCGGCCGCACCCGTTCCAGCGTCCCGAGGAGGACCGCCCGTTCCAGGGGCAGCTTGCCTTCGGCCCTGATCCCGTTCACGTGATCCACTAGCAGGATGGCATTGTTCACCACGATGCCCCCCATCATGATCACCCCGATGTAGGCCTCTCGCGTGAAGCTGGCACCGGTGTAGAAGAACATCAGGAATACGCCCACCAGGGCCATCGGCACGGTGAGGAGCACCGAAAGCGGCTGAAGGACCGATTCGAACAGAGCTGAGGTGACCATGTAGATGAGGAAGATCGACACCAGAAGGACCAGCAGGATCTGCGACCGCTCCTCCTCGCTCCACCGCCACCGGTCTGCGGTCTCCACCGTATACCCGGGTGGGACGTCCGTGGCGTCAATCACGGCTTTCTGCACCAGATCGCCCAGCTTCCGCGGTCCCCGGAACTCATAGGCCACGAGCCGTTCGTACTGCTGGTTCTCCCGGCGGATGCGCGCCAGCACCTCCCGGGACTCCACCTGCACGACGTCTCCAACCCGGATCCCGGTGCCACTCGGACCTGGAAGGATGAGGTTCTGGAGCGCCTGGATGTCCATGTCCCGGTACCCGGAGAGCTTGACGTCGAAGCGGATCTCCTCACCACCCACCTTGAGCAGGTCACGCCGCACCTCTCCCTGCACGGCTGATCCCAGGCGCCACACCAATTCCTGTACCGTCATCCCGTACTGAGCCAGCACTTCCCGATCCACCCCCAGCACGAACTCCGTGGACCTGTCCCGGTCGTACCAGGACCCCGAGGCGTTGGTGTCCACATCCCGGATTCGGGACAGTCGCTCGAGCCGGCGCCCCATGTCCTCCGCGATTCCCCGGACCTGCTGGTAGTTGTAGCCCAGGACGGTGATCGAATAGTTGGGCGGGCTTCCTCCCCCGCCGTAGAAGGAAGGCCCGAACCCGTACACCCGCACCTCGGCCCCTGAGAACTGGAGGCTGTAGGCCACCATCTGCTCCTTGATGGCCGGCGGGATCGCGGAGTACTCCAGGGAATCGGGAAACGTCACCCGGATCATGGCCGCGGGGCCGTACACGTTGGACTCGAACCGCTCCACTTCCGGAAGCTGCGCCAGTCGCTCCTCGAAGGACCGCGCCAGGGCATCGGTGAACTCCAGGTCCGATCCCCGGGGGAGACGGATCTGGATGAGAATGTAGGTGTCCTGCCCCCAGGATCCCCCCCAGATCACCCCCCGGTTGACGTACGTGTTGAAGAGGTGGAA
>JBDHKE010000170.1:0-5440 GCA_039586555.1 Gemmatimonadota bacterium | reverse complement strand
CCGCTCCCAGAGTACGTAGGGCCCGTTCTGGCCCACAATCTCCAGATTCACCACCCCCACGTCACCACCCCACCGCCGGGACGCCACGTAGGCCCGGGAGCCCTGCATGTTCACTTCCTCTCCCGAGAACAGCGCCAGGATCACCCGGGTCTCCAGCCTCTCGGCTCCCTCCTCCATCAGTCGCCGAGCGAGCTCCAGGAGCGTCGCGCAGGCCGCCCCGTTGTCCACGGCTCCCTGGCTGGGCTCGATCAGACGCCCAACGGTCAGGTGGATTCCCAGCGCCCAGAAGACGACGAGCATGGGGACCGACAACACGATGGCCACCGAGTGCACGACCCCCGCCCACGCCAGGCCGCTCCGGACCAGGAACAGGTCCAATGGACCGGCCAGGCCCAGCAGCAGAGCCAGCCCCGCCGCCACCGGCACGCTCCGCAGGAGGACCATGCGCCGGCGGTGGTCCAGGAGCTCCGTCTTGCTGTCGTAATGGGCGCACAGCACCAGCTCTCTCGGCGCGTCGGACGGTCCCAGCTCGATCAGGATGTTCTGCCCCCGGCGCGCCCCGGGCCACGTGATCAACGGTACGTGGAAGAGCTGGTCGAGGGTTCCTCCCAGCAGGGCGACCGCGGCCACCAGGAGCGACGCCCATCCCCACCTCCACCAGACGCATGCCGCCAGGACCGTGGGCAGAGCGAGCGACCACACCCCGATGCACTCGTAGAAGAAGGGGTATTGGCGGAAGTCGTGAATGCGGAACGGGATCCCGTGGACGGCCAGCCACTTCTGGAGCTCGAGGCTTGTTTCCCGCTCCCCCCGGCTTCCGTTGGGGCGGGGAGTGGAGAGCACCTCCATGAGGCGCGAGATGCGAGCCTTGCTCGGGACCTCAGTCATCCGGCAGGATGCCCTGCGAGAACGCGAAGAGGCCCGGGTAACCGCCGGTGTGGAGAAAGATCACGGGATCGCCCTCTCCCCACTGGCCTCGCTCCATCTCACCCAGGAGCCCAGCGAACGCCTTCCCCGTGTAGATGGGATCCAGCAGCACCCCCTCCGTTCGGGCCAGGCGGAGGATGGCCGCGCGACCGCCCGGAGACGGTACCCCGTATCGGGCGCCCACGTAGCGCTCCTCCACCAGGGGCACATCCTCCGTCCGGAAGGAGCGGGCCTCACCGAGGCGAGCACACAGCTCGGAGGCCATCCTCGCCACCACAGTAGGGAAGCCCCTCCAGAGTCGTCCCACGTCGATGCCCACCACTCGCAACGACGATCCGATCAGACTGAGTCCCGCCATCAGCCCGGCCAGGGTCCCACCGGTGCCCACCGCGGTGACGAGCCAGGAACCCTCGATTCCGAGACCTCTCGCCTGCTCGTCGATCTCCGCCGCCGCCCGCACGTATCCCATGCAGCCACGCCAGGAGTGTCCTCCCACCGGCACGAAGTAGTGCCGGCCGATGCGCAGGCGGGCCACCCAGCGCACCAGCCGGTTCGTCCGGTCCATGTCTCTGGGGTCGTGCCCCCGGCCTCCAAGAGGGATAAAGTGCATGTGGGCTCCGGTGAGCCGGTTCACCACCAGGTTGCCGGTGAGACGGGGAGGACGGCGCTCGAAATAGAACAGATGGGGCTCCAACCCCAGGCACCGGGCCGCCGCGGCGGTGATGCGGGCGTGGTTGGACTGAAGGCCGCCGTAGGTCGCGACCTTGTTCGCCCCGACCTCCAGGGCCTCGGCGAGGAGGAACTCCAGCTTTCGGGTCTTGTTTCCACCGAGCCCGGGCCCCAGCTCGTCGTCCCGCTTCAGATAGACCGGTCGCTCCAGTGCGCGGCTCAGGCGGGGGAGAGGAACCAGGGGGGTCTCATGAACTCCGAGTCGACAGCGGGGAAACCGGTCGACTCGTTGCCTCAGCTCACTGGAGTCCAATGCGTTCAAGGCGATCGCCTGAGCCTGTCTCTTACTCCATCCTTCAAGCGGCTTCGCTCAGGAGGTGCTTCGACAGCCTTCTGGCCAGCCCGATGATGGTCAGCACCGTCGGCCGTCCCAGGGCCTCGGGAAACACGCTTGCGTCACACACGAAGAGGCCCCGTGCCTCCATCTCCAGTCGCTCATTCACGAGGGCGCCGAGGCGCACGGTCGCGCTCGGGTGGGTTCCTCGCAGGGGCGTCCGGTAGATCGTCGCCGGTTCCGCGCCCACCTCCAGGAGAATCCTCCGGGCGATTCCCTCGGCCTCCCCCAGTCGCTCCTCGTCCCCCGCCGTCATCGGCTTGCTGATCTTGCCGTTGGGGAAGACTCCCCCGGTGATCTCGTCCCTGAGCTTGATCATGACCCCGAGCAGGTTCTTCCACCGGGGCCAGCTCAGGAGATGCCTGGGGTTGGCCAGGCCGTTGATGAGGGGGTAGAACAGCCAGGGATCCACCAGCGTGCTCATCAGGTAACCGGCCTCCAGGTCCTCCCAGAACCAGGTCATGGGCGGTTCGGTTCCCATGCCGGGCTCCCGGCTGAAGCCGTACACCATCACGGTGGTGTCCATGGCCATCCCGAGCCCCGCTTCCGCGAACCCGGACGCCTGAAGGATCTGGGGCGTCCCGATCCCACCTGCCGCCAGCACCACCCGTTCGGCCCTGGCCAGGAAGGGGCGACCGGCGAGCCGTCCCTGTATCCCCACGGTCTGCCCCTCGTCCACCAGCACTCGCTCCACGTGGGCCTGGGTGCGGAGCTCGGCGCCGGCGGCCACGGCCTGATCGACAAACTCGGCGGCGCTCCACTTGGCACCGCACCGGCAGCCAAGCATGCACCGGGCTCCGCAGTCGAAGTCGGGCGAGCGCTTGGGCCGCATGAACTTGGGCTGGGGCAGCCAGTCGTACCCCAGAGCCTGGGCGGCCTCGGCGATCCGGGTGGAGGCTGGTCCGCGAAGCTCGGGGGGGAGGGGCGCGATGGACAGCTCCTCCATGGTCTCCGCTACCTCCTCGCCCAGGTCGATCCCGTATCGCTGCTCCAGCCAGGGGGGAGGAGACGCCGCGCTCCCGCAGTACATGCTGGTGGCTCCACCCACCATGAGGGGCCGGATGATGTTGAGCCCCTCTTCGGTGAAGAGAAGGCCCCTGCGGTCCGCGTACAGCAGGGCTCCCAGGTAGCTGCCGTAGTGGCCCCGTCTCCGGTGATCGATGCCCCGCTCCAAGAGCAGCACCCGCGTTCCCCCCCGCGCCAGCTCCCGGGCGAGGGTGGCGCCCCCGGGACCGGATCCCACGATGATGACTTCTGCCTGGGTCTCCAGGATTTCCATGGGCTCGAACCGCTTCAGCGGCCCTCGAGTGAGTGGTAGATGGATTCCACCAGTTGCGCCGCTCCGATGAAGCCCCCGCCCCACGCCTCGTCGTACTCCCGGGTGGGACGGGCCGCCTGGACCTCTTCCAGAGTCAGGCCTCCCTCGAGCGCAGCCGCCACCCGGTCCCGAATCGTCTTCAGCATGTCCCGATATGCCCGGAGCCCCGCTCCGTCCGTCAGCGGCCCGTGGCCGGGAATCACCTGGCTCCCGTCCTCGATGAGGGAGAGAACCTGGTCGGCTGCGGCGATTACTCCATCCACCGATCCGCCGCTGGACAGGTCGATGAACGGATACATCTGGTTGAAGAACACGTCACCCATGTGAACCACGTCGGCACCGTGCAGGATGATGATGGCGTCACCGTCCGTGTGGGCGTGCTCGGCGTGGAAGGCGCGGAGCTCGCTCCCGTTCAGATGGAAAGACACCGATCGATCGAAGGTGACGACAGGAAGCGCTCCCGAAGGCGCCGGAGGGATGGTGTCCGACCGCCCGAAGCGCTCCAGGACCTGCTGGACGCTGAGACGCTTGCGGACGTTGTCGTGGGCCACGAGAAGCGCGCCGGCCTCGCCCATGTTCTCGTTCCCTCCTGTGTGGTCCCCGTGCCAGTGGGTGTTGATGACGAACCGAACGGGCTCGGAGGTGACCCCGCGCACGGCCTCCAGAATCTTCTGGGAGAGGGGCGCGTACTGATCGTCGATGAGGAAGGCTCCGTCCTCGCCCACCCACAGCCCGATGTTCCCCCCTTGACCGGTGAGCATGTAGATACCGTCGGCCACCGGAATCGTCTCGATCTGGACGTCGGCCAGGTTCTGGCCGCTCGCGCTCGTCGTGAGGCCGGTGAGGGCCAGGAACACACCCACACGTGTGCGAAGGTGAAAGGGAAGCCCCAGGGCCTGGAGGACTCCACTCATCTCATGCTCCTTGCTGAAAACGCTGATGACCACCGAAGGGCTGCCGACGGACCGTGGGTTATCCACGCGCCGGGGCGCCCGAGGAGGGCCACAGGGGGCCCGAACGAGGCGGCCGGAAGATGGGCCAACGGAGATGGATGGAGCAAGAGGGAACGAGGATCTCGGCCTCAGAGGCGCACGGCGTTCCAAGCGCCGAGCTTATCCTCCGGAGATCGGAAAGACGAGCGGAGATCGGGGAGACGAACCGAGATCGGAGAGACGAGCCGAGATCTGGGAAGGAGCCTGCCGCAGGGAGTGAGCCGGACAGAATGAAAAAGAGGCCCCCGGCCGGGTCCATTTGGCCGGAAGCCCCTTTTCAGCAAGGGGTGCTCGTCGAAACGAGCTTGGGGCGCTGCAACTGCGCGGGGTGGGGACGGCGGGAGCCGGCTGACAGCCGTACCCCTGACCGAGCCGAGTTGGCGTGCGATCGAGAGGAACCGACCCCGCCTAACCCCGATGTCAGATCACGACGACGCCACCAAGGGAGGATCGGAAACAAAGTCGTGTTGACAAACCCCGCATGTGTTCATTCTCCGTGTCCCAGAGTCACGATGGTGGACCCACGTTCACGATCAATCCCACACGCTGATCACGCTGTCCGATCAACCCCTTGTGCCAGGATCGTGCCGACTGCGGCATCTGAGGCGGAGAACGGAATCCCACCTCTTATGATGATTCAGATCATCATTCTCAAGTGACTGATAAAAAATGATTTGGAGATGTAGGACAATGAGGGATGTCGGTTGGGAACCGGCGACCGCGGCGGAGGGGTCAGTGATGGATCGCCGTCCCGCTTCGTTGCCCGGACGCAACACCGGCGACCGGTGAGCGGCCCCTCAGGCTCGGCCGCCGTTCACGCTCGGAATCTGACCGGTGATCCGGCCGGCATGCCATGCCCCACGGCCCCAGCTCGTGAGCCAGCTGGCGGGTGAGACCGATGAGGCCGGCCTTGGCCGACGCATAGGCCTGGATTCCGGTTCGGCTCACCGCGAGCCCCGCTCCAGTGGAGATGTTGACGATGCGTCCTGGCCGGCGCCGGAGACCAGCACGGTCTTGCCATCGAATCGGATCTTCACGATCCGGACTCGTCCTTTGAATTCCCGAGTCCCACGTGCCCCAACTTGAAGCGGTGCCTGGGCGCATCGGGTGGACTCGGCACGATGCGGTTCAGCCCGTCCA
>JBDHKE010000057.1:0-23422 GCA_039586555.1 Gemmatimonadota bacterium | reverse complement strand
TTTGGCCAAGGACTTCGAGCGCTGCGTATCAACTGCCCATTCTGTGGGTAAGTTGTCGTCTTCTCAGCGGCTGACAGTTGGAGGCAGGCGCTCTCCCATATGGTTGGTTACGTCTGAGAGAGAGGAGTCAGAATCATGAAACTCAGCCGCCGTGAATTCCTGATCGCCTCCGGTTGTGCCGCGGTAGGGCTTGCCTGCCCGGCTTCTTCGTGGAAACGCCGCATAGGTCTGGTCCTGTCTAACCACCAGAAGCTCCCACGCCCCGTTTCTCTGGAGGAGCCGCTGGATGATAGGATGATCCGCGACATGGTCTGGAAGGCTATCGAGTACGGAAAGCCGGCGGCGGGCAGCCTGGGATCCAAGATCCGCCCTGGATCCTGGGTGGTCATCAAACCCAACATCGCGTTCCTGGGATCGCAGGAGAGCTACCGGAGCGGCGACATCACAGATTTCCGGGTGACCAAGGCAGTCATGGAATACGTAGCCCGCAATTCGCGGGCCGAGCGCATTACGGTGGCCGAAGGCGGCAGCTATCAGGCCGCGCATAACAAGGGAATGTGGGAGATCTCCCAGAATGGTGTGCGCGTCGACGCCAGGACTTTCGACTGGGGAAACGAGGAGTTTCCTGGCTGGGCCGGCACCTTGGAAGGCATGCTGCGGGAGTTCGGGAGGGAGTTCCCGGAAAAACGGTTTGACTACGTCAATCTGAACCTCGACGCCATGCGGGACGCGTCCGGCGCCTTCCGGTATACCGAAGTAAGGCCCACGGCGCTAGGAACCGGCGCCTTCGGCGCCCGCTCCGACTACTGCATCAGCAACACGATTCACAACTGTGACTTTCTGATCAATGTCCCCGTCATGAAGATCCACTCGGACTCCTGCGGCATCACGGCCTGCCTGAAGAACTACGTCGGCACGGCACCCCGTGAGGTCTATGCTCCCTCCTGGCGATATTCCAACCGGATACTGCACGACGAGTATTCGGTGGAAGGGCGGATCGACGGCTGGCTGGTGGATCTCGGAACCTTCCATCCTGCAGATTACAGCGTAGTGGACGGCATCCGCGGGCTGCAGTACGCCAATCACAATAACCGCAAACCGGACCAGATGCTGCGCAGCAACCTGGTGATGGCCGGCGAAGATGCCGTAGCCCTCGATGCCATGGTGGCGATGATCATGGGTTTCAATACTTGGGACTTTGACTTTCTCCACATGGCCGCGCTGCGGGGCATCGGGACCATGGACTTGAGTCGCATCGACGTCCTTGGGGATGATCCCGATCGCATCACCCGGCGCTGGGCCAAGGCCTCCCGGTGGCACGGCCGCTGCAACCGGGATTGGAGCGTCACGGCGGACCCGGAAGCACCCATGGAGACCTGGAGGAAGGTCACAATTCCGACTGATACACTGCACCTGTCCAGGGTTGCCGGCGAAGCTGCTCCAGAGATGCCTTACGCTGCGGCGATGCGCGTTCGTGCCCAGGGATTCCGCAAGGGATTCCTATGGCTGGGCGTCCATGGTCGGGTCACGGTGGTCGTGAACGGCGACCAGGTGCTGGAAGAAGAGAGCACAGAGGATTGCCATGTCGGGCAGTTCAAAGTACCCGTGGAGCTTCGACCGGGCGAGAATCTATTGGTGTTCCACGTCCAGGAATTGACGAATTCCCCGCAGATCAGCGCTCTGCTGGTGGGGCCGCGCAATGACGGCGATACGGTCGACGGCATCCGCTATCTGGCCTAGCCTAAAGTCAATTCCAACCGAGTCCGACATCCCGGAGAGAAGCATCAATTTCATTCTTGCATTCCCCGACAGGGCCCAAACATCAATGGCGCGGACACCGGTGGATGCCGGCCTCCCGATGGAAAGAAGCGAACCGAAATGACCAGACAGAGAGTTGGGCTCGCGTTGTTCTGGATAGGCGCAATCTATGCCTTCGTCTGGGGAGTGGTGGTTTCGGTACGGTTGGATTCGCTTATGAACACGCTCACCATGGCTGAGCTCAGTGAGACGAGATGGGCCTTCACCGGGGGGTGGTACCTCACCTGGGCATATGCGCTCCCGCTCGGGGCGATGGTCGCCGCCATCGGAGCGCTGGAGCCCTGATCTTCCTCTTCTTCCTGGGATCACTTTGGTTGTGGGCCGGAGAGCGTCGGGCGCTGGGTGGCTCCTCGAAGACCGCCGCTGATCTACGGCTGACCGCCTATATCTTCTTCCTCATTGCCGCGTGGTTCATCTGCGGAGCACTCGGGCAGCCCTTTCTGAGAGCACTGGAAGGGGTGCCTGCGGTCAGCCCGATCCACATCATGGTGTTCCTGGTGTTGGGATGGCTCTTTCTCTTCTTGAGTCACTATCAGTCGCGGAAACCACGAAGCTCAGGAGGGGCGGGTTCCAAGGCGGCGACCTTGTCCGGAGCCGCACTGCTTGCACTCGCACTCCTTCCTGGTTCGTCCCGGGCCCAGGAAAATCCAATCCAGATCGCTCTCATCGGGCCCACCATGCAGCTGGTGGATGACGACGAAGATGTCAAGGGAATTCGATTGAACTTCATCTACGGAGTGAACAGGGATGTTTCGGGCCTGGACCTGGGCCTCATCAATCACACGAGGGGTGACATGACCGGGGTGGAGTTCGGCGTCGTGAACGTGACCGACGGGGATCTCACTGGATGGCAGGCAGGGGTGGTGAATGTCACCCAGGGGCAGTTCACGGGACTGCAGTGGGCCCCTTGGATGGTCCTCTCGCTGGCCAACTTCGCAGAGGCTGCCGAGGGAGCCCAGATCGCTTGGGCGTTCAACCGGGCCGATTACATGCGGGGGTTCCAGCTCTCCCTCGTGAACGTGGCCGAGGACATGTACGGCGTTCAGGTGGGCTTGATCAACATCATCCGGTCCAAGCCGGATCTTTCGATTCTTCCCATCGTGAACTGGAAGTTCGAATAGATCCCTTACCGCCTAGGACCGAAGAGGGCGTTCTCGGTCTGGGGATGGTTGAACATGTCCGGCGGGCTGTGGCCGGGACCGTCGGCGATGACCAGGCGCCAGTTGAACTCCCACTCCCGCTCATAGGCCAGGTCCATGGCCTGGTTGAACCAGCGGATGTTGCGGGAGTAGCGGTGAACGCCCTGGGCATAGGCTGCCCCGGTGGGAAGCTGTGCCGTCTCGGTGTCGGCGGTCCCGATGTAGATCGTGATGGGCAGGGACAGATACCTCTGGATACGCAGGTCGTTGCTGAGCTCGTCGGGCAGGCCGCCGAAGCCCAGGCCGAACTGCAGCTCCCGGGTCGGGAACATGCATGACCCGGCGCTCATGGCCACGATGCGCTCGGCGTCGGTGTCCAGAAAGGCCGCCATTCGGCCCACGAACTGTCCTCCGGCGGAAAAGCCCACCAACAGGTAGGGCAACTGGGCGTCGCCTTCTCTGCCGCGGATGAAGTCCACGAGCTTCGGCACAAAGGCGTAGGTACGTTCCTCGGCACCGGCCACCGACCCGTCCTCACGGAACACTCCACCGAACTGATAGAGCCGGCTGGGGAACCGCTCCAGATCGAACTCCGGGACCACGACCAGAAACCCGAAGGCCTCGGCCATTCCGGCGGCGTTGTCCCGGTAGCGGCTCGCCGTCCGGGACGCCCCGTGAAAGAGAAGAATGAACCTCTCCCCCGTATAGTTGGCCGGCTTGTAGGAATGCAGGTTCAGCGCTGTGCCGTCGAAATCGGCCACCACCAAACCCTTGCCTTCAGGGAACGCGGCGGCGGCGGCGGCGGAAGGAACCTGCCCTTGGGCGGCCCCTCCACCGGGAGCGAAGAAGGCCACCAGGAGGACAAGGAGGAGTCGATTGCGGAGGCGAAGAAATCCCTTCGAGTCATTGATGAGCTTCGAGTCATTCATGAGTCAGTGATCCAGAGAGTGAGAGCGGCTTTCCCGTCTGCCGCACGAGTCTACCCGGGATGGTCCGTCCCCATCAAGGCGCGTCACCCATATCCCTCCCTCCTTGCGCCGGCAAGATCGAGCGATAGATCTCAAGCCCAGCGCCAAGTGCGTACAGCGGGACCGAGCGTGGTGGGTCGCGATCCGGACACCCACCCCGACGTCCCCCAAGGAGGAGAGATGAGAGTCGTGCTTGTCGTCGCAGCAGCCTTCTTGCTCGTAGCTGGGCTCACGTCCGCCGTCGCGGACTAGATGGAGAGCGCGGCTCCCTTCAACAAGGACCCGCTGCAGGCCTTCCAGTATCGGAACATCGGCGTGTTCCGCATGGGGGCGAGAATCGCCGACCTCAACGTTCCGGCGTTTCCCCACCAGGACCACCGGTACACCATGTACGTCGCGCCGTGGACGGGCGGGCTCTTGAAGACCACCAACAACGGCACGACCTGGGAACCTATTTTCGACAACCAGAGCCGGAGGCTGACCGTCGGAGACGTCACCCTCGCTCCGTCCGATCCCGACATCGTCTGGGTCGGTACCGGGGACGGCTTCGCCTCGCGGAGCTCCTACGCCGGCGACGGCGTCTACAAGTCCACCGACGCCGGCAAGACCTGGGAGCACAAGGGGCTCGTGGACACGCACCACACGCAGCGGATCGTCATCCACCCCACGAACCCCGACCTCGTGTACGTGGCGACACTCGGCCCCGGCGCGGGATCGCGTCCCGCGACTTCCTGGCGGTCGGGGACGGAGACGGCATGTACACGCAGGTCGACCCCAACGACAGCCGTTGGATGTACACGACCCGGCACTACGGCGGGCACGCGCGGGTGGATCAGAAGGTCGGATACGAGGAGGCGAACATCACGCCCCCGGATCCCCCGGATGGCGAGCCCTACCGTTGGCTGTGGGCGACCCCGATCCACATCTCGCCGCCAACAGCAGCGTCCTCTATACGGGCCGGCAGAAGATGCTCCGCTCGACCGACCGGGGGGACATGTGGAGCGAGATCAGCCCGGATCTGAGCATGAACCCGACGGACGAGATCGTGCCCGTGTCCGAGGGCGGCGTCCCGGGAGGCATCCCGTGGTTCACCATGTCGTCCATCTCGGAATAGCCGGTCCAGGCGGGGGTGATCTGGGCAGGCCTGAGCGACGGCAAGGTCCATGTCACCGTGGACGACGGTCGCACGTGGCTGGACATGACGGACAAGCTCACGGCTCTCGGCGCCTACGGGCGCGCGTTCTGGATCACAGACGTCTCCGCGCTGCAGCAGCTGAACGGCGAGGTTCTCGCGGAGGACGTGTACCTCTCCGACGTCGAGCCCACGGTCCAGGGGGTCACGTGGGAGTTCGGGGCCAACGACTACCTGTTCGGCCAGGCGCAGATCCAGACCCCGAATCCGGACAACGGAATGGTCGTCCGGTACTATCTGAAGGACGACCTGAGCGATTCGGTCAACGTCCTCATCACGACCGCGAGCGGCGAAGAGGTCGCCCGGCTCGAGGGCAAGACCGAGGCCGGCCTCCACAGCGTTCTCTGGACCACACGAAGCGGGCGGGGGATGGGGGTCGGGGGATTCCAGGGTTCAGCCGAGGGGCCCGTGATCGATCGACTGGCGCCCCTGGGCGACTACACCGTGACGCTGGAGGCCGGTGAGCGGAGGCTCACCAAAACGGGAAGCATCGTCATGACCCAGGGATGGTCGATCGGGCCGAGTCCCCAGGCGATTCGGTAGCCCGGAAGCCGGATGGACGCGGGCCGAACCAACCTGGTGGATGCCGCTGCTGAGGCGACGCGATGACTGGCGAGGCCACACCGGCTGTGGCGGTGAGGGGCTGACTCGCCGTCCGCCACCGATCCCGTCTACTCTTGCTGGAGGGCGACAACCGGATCCACCCGGGTGGACCGCCACGCGGGGACCCCCACAGCCGCCAGCCACGTCAGGCCCAGGGTCAGACAGACCGCCGCCGTGACCCCAAGGTCCCATTGGGCGACGCCGACGCCGGCGGCTCCCAGGCCCTGCCGGGCCGCTCCGGCCAGTAGCAGGCCCAGGGCCAGGCCCCCCAGGACCTGACGTAACCCTTTGTGCAAAACTAGACCCAGAACGGCACCACCCTCCGCGCCCAAGGCCATGCGTATGCCCACCTCTCTGGTGCGTTGGCCGGCGAGGAAGGCGGTTACCCCATACAGCCCCACAGCCGCCAGAAGGAACGCTGCGACGCCAAAGCCCACGAAGATCCCGCCCATGAGGAGCATGTCCAGGAGTCCGACGTTGATGGCATCCCGGAGGGTGCGAACGAAGTAGATCGGCGTGTCTCCCTGGAGACCGGAGACTTCATCGCGGATCACGGATGCCAGAGCGAGCGAATCGCCCGAGGTGCGGACGGCGACGCTCATGAAGCGGGCATCGCTCTGGGCGATAGGGAGATAGACGCCCTGGGGCGTGCCCGCCGGGTCCAGGGCGCCGTCCATGTTGAGATCAGGTACCACTCCAACCACGGTGCGCCAGGGCGAGATGCCCTCAAGTCTTCCCTCCCGGATCTGCGCTCCAAGCGGCTCCCCGTCGGGTAAGAAGCGCTGCGCGAAGCTCCGGTTCACGATGGCCACAGGGAGTGACCCGGCATCGTCGGACCTCCTGAACCCTCGGCCCGCAATCATCGGGATGCCCAGGGCTTCGAAGAATCCCGGCGAGACCAGAGCCATGCGGGCCCTGGGCACGTCCGCCTCTTCCGCGTAGGCCGTGCCTTCCACCGCGAACCGCCCTGCCGGAGCCTCCTCCCCCGGTAGGGTCGTGGTCAGCGCAACCGATGCGATTTCATGCCGACTCGCAAGCCGAACCTGAAGATCGCGGTAGAACGCCAGGCGGCTCTCCCGGTCCGGAACCACTCCCTCGAAGAGCCCCAGCCGGGCCGTGAGCACGTCGTCGGCCGGGTAGCCGTAGTCGGCGTTCCGGGTACGGGTCACCTCCTGCGCCAGGTGCCCCGAGACCACCAGGAGCAGGGCGGAAACGGTGAGCTCGCCGAGCACCAGGCTCCGACTCAGGCGGCTGATACGCAGGGCGGAGCCGCTTAGAGAGGCGTCCTGCAACAGCCCGCGCACGTTCGTCCCAGAGGCCTTGATCGCCGGGACGAGACCAGACGCCATGGCGCTCAAGCCGGTGAGCGCCGCCACGAAAAGGAGGATCGGGGCGTCCATCCGGAATGACATCCAGAAAGGAGGTGGGTATGTGGCCGCCGCCAGGACGGCCCGGTTGATCTGGGCCACGCCCACTAGAGCGAAGAGAGTGCCGACCGCGGCTCCGGCCAGGGCGAGCAGCCCCGCCTCCTGGAGAAGCGTGGCCACGACCCGTCGTCGACTTGCACCCATCGCCACCCTAATCGCTACCTCCCGCGTTCGGGTTACCGCACGGGCCAGGAGGAGGTTGGCCACGTTGAAGGACGCGATGAGCAGAACGGCCAGTGCCGTGAGGAGCATGATGGCGAGCGGTGCGCCGCCGTCCTGGTCATGGTACGATGCAGTGTATCCCTCGACCACCGCCTCCAGATCGCGGTTGGTGTCGGGCCACTCGTCAGCCAGCTCGCGGCTGATCAGCTGTAGCTCGGCTCGGGCCAGCTCCAGAGTCGCCCCGGATCGGAGACGCCCGAAGACCTCCAGGCCGGGACCCGTACCGCGGCCCATGGCCAATGGGTCGAACCTGAGAGGCAACCAGACGTCCTCCCAGTAGGGGAAGCCGAATCCTTCCGGCATGATCCCCACGACCGTGGTGGGCTCTCCGTTCACGCGAATCACCGCCCCCACCGCGGTGGCGCTCGCATCGAAGCGGGATCGCCACACGGCATCGGATATGAGGACGACGCGGTCCGCTGACGGATGGTCCTCACCCGCCAGGAAGCCGCGACCCAAAGCGGGCCGCACTCGCAGGACGTCCAGGGTATTGGCCGTGATGAAGGCGCCGAAGAAGCGCTCGGGTCGATCGCCCCCGCTGAGGTTGACCGTTCCCCTGTAGAACGCGGCCATGTCCTCGAAGACTTCCTGCCGGTCTTTCCAGTCGAGGAAGTCGTGGTAGCTGACGTCCAGCTCCTGCAGTCCCTGGACAGGGTTGGCGTACTCCAGGTGCAGGATCCGTTCACCGTCGGGCACCGGCAGGGGTCGGAGGAGGGCACCATAGATGAAGCAGAACATCAGCGTGGGGAGGCCGATCCCGAGCCCCAGCGCCAGGACCGCATTGACCGTGACCCCCGGCTTCCTCGCGAGCGCCCGGGCCGCGTGTCGTAGGTCTCGAGCCGAATCGGCGAACAGGTCCGTCTTCAAGAACTGGCTCAGCCTCATCACGCCCCCGCCGACGACGGCCCCAAGGCACTCTCGCCCGACGAACGTCCACCGCCGCACCCAGCCTCGCTTCAGCGTAGACAGCCGCAGCGAAAACGTCGCCACCATGTCTGTCCCCTCCTCTTCCCGGAAGGCGTGGGGATAGAGGCGGAGGCAAGCCCGAAAGAGCGCGGCAGCGGCGCCGTCCGTCACCGTGCCCTGCCCCTCACGTCTCCCCGGGGGCCAGGGACCGTTCTCTGGCCATGGCGACCAGTCCCTCCAGGCGCTCCACCTCGAGCGCCATGACGCGCCGCCCGAAGCGAGTGAGGGCGAAGTACCGCCGGCGAGAGTCGCCGCTGGATTCCTCCTTGGGGGGGTCCACCGTGGCGATGAGGCCGGTCTCCCGCAGACGCCGAAGGGCCTGGTAGAGGCTCCCCGTGGTCGGGTTTAGCCGCCCCGACGTCCGCTCCTCGATCTCTTTGCCGATGGCATAGCCGTGGGAATCGCCGTTGCCCAGCGAAAGGAGGATGTGGAACGGGAGGTCCGCGAGGGGGACGAAGGTCTCGGCGTCGGCCGCTGTCTTTTTCATGTTGCTTTCAATCTAGTGGTTACCACTATAGTGGCAATATTAATATCGCGAGATCGCCAACGAGTTGGCAAGAGTCTTACCTCGCCTCCTCCTAGCTCGCCATCTTGACAGCGGCCAGCTTCTTGGCGTTCTCGAGGTCTTTCTTGGTCCTGACCTCGATGCGAACGCCTCTGCCCTCCGCGTACTTCCTCGCGCTGTCGATCAAGGTGAGCACCGAGTCGGGCAGGTCGCTTTCTCGAGCGGCCTTCACGGCCTTCTCTCCCAGGACGAAGCCCACGAAGAAGTGCTTCTTGCGGGGAGTCATGTACAGAATGGTGCGTTTCTTCCGCTTCAGCCGGAGCGACCATCCCCATTTCTCGCCGGAGAACATCCACTCTTCGGCGAGCGGTTGGTATTCCGAGGTGAGGTGGTCCTTCAACCGGTCCCAGAGAGCGCCCGATCGGCCCAGCGTTTCTCTCAGCTCGATCGATCCAGGCGTGCTCGATTTGTCGTCGAATGCGCTCAGGGCCACCTGCAGCCTCCTTCAAGTCCTAGAAGCCGTAGTACTTGCGCGGGGGCGGCGGCGATTCCTCTTCGGGCTGCCAGCGACCCGATTCTACATCAAACCAGCGCGCCATCAGCGCCTCGTTGTAGGCCGCACGGATCCCCGCAACGTCCGGACGGGCTCTGATCACCTCTGCGAGGACCGACGTGTAGCCCATGGTCGCCACACGGATGATAGCGCCCAATCCGTCGTAGGCGTCGGCGAGGTCGGCCGCATCGAACGTGACGCTGTTGTCCGCGTAGTCCACACCGGGGAATTCGTCCAACATCTCCAGGCTAGCCGGAGGCACGACTCGAAGAGTGGCGGTGACCGGGGTCGTGATCTTCATCACCTTCGCCTGTCCCAGGTTCTCGGCAGCTCTTTGTGCTGCCGCCCGGAGGTCGGCCCGAGCGTCCTCAAGAGGCCGCGGGATTGCTGTGTTCGCGCTCGTCGCCTCTTTCACGGTCACATACTCGATCCAGGTCATGTCCTCCAGATCCCTGGCAAGGCGATCGTCGCCCGAGGCGAAGACGAGGGGGACGTCGACACGGCCCCAGGAAAGCGCCACCAACTCGGTCTCGGTGATGGACTCACCGTTGAGGACGAAGTCCATGCCCAGGGTGTAGGTGTGCGAGGCGAAACCGCCGCTGCCGGTCTTGGCGTGCATGGCGACGACCGCGACGGCGTCGTAGGCGCCGGGCTCCACCAGGTCGAAATACGCGTCGAACCACTCGTCACGGACGACCTGCTCCGCGCGCTCGTCGAGGCGGTCCGGTGGGATGTCCGGATCGCGGTTGCCGCTACCGTGCCCGTCGACCACGTGCACCTCGGTCGCGCCACCCGCGAACAGCCCGTCGATCACGGCGTTCACATCGCCGACCAGCAAGTCCTGGCCGAGCGCGTATTCCTCGTTTCCGAAGTCGAAGGTCTTCGGATCGTCCTGTCCGGATAGCCCCTCCATGTCGTGCAGGACAAGAATGCGGATGCCGTCATCCGTATTGACCTGCGCATCCTCTATCGCCCAGGGCGCACCGGTGAACGCTCGGTCGGTCGGACTCTGATCCTCTGCTGGTGGCTCGCATGCGCTACCGATCAGCGCCGTGAACAGCACCGCCCAAAGAGATCGGCCTGGCGTGAAGCGGATTCCGTGGTGCATGAGGTGTCTGTTCGGGGCCCGAGTGTCGTCGAAATGATGTGACATAACGTCTCCCCTGCTCCTTAGAATAAGACACCGGCGAAGAAGCTCTCGCTCACGCATCTCAGTACCACCTCACAGTGGGTCTCCTCCGAGCCGTCTCGCCTTGCATTCACCATGACAACCCCTACCACCGCGAAGAGCATCCCAGCGTGGATTCTACGGGCACCGTCGGCAAACACAAAGATCGCGACGGACAAGGCGAGACGAACGAACGGGCCCGTCTTGTGGATGGCGTTTGAGCGCGCCAAGCGGGAGATGCTACGCGCGGCGATGCGTCTGGGTGATTGGAGGGGCCCTATGAGCCCACCGAAGAGGTCCTTGCTCATCCAGGTCGGCCTCCTGGCCTCCTGCTCCTCCCCAGCGCCGGATGAGCGCGCGGCGGCCACCACCGACCCCACGCCCAGGGCCGCCTACGCGGCCATGATCACCCACATGGACCGGGACGTGGGGCGGATCCTGGACCTCCTGGAGGAGCTGGGCTTGGAGGGGGACACGGTGGTCTTCTTCACCAGCGACAACGGGCCCACCTGGGTGGGGGGCGCCGACACCGAGTTCTTCGAGAGCAAGGGGCCCTCCGGGGGAGGAAGGCTCAGATCTGGGAGGGAGGGATCCGGGTGCCCCTCATCACCCGCTGGCCCGGAAGGATCCCGGTGGGAAGCGCGACCGACTTCCCGTGCGCGTTCCAGGACTTCATGCCCACAGTGTCGGAGCTGGCCGGGGCCCGGGTGCCCGCGTGGGCCGACGGGGTGTCCCTGGTGCCGGTGCTCCTGGATGACCCGGCAGGCCCGCCCGAGCGGGAGTACCTCTACTGGGAGTTCCAGGGGTTGCAGGCCGTGCGCTTGGGGGACTGGAAGGGGGTGTGGCGCCCCGACGGGGACGTCGAGCTGTACCACCTGGGCCGTGACCTGGGGGAGTCCACGAACGTGGCGGACCAGAACCCCGAGGTGGCCCCTGCAGCCGGGACCCGCCCACGACGACACCTGGTCGGGCTTCCTGGTGGGGGTGGGCGGGGACGATGTGGACTTCCGCATCAGTGCCCTGAGCCACCATTGGCCCTCCACCGATGGGGGCATGATCGTAGCTCTGGACGGGACGGGGCGCATCGTTGTCCGGAACAACTCGCTGAACCAGGGCTTCGCGGGCTCGGACCGGGAGGTCCCCCTGGAGGCGTGGCCCCTGGTGGAGCCTGCCACCGTGGAGACGTCTGGGCACGCCGCGGACGACGTCCTCCTGGAGCTGGACGTGGAGGCCGCCCGGAGCGGCTACGATCTGCAGGTGACCGCCTCCGACGCCGTCACCAGAGAGCCCATCGCGTCCGCCACGTACACAGGAATCCCGTGCGGGCAGATCGACGGCAACGTGGCGTTGGTCTCCCACCGGAGCCCGAGACTGGAGGGGCCCGGCTACTGGTTCGCGGGATGGTGCCGCTCCGGGACCCTGGTGGAGCATCACCCCGCGCCTTCGGCCCGGTCATGGGAGCCCTACACACCCTGAGCGACGGGGTTCTCAAGATGACCGCCCAACTCGGGCCCCTCGGCCCCGCCGACACCCGACGCCCAGCTGGAGGTGCAGCGGGACGGCACTTGGACCGAGGTCGCCCGGGCACCCGTGGAGGAGTGGAGCTGGACGGCCCACTTCCGGGTGGAAGGCTGGGACGGCTCCAGGGAGACCCCCTACCGCGTGGTCTACGACCCGGTCACGGGGGAGGGGCCCGCGCCTCACACGTACGAAGGGGTGATCCGACGGGTCCCCTGGGTCCGGGAGGAGCTGGTCCTGGCTGCCTTCACCGGTCACTACATCTCCGGCGGGGACGGTCAGTGGAACTCGAGCCACATCTGGTTCCCCCACAACGAGCTCACCGCCGCGGTGGCCTGGCACGACCCGGACGTGCTCTTCTTCTCGGGGGACCAGGTCTACGAGGGGGGCCGGGCCGGGGTGGTCCGGCAGCCGGCGGACGTCGCGGCGTTGGACTACCTGTACCACTGGTACCGCTTCGTGTGGGCCTTCCGGGACCTCATGGGAGACCGTCCAACGGTCACGATTCCCGACGACCACGACGTCTACCATGGCAACATCTGGGGCAACAGGGGCTGCAGAAGCAGGGGGGAGACCACACAGTCCAGGACCGGGGCGGATACCGAATGCCCCCGGAGTGGGTCAACGCCGTGCACCGCACCCAGGTCGGGCACCTGCCGGATCCGGTGGACCCCGAGCCCCTCCCCAACGGCATCACCGTCTTCCACACGGGCCTGGAGTACGCGGGCCTCAGCTTCGCGATCCTCTCGGACCGCATGTGGAAGTCGCCACCCAGCGTCGTCGCCCCTGAGGGCCAGGTGGTCAACGGGTGGACCCAGAACCCGGACTTCGACGCGGCTACCCAGGCGGATGTACCTGGTGCCGTGCTCCTGGGCGAGCGCCAGGAGCGCTTCCTGGAGGCGTGGGCCGCGGACTGGTCCGGCGCAGCCTGGATGAAGGTGGTCCTGTCCCTGACGCCCTTCAACGACGTGGCTACCATCCCCGCCGACGCCATGAGCGGCTCGGGCATCCCGAGCCTCTACGTGGCCCTTCCGGACGAGTACATCGAGGGGGACAAGAAAGCCCAGGACATGGACTCCAACGCCTGGCCCCAGTCGGGCCGAAACCCGGCCCTGAGCCGCATGCGGAAGAGGTTTGCCTTCCACGTGGCCGGATACCAGCACCTGGCCAGCTTCGCCCGCTACGGGATCGATGACTGGGGAGACGGCGGGGCGGTCTTCGCCATGCCCTCCATCGCGAACCTGTGGCCCCGGCGCTGGTATCCGCCCGAGGAGGGGCATAACCGTCGGCCGGGGGCGCCTCGGAACACCGGGGAGTTCCTGGACGGCTTCGGCAACCGCGTGACCGTGGAGGCGGTGGCGAACCCGAAACAGATGGGCGTGGAGCCCACGGCTCTTTACGACCGAGCCCCAGGGTACGGGATCATCCGCTTCCACCGGCGGAGCCGGGAGATCGTCTCGGAGCTGTGGCCCCGCTGGGTGGACCCGTCGGCTCCGGGGGCGGAGCAGTTCCCGGGCTGGCCCATCACCCTGGCCAGGAGGAGCTCTACGCCCGGGAGCCTGCGGCGTACCTTCCCACGGTGGTGGTGGAGGGCGTGGGAAACCCAGTGATCCAGGTCGCGGACGAGGCCACCGGCGAGACGCTCTACGCCCTGCGAACCGTGGGGGACCGGCACCGGCCGGGCGTCTTCCAGGCGGGAGACCGCTACACCATGTACGTGGGCGAGCCCGGGACGGAGCGCGTGGAGACCCTCACGGGGCTGGAGCCCACGGGGGACCCGGGAGCCGAGCGGGTCGTGACCTTCCGGTGAAGGAACGGGCTCGCGAGCGGCGAACCCCTCAGGCGCTCGGCAGGCTCTCGACCAACTCGACCATGCGATGGAGATGCTCCTCGGTGGGGAGCCGGCCCCTGGCACCACCCAGGTTGTCGAGCATGTGCTCGGGGTTGCTGGTCCCCGGGGTCGCCACCGTGACCGCCGGATGGGCGACTACGAACTTGAGCATGAACTGCGCCCACGTGCCGGCGTCGAACTCGGCCGCCCAATCGGGGACGGGGCGGTCGCCGATCCGCGCCCACATCCGGCTCCGCCCGAACGGCAGGTACACGAGCACGGCGGTCCTGCGCTCCTGCGCCAGCGGCAGGATCACCTCCTCGGCCGTCCGATTGTCGACGGCGTAGTCGATGCCGATGAAGTCGATGGGCTCGTTGCGCATGACCTCGGCGAGTGTGGAGTACTGTCGCTCGCTCGTGGTCGTGATCCCCGTGTAGCGTATGCGGCCCGCGGCCTTGAGCTCCTCCAGGATCGCGAGCTGGGTCGGTGGATCGCCCATGTTGTGAACCTGGATCAGGTCGATCACCGGGATGCGGAGGCGCTCGAAAGACCGCTCGATCTGCGCCCGGGCGACGGCCGGATCGGCCGAGCCACCACCCCGGCCGGCGACGTTGACCTTGGTCGCCCAGAAGATCCGCTCGGCGATCCCGAACTCCTCGGCGATCTGACCCGACACCTCCTCGGAGGCGCCGTACCCTGCGGCGGTGTCGAACACGCGACCGCCGCCGTCGACCAGGGCCCCGAGGACGCCGCGCACCGCGTCGAAGTCCTCACTGCCCGCGACCCGCGAGAACGTGTTGGCGCCGCCCAGACCCACCGCCGGCAGGAGCTCCCCGGTCGAGGGGACCGGCCGCATGATCAGGTCCCCGGCGCCGGGTACCGTCGCGCCTTCAGCCGCTGGCCCTCGCCCGGGTGCACGGCAGCCATTCAGGCCGAGCGCCGCGCCGGCGCCGGCGGTGATCCTGAGCCACTCACGTCGGGTTACCATGGTCGATCCTCTGAGCTTTTCTTGAGTTTGACACCCGCTCCCACGTCGATTTGACCCACTAATCCCCCAAAGACAGTCGTCCGATCCCTCTGGAGCGAACAAACTCGAAAAAGGACATTTCCATCTCAACCAAACCGGACATTTCTATTTCAACGCTACAGTGGATGCAAGGGTTTGCTTGGGGGAAATGACCTGTTCGTTTCCCGCCGGAAGGACAGACGAGACCCGACCGGTTGGGAGACTCCGAAGAACCTGAGCCCAAACATCAATTCCCCCGGGCCCGAAGTCCGACCCTCGATTTCCTGGGACGGCACCACTCTCTACTTCTGGACCAATCGAGCGGGGACCATGGACGTGTACCAGGCGACTCGAACGAGAATGAGGGGGCCACACTAGTTCGCCGTTTCCGAGCAGAGTCGTAGACCCAGCAGTCAAACGAGCCCCTCCCCGAAACCGGGAGGGGCTCTCGCGCTTCAGAGACTTTCGAACAAATCGAACTCGGTTGAGAGTTACATCCCCGCCATGCGTATCGGCTCCTCGACTGCACTGACGAAAGGGTTCGCTGCAAGACCCTTGTACTCGCGGTGGTCGGCCTCGAAACATGGGGTCAGGCACGGTTGTGTTGCGCAAGGCCCGCACGCGAGGTCTCGCCTTACCCGGGAGCGCAGCGTCGAGTGGCCGGGGAGGCACCGGCGCCTCGGCCCATGTAGGTGTCCGTGTCTGCGAGACCAGCTGGGAGACCCACCGCCAAACGGAGGAGGCCTCATGAGGCGTGCAACGATGAAGTCGAATGTGACGACAGTGAAGGCTGGGGCGTCCGAGTTCGGGATCGTCTGGTCACTCGTATGGCTCCTCACCTTTGGGACTCCGGTTGTGGGCCGTGGCCAGATCACCAGTGGAGGTATTGGGCCTGAGGACCTCGTGCTGGTCCGCGGCGGGACCTTTCAGATGGGGGACGCCTTCGATGAGGGCAATGCTGACGAACGGCCAGTTCATTCGGTTACGCTGACCGACTTCTACCTCCAGCGACACGAAGTAACGGTGGCCCAGTTCAGGGCATTCGTCGAGGAGACCGGTTACAGGACGTCGGCTGAAGGCCCAATGGACTTGGAAACGTACAGGAATATCATGGGGCAATTCGCGTCAGGAGCCGTCTCGGAGGAGGAGATGAAAGGGCTCCACCAACAGATTCTTCGCCTCAGTGGAGCCGGGTATTGGGATGCCGAAGCGCGCGCGTGGACGGGTTACAATCCGCACACGAACTGGCGGACGCCGGGCTTCGCGCAGACGGAGAATCACCCCGTCGTCTCCGTTTCCTGGGATGATGCCATCCGCTTCTGCAATTGGCTCAGTCGAAGCGCGGGATTGCCACCCGCCTATGACGAGGAGAGTGGGGCGCTGTTGGACGTGAGTGGTGAGCCTACAAGTGACGTCACCACGGTCAGGGGCTATCGGCTCCCGACAGAAGCCGAGTGGGAGTATGCGGCGCGAGAGGGCGGACGCGAGGTCAGGTTCGGGAACGGCCAGAACACTGCCAGATCTTCGGAGATCGTGTTCAATGCCGACGTCGGTGAATACCCCTACCTAGACAGGGGAGCATACGAGGGACGAACTCTACCCGTGGGAACCTACCTGCCCAGCGCGCTGGGCCTGTACGACATGAGCGGGAATGCGTGGGAGTGGGTGAGTGACACTTACGGTCCTTACGGCGCCAGATCCCTGAGGAACCCCTACGTCATGGTCGGAGACGAACGGATCCTTCGAGGTGGAAGGTGGGGCGGCAGTGCATTCGAGATTCGAGCGACGCATCGCAGCTCTTGGGTGAGAAACGACCGTTGCAACAACTCGGGGTTCCGGGTGGCCCGTTCCCTCAAAGGCGAATGAATGTCCCCCTCCACAACGGCCTCGACGCTGCGCCTGCGCAGGGACGAGGACGACAACACCCTCGTAGCACGTTCGTATTGGCTTGGTCCCAAGAAGTGTCGGCTCGGAGGTCACGACGTGGCGGGACGATGACGTGGCTTCGCATTCCAGATGTCTCTTGCACACGGCCCCAGTCCGGCCACAGGCCTGGGGAATCCCACAGGTGAGGGATGACTACGCCGCTGCGGTGCTTCAGCACTTCGTGGAGCGTGATCTCTGCCTTTCCTTACGCGGCCGAATTCCGGAACGTAGTGTGTGACGGGACGCTCCACATCGACGAGTCCGCGATCCTCGAGGAGTGCAACGGCAAAAGGCGACTAGCGGCTTCGACGCCGACATCGCCTGGAATGGAGTCACGTTCGTGACCGGGATGCGCTCTCCTTCGTCGTCGCGCAGTCCGCAGGCGATGCCGATTGCGCCGTTTAGCAGCTCTTCGCCCCGAGCGCGCACCACCAACTGGCCGCCCGGGAATAGGCCTTTGTCGAGTCGCCGATGGAATTGCTGGCTGCGGGTCAGCACGACCTGGCTGCACAACTGGCCCCCTTCACTGCAGTCGAGTTGTACCAGGATCTTCGATCCGTGATCATGACGAGAGCAAGGACACTGATGATGGGGGGCTCGAAACGATGGAGTCACCGCAACTCGACTTCGTCGCTCACGGACGGCGTTGACGGCCGGCATGCTCCGAAGACCCAGCGCGCGAGGCGCCCTGCTCACCGTCGGGGTTGGTGCGGGATCGCTACCCACGGTACTCCGCCTCCTCGTGACGTCGCACGCGGACGTGTCGCCCGTTTTGCTCGGGAACACCGCCGCGGTCAGCCTCGTTGCCGCAGGTGTCGTGACCGGCTGCCACCGATCACCACGGAGGCTCGTCGCGTGGACGCCGTGGCTCGCCTGCGGTGCGTTGATTGGCGACGGTCTCATCGGGCCCCTGTGGATTGGCCCCTATGTCTTGGTCGCCGCCGGGGCGTTTGGGCTCGTCGGCGCCGGACGTGGCGTTGGGGGAATAAGGGGCGCTCTCACTCGCACGGGCGGCGTCCTGGCCGCAGCGGTTGTCACCTTCGCGTGCCTGTGGCCGTTCACGTTGGGCCGGTACCGGCCTAGCGCGCACGTGCCGTATCTGTCCATGGATCTCCGTGTCCACGCCCTTCTGGCAGATGTACCGCCACACGATGTGTGGGTCGCCCACCTTTCCGGTGGCGGGACCGGCAGGACCCTCGTGGACGTGCACGCGTCGATGGCTGGAGGGGTTACCGGGCACGAGACGGTCACCTTAGCGGCGGCCGTTACCGCCTACATGCTCATGGCCCGCGTGCTCGGGTTGGCAAGGGACGAGTGCATAGACACTTTGTCCTCGATGCGTCAACGACTCACGGAGTCCGACCGCGCGCGGTCGATCTACCGGCCGGGGGAGCACGGATTCGTCTACTACTTCGAGCGCGAAGCGCTGCTCGAGATACAGACGTGTGCTGCCAACGCCCTGTATGCGTTCGCGCTCGAGCCGGAGGAGACCGGATACGCGTTGTACTGGGGGGTATACGCCGTTCGGGTCAGCTGGGTCACGCCCCACTACATGAGACTCATCGATCCCGTACGGCGGCTCGTCGTGTTCCCGTCCTTTCTCCAACGGATCGAACACCGTTGGCGTGCCAAATGGGGCACCAGCCCAGGGACTTCCGACGCCTCAGCGTCCGACTCCGCGCGAGAGCGGACATGGTAGCGCCCTGGATCACGGTGCCGCGTCGCATATGGCGGCTCGTGCAGCTGGTAATCGCGGCCACGGTCCTCGGCGTCGCCGCGGCAGCCTGGCTGCACATCATTGCGAGCCTGGAGGGGGAACCGCCCCCGTTCCTCCGCACGGTCGCCTTCGTGATGCCGTTCTGGTACCTGTGGGCGTTGTACGCTCCTCTCGTGGTGTGGCTGTCGGCGCGTTATCCCATCGAGCGCCGTCGTGTAGTGTCCCGATGCTCCATACACCTGGCCATCGCCGTGATGATGTCGCTCGTGCACACCGGAGTCCGGTTCGGGCTGCAGCCCGGGATCCGCGAGGGAACCCGGCTGGACCGGGTCGGGATGGCATCGTGGGATCCGTTGTTTGCGCTGGCAGCGCTGGAACTCCCGGTCCACGTCTTCATCTACGGAGCGATCCTGGGGGGGACGCACATCTTCCAGTACTATCGACGTCTGCGGGAGCGGCAGCTCGCGGCGACTCGACTCAGCGCGCAGCTTGCCGATGCCAGGATGCAGGCACTGCGGATGCAGCTCAATCCACATTTTCTCTTCAACGCGCTGAACAGCGTCGCGATGCTAGTCCGGGGTGCCAGACAAGAAGCGGCGGTGGACACGCTGGAGGGACTGAGTGACC
This sequence comes from Gemmatimonadota bacterium, assembly GCA_039586555.1. Classification (GTDB taxonomy): domain Bacteria; phylum Gemmatimonadota; class Gemmatimonadetes; order Longimicrobiales; family Gaopeijiaceae; genus JBDHKE01. The sequence continues at coordinate 4,236 of JBDHKE010000057.1, read as the reverse complement.
TGCTGCGATACGTACTCGACAGCTCCACCGATCAGGAAGTGAAGCTGAAGCGTGAGCTCGAGTTCATTGAGCGTTACCTGACGATAGAGCAAGTCCGCTTCCAGGACCGCCTCCAAGTGCGGATCGACGTGGACGGTGACACGCTCGACGCCATGGTCCCCAATCTCGTACTGCAGCCGATCGTCGAGAACGCGATCCGCCACGGCATCGCGAGCCGAGTTGCCGCGACGACCGTCACGGTTGCCGCCCGTGAAGACCAAGGGGCGCTGCGGCTGCGGGTTTCCGATGACGGCCCTGGCTTCAGCGGCACGGCTGGGGCACGCAGGGGCACTGGAGTGGGAATCAGCAACACGCGCAGGAGGCTGACCCAGCTTTACGGAGACCGGGCGTCAATCGACGTGGAGGACACGTCGCCCAGCGGGGCCACCGTCACCATCACACTGCCGTTTCATACCGTACCGCTTGCGAAGCGAGAGCCGCAATGAGGGATCCGATCCGCGTTCTCATCGTGGACGACGAGCCGTTGGCGCGTGCGGGGCTCAAGGATCTCTGCGAGAGGGATCCCGATATCGAGGTTGTCGGTGAGTGCAGCGACGGCCGCGCAGCCGTGGCCGCGATCGAGCAGATCGAGCCCGATCTCCTGCTCCTGGATATCCAGATGCCGGGAATGGATGGATTCGAAGTACTCCGCGCGGTCGGGCCGGACCGCATGCCGCAAGTCATCTTCGTCACCGCCTACGACCAATTCGCGCTCCGCGCCTTCGACGTCCATGCGCTCGACTACCTGCTCAAACCCTTCGGTGACAAGCGCTTCCTTGACGCGATTGCCAGAGCAAAGGAGGCCAGACGTCAGACCGGCATGAGCGATCTTCGCGCTCGGCTCCTCGGTTTGCTCGAAGCAGTCGGGCTGGAAGAGCGACCCGGGGCGGAGTCCATTCATGCCCGGATGGACCCGAACGCTGAGAGCCAAAGGTTCGCCTCCCGAATCGTGGTAAAGGAAAGAGGAAGGATCTTCCTCGTCAGAGTGGACGAGATCGATTGGATCGAGGCTGCGGACTACTGCGCCAAGCTCCATGTACGCGAGAAGGTCTACCTCATACGCGAATCGCTGAAGTCCCTGGCGGCTCGACTGGATCCTGCCTGCTTCTTCGCGGTGAGCCGATCGGCAATCGTGAACCTGGACCGCGTTCGCGAAATCCAGCCGTACAGTCGCGGTTCACACATCGTGATCCTCACAGACGGAACTCGGGTGACGCTGTCCCGTGCGCGCAAAGAGGCGCTGTCACGCCTGCTTGGTCAGTCCTTGTGACGCGTCTGCCCAGTAGGCCCTTCTGGTACAGAGCGCGACATGCGGCGCAACAACCGTGGATTGCGTTGTCGTGGACTGCCGGACAGGCGGTCGAAAAGGAGTCAGGTGGCACTATTGGAGGAGCGAGGTGTGCAGCAGTGGGACGATGCCAAGCCCGGTTTCCGGTGGCCGATCTCGGTCGCACAGCCGATCCCTGCTCCAAGGAGTAAGGTCTGGGATGCGATCTCGAAGCCAGGCAACCTTGAGGACTTCCATCCCTTCTGTGCAGCCAATCCCGTGACGGTCTGGCCCGGCGATGCCTCTCGGGACGAGGTCCACTACCTCAGTGGGTGGGTCTTTGAGCGCCGATTCTGTCAATGGATCGACGGGGTCGGCTATGATCTCGACATCGGTCGGCCGGACGGGCCATCGTCATTCGTGTCGTGGCGAATCCTGTCGGTTGAAGACGAACGCTGCGTTCTGCGAATCGCAGTCTATCCTCACGTGCTTCAGGACTTCCCTGCTGCGATTCGCTGGCTCCCGCACGTTCTGCGTCTGGGCCCCATGCTCAGAAGCTACCTCTCGTCAGTCGTGCGAGGGTGTGAATGGTACGTGACCCGGGGCGAACCAGTTCCTCGCAACCAGTTTGGTCCGCATCCTTGGTTTTCCGCACCTGAGTCCGGCCGTGCCACCTTCTATGAGGGCGGATAAGTCAAGGTTCAGGCGAGAGGGCACACTGTCCCCTGAGCCAGCGATCGGGCTGGCCAAGCAGGTGGGGTTCGCGAAGCGCGGCTTCGGAAGTAGAGGGCCGGGAGACGGAGCTACCGGCAACCTTCTATCCGTGCGAGGTTCGGCGGAGCGGACATAGGATCTAACACGCGGTTGCTCCTGGCGCGGTGGCTTGGCGGGTCGCACACTTCGTGTGCGGTGAGCCGCGCGCCGCGCAGCAGAACCGCATAGCCGTTATATGGCTTCAGGAGAGTGGATGGAGGCAAAGCCAGAGGAGAATCAATCGTGGATCACGACAGCACCGGCAAGGGGACACCCTCCACCGATTCGACCTATGAGGTCCTGGTCGACGACAATTACCACTACATGGATGAGAACGAGCGCTACAGTGCAGGGGTGTTTCAGACTTATGGTGAAGCCCTGGGGCACGCCAAGCGAATCGTGGACAAGTCCCTGCTCGATCTTCATGAACCTGGTAAGAGCGTCGCCGACCTCATGGCCAGCTACCTCTTGTTCGGAGAAGATCCGTGGATCAGGCCGACGCCCGAAGGAACTGAACGTTTTTCCGCTAGGGACTATGCGCGACAACGGGCACTCGAAATCGTGAGCGGACCGGTGACGGCGAACCGAGAGAAGAAGTGGTGGAAGTTCTGGCAGTAGCGAGATTCGCCATCTAACACCATCAGGCAAGGACCGAGTCGAGAAAGCCTGACGACGAGCGCGCGCCCAACTTGCTTGCTGAAACGGTGGACGTAAGGCAGTAGATGGAGAGCAGCACAAACCCCGCAGACTTCGCCGTCGTTGGATCAGCCGTCTTCCTGATCCTCCTCGGCACAGTGCTGCTCCTCAGCAGCCTCGTGAAGGACGCGCGCACCGAGCAGACCCACTGCCACGTGCACGGCACGGAGCTGCAGCTGGACCTGGTGCCGATTGTCTACGGTCTGCCAGCCTTCGGTGAGGAGTACTGGGAGATGCAGGAGCGCCTCCCGAGCGCACAGGCGCATGTGCTGGGAGGGTGCACCGTGCAGCTGGAGAAGCTCGCCTTGGTGCGGTACTGCCCGGTGTGTCGGGTAGGACTGAGGGCCTGGGAAGCGGGGCAAGCTAGGGCAGCTGCGACGCCGTAGCGCCCAGCTCGTACGCACCGTACCTTGCATCAGACAGCCGCAGTACAAGACCGGGCCCCCCAGGCCCAACAACTGACCGCAGGACCCCTGATCGGAAGCCTACCGGAAGTGAGGTCCAGGGCGATGGTGCGAGGAGCCGTGCGCGCGGTTGACGCCAGCGCCCGAATCTCTTCCAGGCCCAGCATGGGGAAGCGTAGGACACGCATCCAGGATTTGATGTCCAGCTCGGCCTGTCTTTTCCTCAGACGCCGCATCATCCTGGCCTGCGCGCCAGCCGGATCTCGCTTCATCTGCTCCTCCACCAACGCCTGGAAGCTCTCGTCAAGCAGATCCGACTCTTCACCGATGCGAAGGGAGGTAACATGGTCCTCGTGTTCCGGCTCCCAGGTGTAATCCTGGCATTCGGTCACCAGGGCCTTGGCCTCTTCAACTAGACGGCGCAGGAAGTCGTTAGAAAGAGTGCAGTCCGGGCCTCCCTTGACACTGGGAATCACGCCGACCTTGCGGCCAAGCTGGAGCCACTGCTCCTCCAGGGCCGCGATCTGGTCTTCGCGACCACTCTTTCGCGAGGCCTGAAGTACCTCCTGGCGAAGCCTGAAGATGGTAAGGCCGAGCCGCGACACGAGGGCGTTGCTCAGCTCCTCGGCCCACTCTTGGCGCTGATGGCGTGCACTGGGCCTATCGATTCGAGCCGCGATCCCATCGCGAGTCCACCGGTAAGAAATGTAATTGATGGCTGCAAACCAGGCAGCGTAGATCGGCGGCTCTACGGCCCCGATGCGCTCAAGCCACATCGCCTCTTCTTCCCCCTCCCTCAACCAGAAGATGGGGGCGGGCATTAAGTCGGCGGTCGGCACATCGTCGAACTCGACTGCCAGGAACGGATCCTCAGACGCCACGATCTCCGGCCCGATCCAGCGCCAGGGATTCCAAGATCCGGCCTCAGGATCCGTGAGCTGCTCCTTGGGCCAATGCCCACACCACAGCGGGTACCGGTGAGTCAGCTCGCGGTAGTGCTGGAGCTGCTCCTCGGTGAAGAACTCGGGTAGGCAGCTTTCGGCCATGGCACCGGCTCCATAGCGCGGGACCGTGTGC
>JBDHKE010000375.1:1364-2475 GCA_039586555.1 Gemmatimonadota bacterium | reverse complement strand
CGAGAGACGGCGTGTCGATCAGGACGAAGGTGAAGTCCCGGGAGAGGCGGGACACCAGGTCCTGCATGCGCTTCTCGGCGAGGAGGTCCGTCGGGTTGCCGCCCTCCGAGCCCGCGGGCAGGATCCACAGGTTCGGGTGCCGCGTGCGCTGGAGGATGAGCTCCAGCATCACGTTCCCGCAGAGGAAGTCGGAGAGGCCCCTCTGGTTGTCCACGCCGAAGAGGTTGTGCACCGAGGGGTCCCGGAGGTTCGCGTCCACGACCGCCACCTTCGCTCCCTCCGCCTGGGCGAAGGTGATCGCGAGGTTCAGGGTGGTGAGGGACTTGCCCTCTCCCCGCAGCGCGGAGGTGATGGCCACGGACTTCGGAGGTTCCTCCGGATTGAGCCCCATGATGGCGGTCCGAAGCGTCCTGTACTGCTCGCTGATGGGTTACATCCGGTCGAAGTACGCGACGAGGTGCGGGTCGCACTCGCCTTCTTCGCCGCCGAGGCCGGCGGCGTCTTCGCCGCCCTTCCGGACCAGGCGCTCCCGCTCCTTCTCCGCCTTCTTGAGTGCCTCGAAGATCTTCCCCATCGGACTACTCCTCCGACCTGGCGCCCTCGAGGTCCCGGATGACCTCGTGGACGATGTCCTCGCTGATCTTCTTCGTCTCCCGCACGAAGCCGAGCAACAGGGCATTGTCGCAGATGATGTTGATCACCCGCGGGATGCCGCCGGAGTAGCCGTAGATCTCCTTCAGGGCTCCCTTGGTGAACCTGAGCGTCCCGTTGGCGCCGGCCACCTTCAGCCGGTGGAAGATGTAGTCCTTCGACTCACGTTCGGTGAGAGGGTAGAGGTGGAAGCGCAGGACGATCCGCTGCTTCAGCTGCTTCAGCTCGGGAAGGTCGATGATGTCTCGCAGCTCGGGCTGGCCCATGAGGATGATCTGGAGGAGCTTGTCGCGCTCGGTCTCCAGGTTGGAGATCAGGCGGACCTCCTCGAGCACCTCCGGCCGCAGGTTCTGGGCCTCGTCGATGATCAGCACCACGTTCTGTCCCATCCGGTACTGATCGACGAGGAAGGCGTTCAGCTCGGAGAACAGGGTCACCTTCCCCACGTTGCCCGGAATCC
>JBDHKE010000375.1:0-1351 GCA_039586555.1 Gemmatimonadota bacterium | reverse complement strand
CTCCTCGCAGATCGCTTGCAGCAGCTGCTTGCCGGTGAGGCGGGTATTCGTGATCACCGCGACCTTCGTGCTCGGATCGAGCCGGTTCAGGAGGGCACGGCAGATCGTGGTCTTGCCGGAGCCGATCTCACCCGTGATCAGCACGAAGCCCTTCCTCTCCGATATCGCGTAGATCAGGGAGCTGAGCGCTTCCTGGTGCTGATCGGAATGAAAGAAGAACCTCGTGTCCGGCGTCGTGTTGAAGGGCATCTTGCTGAGCCCGTAGTAGTGCTGATACATGGCGAGACCTGTGGTTCCTCCGGGGTCGCCCCCCCGAAAACCTGGTTACTTCACCATCATCAACGCGCTGTCCACCAGGGAGCTGATCTCCGCGTCGTAGCTGACGTGGAAGAACACACCGGCCCCCACCATCGCCACCAGCAGCACCACGGCTGCCAGAGCGAACCGCTCCTTCTTCCTCTCCATCTCCCGCTCCCCGAGGGTCTCGATCTTCGAGACCGAACCCAGGACGGGCACGTCGGTGGCGGCCGATACTTCCCCTGCGCTGCGGAACGACCGGTCCAGGGCATCCCTCACCAGTACGATGACGACGCCGAGCCCCAGTCCGATGAGGAGTCCAGCTCCCCAGAACAACGCCCGCTTCTGCTGCAGGGGACGTAGCGGGTATTCGGGTGGAACAACGATCTGGAGAATCAGGGTCCCTCGCGCGACCCTCTCCAGGCACTCCCCTTCCGCCACCTTTGCCTGTGCTCCGAGCTCTTCCACCCGGGTCTGCAGTGTGGACTCCTTCGCCTGGAGCTCCACCCACTGCGCCTGAAGCTTCGGAAACTCGGCCATCCGGTTCTCGAGCGCGTCCACCCGGGCCTGGTAGTCGGACCGGAGCTTCCGCTTGACCGTCAGAGCCGAAAGCACCTCCAGCTCCGACTTCTTGAGCTCGACATGCATGGGGTTGCGCTTTCGCGCCCCTTCCGCGCCCTCGGAGTCTTCCGACGAGCCGTCCGCCTCGAGCCACTCCGGCTCCTCGGAAAGCTGCTCCCGTACGTCCTCCAGCTGCTTCTCGAAGGCCCGAAATTCCATCTCCAGGCCCGCCAGCCGCTCCCGCTCCGCGGCGAGCCGGCCTCGCGTGTCGTCCTCCTGTCCGAGGCGGTGCTGCTCGTTGGCCGCCTCGAACGCTGCTCGCTCGGCCCGCACCGCCTCGAGCTCCTTGCGACTGCGGTCCAGCTTCTGCCTCACCTCCCGCAGCTGTTCCTGCGTCTCTCCGTTTCTGCGGGCCCGATGCCGATCCTGCACCGACCTGGCCAGCTGGCAGGGCACTTCCTGGGCCGCCAGCGGATCATCGTTTCGGTGAGTG
>JBDHKE010000169.1:0-5852 GCA_039586555.1 Gemmatimonadota bacterium | reverse complement strand
ATGCATGCGCTCAAGACGTCCGTTCTGCTGAGGCTTGCCAGGCTCGATGAGTTCAGGGGCGATGCCGAGCGAGATCCACCAGACAGAGAGCTGGGAGAGCCCAGCGATGGCCGTGGAAGCGAAGGGATGGCCGTTGTCGGTCCGGATCCGCCGCGGTAGCCCGTAGCGCCGGAAAAGGTACCGGAAGCGGCGCAGGGTGGCCTGCATGTCGAGACGGAGCATCCCGCGGCACTCGAGCAGGAACCTGGAGTGGCCGTCCTGCACGGTGAGAGGGAAGCAGAGGCGGCTGTCCCGAGTCCGGAACTCGCCCTTGAAGTCGGCCGTCCAGGTGGCGTTCGGCTCCGGAGGAATCGGGAGTGGCGGGCCAGGATGTGTGCGCCGACGCCGCGGCTTGCGGGGCTCGATGCGTCCGTGGCGGTCGAGGATCCGGTTCACCGTGTCGACACTGGGGGCGGAGTCGATGGTGGGGTCCTTCACGAGCTTCGCTTGGATCTTCCGGGCTCCCCAGCCGCGCTTGTCGCGGATCTCAAGCACCCGCTCGACCACGCGAGCCGGGGTGGAGTGTGGGCAGGAATGGGGAGGATGAGAGCGGTCCTGAAGCCCTCCCGGACCCTCGTCCTGGTACCGTCGAATCCACTTGTAGCCAGCGGGCCGGCTGATGTTGTATCGTCGGCAGAGTTCGGCGTGGGAAAGATCGGAGAGCTCGGCCTCCACTACGAAGCGGGCGCGTTCGTTCTCCACGGTTGAAGTCCTCCACGGCATCGGGCACTCCCGGTTGAGGGAGCCCCTAGGCTACCAGGAGAACTGTAAACGATCACCCAAGTACGTTCTGTACCCATCACCCCGACCGTTCAGGCTAAGTGCGACGATGGAGGCTGAAATCGCATGAGGAAGTTCGCGTTCTTCTATTTCATGGTGGCGGAATCCGGGGCCATCCCTCAGGCCGTCCCCCAGCATGTGCAGTATTGGGATGCCCATCGTTCGCCGGGCTACATCGGAGGGCCGTTCGCCGATCGGTCCGGGGGGCTGATCGTCTTTGAGGCGGCGGACCTCTCGTCAGCCGAAGAGATTGTACGGAACGACCCTTTCGTGAAAGAGGAAGTCCTCGCCCAGTCGTGGCTGAAGGAGTGGAGGGCTCCGTGACCCCGCTTCAGGAAACTGGTTGGGTTCTCCTGATCCTTCCCGGCACAATGCTCCTCCACGGCAGTCCTCGTGAAGGAGGCCCGGCGCAGCTTCGATGTGGACGGCCGTCACCTGGGCGGTGGTTGGCACAGTCGAAACGGTGTCCGTCTGCTGTTTCGAAGGCGGAGCCGAGGTCAACCCCGAGGCCACCTACAGGGATTCCGCGCTTGATGTCGCCAAGCGTGAAGGGTACGAGGAGATCCTACTACCGCCTGGCTAGTCCTTGTGCCCGCAGAGCTGCATAATAACGGAGCTAGGGTACTCCACTTCCGACCCACACGGAGAGGTCCGCCATGGCGTCCGCCAAGATGATCCCCGAAGAGGAAGCGACGGGCAGGGTCAAGGAACTCTACGAGGAGATCAGGGAGGGACTGGGAATCGACTTCGTCCCGAACATGTACAAGGCGATGGCACCCAACCCGGCCTACCTCGAGGCCAACTGGAACAAGATCAAGACCGTCATGAAACAGCCAGGCCAGCTCGATCCCCTGACCAAGGAGATCATTGCCGTGGCTGTATCGGCTGTGAGCGGATGCGAGTATTGAATCACCGTTCACACTTCCGCGGTGCGGAAGCTGGGACTGGATGATGAGGGGGTGCTGGAGCTCATGGCCGTGGTGGACGTGTTCGCGGGCCTCAACAAGCTGCTGGACGGGCTGCAGGTGGAGATGGACGAGAAACCGTGGTACGGATGAGGCTAGCGGAAGAATGCCGTGAGCATTCCTCGATCCCCGTTGAGTCACACGGGACTAGCCCGTCTTCATAGCTTGCGGCCGACCAGCCGTAGTCAGACGCCTCAGGTACCTCCGAACCCGATGGTCACAGTCCCATCTTCGACGATGACCGGCTGCTGCCTCCTTCCCTGCGTCAACTCGAGCATCTCGTCGAGTTTGGCCGGATCCGAGAAGATGTCGATGTACTCGACCTCGAACCCTCGCTCGGCGTAATCTTCACGAGCCTTCGCAGTGTACGGACACGCGTCGGTTCCATAGATGACTACCAGGTCACCTGACATCGCTACCTCCCACCAGAGCGTGCTCGGGTGCCCTCGCCGCCTGCACCCTCCCCGAAAGTCTCGCGCAGGAAGGTGGCGGCGTTCGCCGGACCGTCCCAGCGCACAAGCTGATCCCGAAACCCGATCGCTTCCGCCTTTGCTTTCTCGTCAAGGAGCATCCTGTCCACCGCATCCAGCACGTCAGAGGCCTTGTCCCTCCACTTGTTCAGCCGGACGGCGAACCCTTTGCGAACACAGGCCTCGAGGTTGGCCTCCTGCTCTGGATGCATTCCCATCCCGACGATCGGCGTGCCAGAAAGGCAGGCGTTCATGACCGTGTTCTGGCCACCGTGGATCACGGAGACGTCTGCCATCGGGTTGACGCGGTGCGCAGGAAGGAACCCGGTCACAACAACGTTGGGAGGCACCTCGACCTTCATCTCGTCGATGAGCGATCTCACCGGAGCAACCACCCGGTACGGCTTGCCTCCAAACCCGTCGATAATGTCCGCCACCAGCTTGGGCTTCCCGGAGCTCCCCATCGCGAAGTAGACGGTGGGCCTGTCCCGCGGCAGCTCCTCAATCTCCTTCGGGATCGGTACGTCGATCCTCGCGGGAAGGGGACCGACGTGTCGGACGTTCGGGCGGAGGTGCGGTAGGCCGACCCACTCCGGTATGTCCGCAAGCAGGGTGTAGTCGCCCTCTATCAGCTCGATGAAGTTGGCGAAGCTGCTGAGCCCGTATCTCTTTCCCACTGTATTGTATGGCCTGACGGGGAAGGCGGCCGTGAGAATCCGTCTGTTGATTCGCTTGTTCAGCCGCTCGTCCGAAACCAGCGAGCGCAGCCAAGGGAAGGCGAGCCGGTCCGGCCAGGTTTGTAGGCCCGCTTCGTAGTACTCGGTGATACTCGTCGAGTGCAGCACATTCACGAAGGGGACCCTGGCCGCCCGAGTCGAGATCGTGACGCTCAAGCACCACCCGGTGAGAACGGCGGCTGGATCGATCTCCTCGAACAGCTCGATCTCGTTCACGACCCGCGGTGCCAGCTCCCGAGCCGACAGGTACCCAACCGTGTTCCACGTTTCCCCGCTGAGCACCTTCCTCAGCTGGGCCAGTTTACCCTCGGTCAGACGCGGCTGCATCCGTCTCAGGGTGAAGCCTTCCCGCTGGATCAGTTCCTCGAATTGCCCGCCGTAGCTAATGAAGAGAACGCCAAAACCTTTACGGGCCGCCCGGGCGATCTCGATCATTCTGCCCGTCTCGGCGAGGTTGTAGCCTGCTACGGCGAAGACCAGAGTCCTCATCGTCTAGCGCCCCCCGGCTCCGAGGGGGATCTACAGTCCGATCGGAGAGCCTCGGCACCCTGCACTACTGGCGGTAGGTCGAGTAGACGTAGTCCGACGCTCTCTGAGATTCGTGACAGGAGAGACACTGCTGTCGCATGTCTGTCACGGAGGGCTGGCCTGCGTCACCCTGCCTGAAGTCCTCGAAGCCCCATCCTTCGGTCTCCGGAAAGCGGTCAGGGTCCTTTACCATCACCCCTATCACTTTGCGAACGCCCTCGGTGACGGCGTTGTCCTCCACCACCTCCTGGAGAAGGTCGAAGACGAGAACGGCGCCCTTTGGGAAGGGTGTGCCTTCCTTCAGCGCCGCGAGCGCCTCGTCGTTGGCGTACACGTGATGGACACCACCGAAAGCGTTGTAGTGAACGTGGCCCGGAAGGATCACCGCTGATTTCACGTGGGTCCAGTCTCTGTAGCCCTCGGGGAACGCGACCCGTGTTTGGGTCTGGCCGAGGAGCAAGCTCGACGCAAGCGCTCCACTCACGAGCACGCCTGCCATCCCGATGACCCTTGTTCGACTCTTCATTGCTCGGCCTCCTCCTTTCGGGCAAGGGGGCGCTAGCCGGGACGGCGTTTCGGCGCGCCCCTCGATTTGGTGCTGCAGTCGGCACGCTTCAAGGTTTGCGGGCTTCGATCAAGGCCGATACCACGTAGTCTCCGATTTTCCCGTCTGGAGACCCGTCGCGCACCAGCTCGCGGCGCTCGTCTTGTGGCCTGATGCTGATGTCAATGAAACCCGCCTCCGCCAGGATTGACTCGATTTCCTGGGCGAGGACGGCGCCAGACACACAGCCCGTGTACGCCTTGAGGTCGTCCCTCAGCCCTTCGGGAAACGGACCTGTGGCGATCACGTCGGCTATAGCCAAGCGGCCACCGGGCCGCAGCACGCGGAACGCCTCGCGAAACACCCTCGGCTTCTCGGGCGAAAGGTTGATGACGCAGTTGGACATGATGACGTCGGCACTTTCGTCCGCGACCGGCAGGTGCTCGATCTCACCCAATCGGAAACTCACGTTGGATAGCCCGGCCTTGTGCGCGTTCTCTCTGGCCTTGGTGACCATTTCGGGCGTCATGTCCACCCCGATCACTCGACCCGACTCACCCACCTGCTGAGCGGCGAGGAAGCAATCGAACCCGCCACCCGCGCCGAGGTCTACCACGGTCTCGCCGGGTTGGAGTGAGGCGATTGCGCCGGGATTGCCACACCCGAGTCCCAGATTGGCACCCTCGGGTACGCTGGCGATCTCGCTCGACGAATATCCGATTGCCGCAGCTGGTGGTTCAGGTGACACGACCGACTCTTCGCCGCAGCCGCAACCGCATCCCGTCTGCCCCTCTACTGCTATTTGACCGTAGGCACTACGTACCGCGGTCCGGATCTCATCCGGTGATGTATTCTTCATTACAGCTCCTCCTGGTTCTCGCGCCGCCGGCTTGGGCAACGAATCCCAAGAAGAAGTCGCCCAACTCGCGCAGCACTTGAGGCTCGACCCAGCAGCGGATCTCCCGCCCGTGCCGTTTCGTGGCGATGAGCCCTGCACGGGTCAGCTCTTTCAGATGGTGAGACACGGTTGAAGGCGCGATGTCCAGCTCCGCGGCCAGCTCCCCCACGCAGCGCCTCGCGCCCTCATCGTCAGCACATGCGATCCCCGGCACGCAGCAGGTGGCCAGCCGCACGAAGATCTGTAGGCGGTGGGCATGTCCCAGCGCCTTGAACTGGTCGGGAAGCGTTCGAGAATCAATAGTTTGATAATTCGACATATGTGACATAATAGAAGAAGCCTGTCGCTCTGTCAAGTGTAGTGGCACCACTCCCCGAGTGTCCTCCGAAAGCCCTTAGGAGGGAAACCTCACGCCTCCGGCGAAGCCCGAAGTTGACCCGCCTTCGGGGACCCCTCTGAAGACCTAGGCGAAAGGAGTCCACGATGCCGAGGACACGAGGTCCCTGTCCCAGCTGAGTGCGGTCAGTCCAACCGATGCCTCTTGACGAAACCGTCAGTCGCCGGCGAGCTGGCCGTCTCTGGCGGATGAAGTCCAGAGCCGGTATCAGACCACCAGGAAGAATCTCACCTGGGCGAGACCGCCAGCATCGCGTTCACAGGCCGGGTGGTGCAGAAGCCCCTCAGCGTCAGGTGACCAGCCTCAATCCCGCCGAAAAAGCACGCGAACATGCAAACAAACATGTAGACCCCTCATCGCACTCGACGACGAAGGGCCTACCTAACCGCAACCATCACAAGATGTTAGAAGAGTGGAGCCAGCCGGGCTCGAACCGGCGACCTCCGGCTTGCAAAACCCCTCTCAAGACCCCCCATTTTCATGGATTTCCCCAA
>JBDHKE010000374.1:0-2221 GCA_039586555.1 Gemmatimonadota bacterium | reverse complement strand
GGTTGTCCGTCGGGATGACGAGGAACTGGGGAAGCTCCTGGACCGCTTCGTCTGCGTTCGGCTCGTGCAGTGCTTCGGGCTCGACCTGACCCTCTTCCAGCTCGACTTCGGCCAGACCTGGAACATGATGTTCTTCAACGCCGACCGCACCATCTACGGGCGGTGCGGTACCCGCTCGGCCATGCGCGGGGTGGAGGACGTCACGATCGAAGGATTCAAGGAGACCTTGAAGCGAGTCCTCGCCCTGCACGAGGCCTACCCGGGCAACCGAAGGATCCTCAAGGGAAAGAAGGGCCCCCCTCCCCGGTGGAAGACGCCCGAGGACTATCCCCTCTTCCGGGGCACATTCCGGCGAGCGGAGGAGACGGGCGACCAGAAGGAACTCGCGCAAAACTGCGTGTGGTGCCACTGGGTCCGGCCGGGCCGTCTCCTCGCGCGGTGGCAGGAGGAACTCCCCCTCCACGAGCGGGACCTGTGGGACTTCCCCATGCCCCGGGTCCTCGGCCTGCACCTCGAACCCGAACGGGCGTCGACCGTGCAGGAGGTGGAGGAGGACTCCAAGGCGGAGAAGGCGGGCTTCGAGGTGGGGGACACAATCCTTGAGATCGGAGGCCAACCCGTCGTCTCCATCGCCGACGTGCAGTGGGTCCTGCACCGGGCGCCCGTCGAGGGGGCGCTTACGGCGCGCGTGCTCAGACGCGATGAGGAAATGACGCTGACCCTTCCCCTCCCGGAGGGGTGGAGGCGGCGCTGGGACTTCACCTGGCGCGCTTCGGCAGGGCACATCCAGCAGAAGATCCTCGGATTGACGATCCGCCCCGTGGTTCCGCAGGTCCGGACCCGGCTCGATCTCGAGGAGGGGGAGATGGCCTACCGCGTCCGGGCGTTGATGCGCGAGGGCACGCGTTTCTCCTGCCGGGCCGCCCGGGACGCCGGCGTCCGCCAAGGGGACCTCGTGGTCGGCATCGACGGCTGGATGCGGCACGTGAGGAAGGGGCAGATCTTCGCCTACCTCCTTCTGGCCAAGAGGCCGGGGGACACGATCACCCTGACGGTCCTTCGGAACGGCGCGAAGAAAGACCTGGTGCTGAAACTCCCCAAGGGGTGACCGGCCCGGATTCGACCATGAAGCGGTTCGTTCAGATCCTCCTGGGGTTCCTCGTGCTCTCCGGCTCCGCCGCCGGGGTCGACAAGGGGCCCCAATACAACACCTGGGAGACCTTTCGGGGGAAGATCGTGGCCTTCCGTACGGCCGAAGAGATCCCCCAGGCCGCCTGGATTCCCGTCCCCACCGAAGGCTTCGTCGTCCTCTTCGGCCTCGGGTCCGTCCGCATCGCCGTCCCGCTCACGGAGGGGAAAGCCAAGAAGTTCACGGGAAAATACCCCGGCGGGAAGCGCGGGCGCCTGCCGCTACACGTGCGACGGGGAGAGAAGGGGTGGGAGATCGCCGTGGCGGCCAGCCTTCTCGTAAAGCTCGGGAAGACCTCCCTGCGCTTCATCGACGGCGACGGGAACGGGCTCTTCACCGAGTACCGCGTCGACCGGATGCGGATCGAGACCGGGGCCGAGGGGGAGGACCCCTCCTGGGACCCGGTGCCCGGCGAGGTCGAGATCGGAAAACGGCGGTCCCTTCTCGCGCCCCGGTTTCCCGACGCCGTCCTCTTCTGCGAAGTCGACGATCGCGTTCCCGCCCACGTGGGCCCGCACAACGCATATCTCAACCGGACCCGGGCCTACGCGGGGTTCTGCCCCTTGGGCTTCTCCCTCGTCGGCCAAGACGCCCAGGTCAAGCACTGCAAATACATGAAGAAGAATGGCGTGTGCCACGCGGAGGACCCCTCCAAGCCGGGATACACGCCGGAGGGCTCGAAGGCGGGGGAGGATTCGGTGTGCGGCGCGGGGAAAACGGCGGAGGACGCGGTGCGGGGGATGATCACCACGCTGTACCACAGCTACGACTACCTTTCCCCGGGCGCCAGCACGGTCCGCTACGCCTTCGCGGAGGGGATGTACTCCTGCGACGTCCTTCTGAAGCCGCGGACCCGGTTCCTGATCTATCCTTTCCCCGGGCAGGACCAGGTCGAACCCGAGGGAGCGAGCGAAAACCCGGACCCCTATCCCGAAGGTGCGGCCAAACCCGGCGGAACCTTCATCCGTTTCCTGCCTCCCGGGAAGAAGCAGTTCACCGTCGATTCCTTCCGCATCCTGGATCTGGTGACCG
>JBDHKE010000056.1:0-21624 GCA_039586555.1 Gemmatimonadota bacterium | reverse complement strand
TCGCTTCACGATGAACCCCGACGGGGCCATTTACGGCTACGAACAGTCGCTGGCGAACGCCTATATGAATCGCTTGCCGAACAGAACGCCCTTCGAGGGGATCTATCTCGCCTCGGCGTGGACCGATCCCGGTGGTGGCTACCAGCCCTGCCTCCAGGCGGGGGCCGCGGCCTTCGTACAGCTCATGAGGGATTGGGGAGCGGAGGCGTAGAGAGCCCCTAGCCCTCTGTGGGCACCAGCCTCTCCAGTTCGCTGAACCAGTTCAGCACAAGGTTGAACTGGGGGGGACGGGGGTGGATCAATGGTCTTCACCACCAGGAAGCGCTCACCGTCGGGACTCAGGTCGTACGTTCGGCCTGGGCGGGGGCTCCAAGCCGGAGTGCCGAGACTAGGGGGTTCCCTGGTGCTGTGAAACACCTGGCTCATGAACGCCTCTCACCGGGGTGCGGGGCGCCGAGTTGGAAGACCTAGAGAGGCGGCGCCGGCGCCCGAGGCCGGCCGGGCGCGCCGAGGCTCAGGCCCGGACCAGCGGAGGCGGTCCGATCGGCCTGAGCTGCTGAATCCGTCCGGCGAGGGCCAGGACCGCTTCCTCACCCCGCGGCGGTCCTACCACCTGGAGTCCCACCGGGAGGCCGTTCGCGTCCAGCCCGCACGGCACGGACGCCACGGGAAGTCCCGCCAGACTCAGAATGAAGGTCGGCGCGAACCAGTCGACGTAGGTTTCCATCCGACGCCCACCGACCGTCTCCGGGTAGTCCTCTTCAACGGGAAACGGCGGCACGGCCATGCACGGCGTCACCAGGTGGTCGAATCGCTCGAACAGCTGGCGAAAGAGCTCCCAGATGCGCCCTCTCGCAGCCTCCGCGGCGGCCAATTGCTCCGTGGTGACCTCCAGTCCGGCGCGCACGTTGCCGCGGAGATTGCGTCCGAGCTGTTCCACCTGACCCAGGCGGGAGTAGTGCTGAGTCACCATCCACAGACCCCGGATCGCCAGGAAGGCGTCGCGCCCGAACGAGAGATCGAATTCGACCTGCTCGGTCAACCCACCGACCCTGTCCAGCCCTTCCACAGCGGCGCGGCACACCCGCTCGACGTCAGGATCCACGGCGACTCCCGCCACGCCCGGAGCGTAGGCCACCCTCAGGTCATCGGCTGGCCCCCGTCGCACTGCCGCGACAAAGTCCCGCCCTTCCGACGACTGCCGGTTGGGAGATAACGGACTCGGCCCGCATACGGCCTGGAGCATCAGCGCGACATCCTGCGCTGTGCGGGCCATGGGCCCCGTGACGTACAGGTTGTCCCACAGAAAGTCCGCTGGATGCGTAGGGACCAGCCCGGGCGATGGACGGAGTCCGACCACTCCGCAGAAGGAAGCCGGCATGCGTAGCGATCCGCCGAGATCCGTGCCCTCCGCCAGCGTGATCATCCCCGATGCCAATGCGGCCGCGCCGCCGCCGGTGGAGCCACCGGCTGCGAGGGCCGTGTTCCAGGGGTTGCAGGTTCGGCCGAACACCTCGTTGAAGGTGTTTCCTCCCGCGGCGAACTCGGGCGTATTGGTCTTTCCCAGGATGACCGCTCCGGCGTCCCGGAGACGCCGCACGACCAGGGCATCCTGGTCCGGGACGAAATCGGCGTAGAGTGGGGAGCCGAACGTCGTGCGGAGGCCGGCGACCGGAGTGACGTCCTTGATGCCCACCGGCAGGCCATGAAGGAGACCGGGCTTCTTCCCCTGGGCGACCTCCTCATCGAGACGCTGTGCCTCCTCGAGGGCTTTCTCCGATCGCGTCACTACCGCATTGATGACGCCGTCGTGCCGCTGGATCTGGTGGAGACACGCCTCCAGGACCTCCACCGCGGAGATTTCACGCCGGCCGAGCCGACGGCGAAGCTCGGAGGCTGGCAGGAGCGCGATCTCTGCCCTGTCGGTCATGGCCTCCCGTTATTCCTCCAGGAAGGCGACGACTCGCGCGAAGGCCGCCTCTCCCCCTTTGAATTTCCAGGGGAAACAGCCGATCGTGAGCCGCCGGTTCTGCAGCTCGGGAGCCGAGATGTCGCCGCCCAGGTTCTCGATATGCATACAGTGGTGCGGGAAGAGGGCGTTGTGGGTCAGCTGGTAATGATCATCCGGGAACAAGCGATCGACCTCTTCCTTCCCGAACCTGGCGTCACAGATGGCTCGGACCCGATCGCAGTGCCCGTGCATCCCCTTACCCAGGAATCTTCCGATGGGAAGGTTCATCGGGTGGTCGGTGGAGATCGTGTCCACGCCCCAGATCCTGACCTCCTTTTCCAGCAACCAGTCCACCATGTCTGGATGGGCGCCGGGGTGGAGGTGGATGTAGCGCTCCTCGTCTGGCTCCGAGCCGAACTGGGCGAAGCGGTGCCACCCGGTGTGCAGGATGACCAGGTCACCCTTCTGGACCTCGACCCTGCTCTCGATCATCTCGGGGGTGTAGACGGCCACGTCGCCCATCTCTTCGGTCAGATCCACGATGACACCTGGACCGTAGAGCCATTCAAGGGGGATCTCGTCGACGGTCATGCCTCCTGTGACGAAGTGTCTTGGCGCGTCGAGATGGGTCCCCATGTGGTTGGAGGTCTGGATGTACTGAGCGTTCACGCCGTGCTCGGCCTTGCGCTTGATGTATTTGACCTCAAACGGCGGATAGTACGGCCAGAAGAAGACCTCCTGATTCAGTGGCTGAGACAGGTCGTACAACTTCATCGCTGGTCTCCAGATCTTCTCGCTAGCGGAGCGCCCCGGCGGCCCGCAACGGTTTACGTTTGTGCCAGTTCTCCGACCTCTGCGACTCCCCGAGCTCGATCGCATGCTCTCCTGAGGACGCGCTCCGAGAGCACCTCTGCCAGCTTCCGGCGGTAGGCGGCGGATGCGTGGATGTCACTCGGTGGGTCGATGTCCCGAGCAGCCACCAGGTGGGACGCCTCGCGGATCGCCTGCGCGGTCGGCTCCTGGCCGATCAGCGAGCCCGTCGCTTCCGCTGCCCCCAAAGGACCGTCCCCCACGCTCAACAGGGTGATGCTCGACCGTTCGCATCGACCCTTGCGGTCCAGGGTGACCACGGCGGCCGCACCGACCAGCGCGTAGTCGCCGACGCGTCGAGAGATCTCTTCGAACGCCCATCCGCTTCGCCGCGGCAGCCGCGGCAACTCCACCTCTGCGAGAAGCTCCCCCGGCGCCAGGGCGGTGGCGAACAGACCCGTGTAGAACTCCCGGGCGGGGACCCACCGCTCTCCCCGCTGACTCTGGAGAAGCAGTCTCGCGTCCAGGGCCACGGCCACCGCCGGCAGCTCGGCCGCCGGGTCGGCATGTGCCAGAGAGCCTCCGACGGTACCACGATTGCGGATCTGCGGGTGCGCGATCCAGGGCATGGTCTCCGCGAGCAGCGGAGACAGCTGGCGGACCAATGCGCTGCGCTCCGCCGCCCGCTGCCGGGTCATCGCGCCGATTCTCAGTCCCTTGCGCGCCTCTCGTATTCCTTCCAGGCCCTTGACGCGGTTCAGGTCGATGAGCACCGCAGGCTGCGCGAGGCGGAAGTTCATGGTGGGGATGAGACTCTGGCCACCCGCCAGAGGCTTGGCCTGAGCGCCATACTCGGCCAGGAGGCCCAGGGCCTCGTCCAGCGTATCCGGCCGGTGGTACCGGAAAGGAGCCGGCTTCACAGGAGCACCGCCAGCAGGAGCAGAAGGAGGAGAATGGCACCAAGTGCCAGAGCCGCTGGACGGGGAATGAGCGCTCGCCTGGGCGGCTCCCTGCCCTGCAAGTGGTGGTTGATCGCCTCCAGCCCCTGGCGCGTCATGCTCTTTCCCACGGAATCGAGGAGGCGCTGACCCACCGCCGCGATCCGCCCGCCCACTTGGAGCTCGGCCCGATACCTCATCAGTGTCCGATCGAGCTCATGGTCAAGCAGCTGCACCCGCGCGGCACCCTTGGTGAAGCCGGCGTTGCCTCTTCCGTCGACCAGCATCGTGAAGCGTTCGGAGGACACCTTGTCGGTGAGCTCGATCTTCACGCTGAAGCTCGCGGCCGTGACCGGGCCGACGCTCACCTCCATCTCGCCCTCATACTGGTCTTCCGACGTCCGCTCGAATCGCCTGGTTCCCGGCAGTGCCTTCGCGAGCACCGCAGGATCGTGAAGGAGTCTCCACACGGTATCGCGGGGCCCGTCGAACACGAATTCGGACTCGATCTCCATCTCTGACCGCTTCCTGGGTTCACTCCACGTTGTCGCGACTCCGTTTGCCGCCACTCGACGTTCCGGCCTCGCGAATCAACTCGAACAGCCGATTCGGGCTGAGCGGGATCTCCACGATTTCCAGCCCGGGAAGATCGAGCGCATCTTCCAAGGCCTGTGCGAACAGCGCTCCGGTGGGGATCGCTCCCGCCTCGCCCACGCCCTTGATCCCCAGGGGGTTGAAGGGGGAAGGCGTTTCGACGTGGTCGGATTCCACCCGGGGGACCTCCGTGGCCGTCGGGACCAGGTAATCCATGAACGAAGCGTTCAACAGCTGACCGTTGGCGTCGAAGGCGAGCTGCTCGTAGAACGCGTTCCCGATTCCGTGCGCCACGCCCCCCAGGATCTGCCCCTCCACGATCGTCGGGTTGATGACTTTTCCGCAGTCGTGAACCACGACGTACCGCCTGATCTCCACCATGGCCGTTTCAGGATCCACCTCCAGAATCATGGCGTGGACCCCGCTGGCCGTACTGCCCCGCTCGGGACCGAAGTAGGCCGTCGCTTCGAGACCCGGCTCCATCCCGGGCTTCACGGCACCTCGGAGCGGATTGGCTTGAATGGCGAGCGCGCCGAACGAAAGGGTCCGGGCCGGGTCCGTCATCAGCCGCACCGCACCTCCCGTAAGTTCCAGATCTCCCTCGGCGACATCCAGGAGTTGTGCCGCGAGCTTCAGGACCTTGCCGCGAACGGCCGCCGCCGCGGCCCGACAGGCGTTGCCAGCCACGACGGCCCCGCGGCTGGCGAACGTGCCGGTCCCCCAGTGGAACTTGCCGGTATCGCCGGTCACCACCTCCACGTCCTCCACCTCCACCCCGAGCTGCTCGGCGACGATCTGGGCAAAGGAGGTGAAGTGTCCCTGACCCTGGGTGCCGACCCCGGTAGCGACGTGGACCCGGCCATTGCGCTCCACGCTCACTCGCGCCCCCTCGTAGGGGCCGATTCCCGTGCCTTCGACGTAGGAAACGATGCCCACCCCCACGTGCCGTCCCTCGGCCCGTAGCCGGGGCTGCTCGTCCGTGATGAACGTGTCGTATCCGATCATTGCGGCGGCCTTGTCCAGCGCCGGGAGATAGTCGCCGCTGTCGTATACCAGCGGGGCGAAATCCTGATAGATGATCTCGTGATCGTGGGGAAAGTCGTCCGGCGAGAGATAGTTCCGCCGACGGATCTCGCTGCAATCCATCCCCAGCTCCCGCGCAGCCAGGTCCAGAAGCCTCTCCATGACGAAGACACCGTGCTGCCGGCCGGCTCCCCGAACGGGGCTCACGATAGGCTTGTTCGTGAAGACCACCCTGAACTCGCTGTAGTAGTTGGGGACGCGGTAGGGGCCGAGCAGGGTGCACTGGCTGTTGATGGGAACGGTGAGACCGTAGGGGTCATACGCCCCCGTGTCGTGAAGGAAGACGTCGTGGACCCCCAGGATGCGGCCGTTCTCGTCGAGGGCGATCTCGGCGTCGTGTACCTGTCCCCGCTCCTGAGTCGTCGCGAAGAAGCTCTCCTGCCGGTCCTCGATCCACTTCACCGGTTGGCCCAGGCGCATGGCGATCCAGGGGATCAGGACTTCTTCGGGGTAGAACATCATGATCTTGGGACCGAATCCCCCGCCGACGAACGGTGCGATGACCCGAACCTGCGATTCCGAGAGCCCCAGCATTCCAGCCAGCCCGTTGCGGATGGGGATGGGCGCCTGAGTCGTATCCCAAACCGTCAGCTCGCCGCTCTTCGCGCTCCAATCGGCCACGACCCCTCGTGTCTCCATCGAGGCGGATACGCCGCGGTCATACAGGAAGCGGCGGCTCAACAGCAGGGTCGCCCGGTCCCTCACCGCCTGGTAGTCGCCTTTCTCCTGGATGACGTGCGCGGCCAGGTTCGAGCTCAGGTGCTCGTGGATCCGGGGTGCGTTTTCGACCAGGGCACCCTCGACATCCACTACCGCGTCCAGGGGCTCCAGGTCGACGTCGATCAGAGCGACGGCATCCTCCGCCTCGTAGCGGGTTCTGGCCACGACAACCGCGATGGGCTCTCCCACGTGCCGGATCTTGTCGCGGGCCAGCGGAACCTGGGTGGCCTGATGGAATTCCAGCCTCTCGATGGGCGGGGGACTGACCAACAGGGGCCCCGGCTGCCAGTAGTCTCCCAGGTCCTCCGCGGTGAAGACGGCAGCGACTCCTTCGTGTGCTCGAGCACCCGACACGTCGATCTCAAGGACTCGGGCGTGAGCATGGTCGCTCCGTAGAAACGCGGCGTGCAGCATGCCATCCAGGTGCACGTCGTCGACGAACAGTGCCTCTCCCGTCAGCAGCCTCCGGTCCTCGTTGCGGACGACAGGCTTGCCGAAGTGGCGCACACTCATCGGTGGATCCGCTCCGCGGCCAGCTTCACCGCGTCGACGATGTTCTGATAGCCCGTACAGCGGCAGAGATTGCCCGAGAGCGCCTCGCGGATGTCCCGCTCGTTGGGATGCGGATTCTCCTCCAGAAAGGGAATCAGGCTCAGCAGAACCCCTGGCGTGCAGAAGCCACACTGTAAGGCATGAGCATCCCGGAACGCTGCCTGGAGCGGGTGCAGTTCCGGTTCGTCGCCGGCCCCCCCACCCACGCCGATGCCGGGCGTGAGCCCCTCTACGGTGGTGATCTCCTCCCCATCGGTCTGGACGGCGAAGACGAGGCAGGAGCGCACGGACTGACCGTTCAGCAGGACCGTGCAGGCGCCGCACACGCCGTGCTCGCATCCGACGTGCGTCCCTGTCAACTCCAGCTCGTGCCGGAGAAAGTCGCTGAGGAGCATCCGGGGCTCGATGGACCGTTCGAACGCGTCGCCGTTGACCGTGACACGGATGGAATGACGTTCGTCCACGCGCATTGCCCCGTTCGTTCTCGTCGGACTTCGCGGACCCTCGACCCACTCCCGGGGGCGGGTCGCCGGCCGTGAGGGGGACGGTTCCGGGTGCGGCGAAGGGAGAGTAGAAGACTAGATCACGTCCATTTCCGCTGCAACTACCTGCTCTCTCCTCGCAGAATCAGGTTCAACGTCAGATGCAGGCTAACACCCAGCAACACGGCGAGCACGACGGCGTTGGTGAGCAGCAGGCTCCGCCCCACATCGCGGCGGGACCCAGCTGGCCGGCGATGGGAGCAAGAGTCTCGGTGAGGGTCGCCGAGGGTCCCTGAATGATCGGGAGACGATTGCCGATGATGGTCTGCAGCGGGGTGGCGAGGCCCATGGAGAAGAGGCAGAAGTTGATTGAACCGGGCTTCGTCGGTCGTGGCCATGCCGATGGCGGCGGCCGCGGCCGCGTCATGCGCGGCCTGAGTCCGACCCGAACCCGTACCGCTCCGCGTAGGCCTTCAGGGCCTGGACAAAGATGTCTCTCGGAGGGCGGACAAGGCCGGCGCCCACCTGACCGATGCCGGCCTCTCGATGTGCGATGCCCGTGTTGATGCGAGGTGTGACGTCCAGCTCCACGACTCTTCGGATGTCGATTCCCGTTGGGGAACCCCGGAAGTCCAGGGCCGGGATGGTGAAGTGGGGGTGCTCGGCCACGGTGATATCGTACATCTCAAGAGTCGAGTTCAAAGCGTCCTTGGGCGTACCGCTCACGAAGCTGACGATCGCCGGTGCCGCTGCCATCGCGAAGGCGCCGATGCCAACCGTCTCGGTGATGGTGGAGTCGCCGATGTCCGGATTGGCATCCGCGGGGCTGAAGCCCGCGAAGTAGAGTCCGTCAGGAGTCGCCGCTGGGGCGGTGAACCAGTCGTCACCGAGACCGCTGATCCGGATGCCGAAGTCGGTTCCGTTGCGCGCCATCGCGGTGACCAGGGTGCTGCCCTCGACGCCGTGGGCGGCGTCGGCCATGGCCTTGCAGGCCGCCATCACCGGATTCAGGACCGACAGAGCGTTGTCGCCGAGGAGCCGGAAGGCTTTCTCCTTCAGCCCTCCGTCCGCCGTCACCCGGGCGATCAGAGGCGCCAGGGATCGGAGGAAGAGGAGCGAGCCGGCCTTGTTGCGATTGTGGCCTTCGTCGCCCATGTGGAGGGCCTCGGCCAGCAGGGCTCGCAGATCCAGGCCGTCGGCTCCGGCGAGCGCCTCTCCGAGAAGCGGGGCCATCTCCTCGTTCATCCAACGAAGCCTGTCCAGAACGTCCGGGCTGTACGCGCCGTAGCGGAGCACCTTTCCGTACCCTTCGTTCAGGTTGGAGAAGGCGCGATTGTCGCCAGCGACGTTCTCGATCACGTACACGGCCATGGAAGGCGAGATCACCCCGGCCATGGGGCCCACCGCGCCATGGTGATGGCACGAATCGAAGCTGATCTCGCCCCGTTCGATGATCTCGATCGCTTCGCCCTCCCCTGAGGTCCAGCCCTCGAATATCGATGCGCCAATCACCGCGCCCCGCAGCGGTCCCGACATCCGCCCCCACTCAATGGGAGGACCGGCGTGCAGCAGCTGGCGCTCTCCCATCCCTGGAATCACTTCGCGGGCCGGAGCGACACCCTTGAGCAGGGGTCGGGCGGAGGTCATGAGCTCGCTGGCCCGGCGGTTCGCTTCGTCGATGTTCATTTCGGTCATTCCGAAGGTCTGGCGCTGTATACGTGAAGCAGCGGTCGGCCAGGGGTCACCTCAGCCCCGCATCTTCCGCAGCAACGCCATCAGGTCTTCGTCCCCACCTGCCGGCGGTCGCCAGTCCACGTGGACGGCGCGAGCTCCCTGCTCGAGCACGCTTGCGTAGAAGGATTCGAGCCCGACGTTGATTGCGCCCAGCGGTTTCTCGAGGATACCGAGGCGGACGGGCTGCACGGCCCCTGGCGGCGGCGGTAGCGGAAGCCGCCGCCGGACGTATGCGAGCGCCTCTGCAAGGTCCAGGAACACGACCGCACCCGCCTTGTGAAGCCGGGCCTCCTGGGCGTGAAGGTCCTGGGGATCCTCCTCCGTCCCCAGAAGGGTCACGACCACCTCGAAGTCGCGTTCTCTCAGGACCTCTCGGATGACCGGCCCCAGCTCGGCGGCCGGATCCGGGTGTGCTCCCCGGCCAAGAACCACGTCCAGCAGGATGAGCCCCACGTCCGGGTGCGCCGCCTCCTGGCGCAAGCGGCGCACCCGAAGCCCTTGATCCATCATAGGGTGCAGGCGTCCGACCGTGAACTCGTCCGCTCCCAGATCCAGGATCGTGTGACCTCTGCTTCTCCATGGATCAGCCAGCGATTCGGACCCCGGGACGGGCACATTGCTGTGCAGCGGCCAGAGCCACGGGCGGAGGGCCTGTTGCGCTTCGTATGCGAGAGTACCGCCGGCGAACAAGCCTCTCAGGAAGCGGGTCCCCTTGAGCGACCGGAACCCCTCGTCCTCGCCGCCGGGCAGGCTGGTTCCCAAAGAGCGATCCGCGGAGACGCCGGCATCGTTCAGCAATTGCACCGCCCGTGCCGCCGCCTCCGAAGATCCCCCGGCGAAGTACAGATTCCCCCCGTCACCGGGAGGCGCGTAACCGAGGAAGTGCACCACCACGGGTTTTCCGGTTTCCCTGGCAGCGGCCAGGACCCGGGCCGCCACCCCGGGGGGGACCGGCTTGGAGATCAGCACGATCACGCGCGTCCCCTCGTCCCGGGACAGGAGATCCAACCCCTGGAGCGTCGTGACCGCACCTACAGGCTCGCTCAGGTCTCGGCTACCCGTTCCCACCGCCTGGGAGATCCCGGCGCCCAGGGCGTGGACACGGGTGGAGATCGCCTGCAGGCCCGTGCCCGATGCTCCCACCAGGCCCACCGCTCCCCGGCGAACGTTGTTTGCGAAGCCCAGTCCGACGCCGTTGATGATGGCCGTGCCGCAGTCCGGCCCCATGACCAGCAGGCCCTTCGTCGCCGCCGAACTCTTCAACGCCACCTCGTCTTCGACCGGGACATTGTCACTGTAGAGGAAGACGTGCTTGCCGTGGTCGAGTGCCTCCCAGGCGATGTCCGCGGCGTAGCGACCCGGCACGGAGACCAGCACCCAGTCGGCCTCGGGCAGCAGCTGGGTGGCCGACTTGAGACTCCGGGGACAAAACTCCTCCTGGGTCCTGGTGCCTGGACGCTCCATTAGTTCGTCCACCCGGGACAGGGCGTCGATGGCCGCTCGATCGGTGTCAGCTCTCACGACCAGAACCAGATCTTCCGGTCTTGCCGCGCCAGCCGGTTCATGCCAGAGATCGCTGGCCCGCAGCAGGTCGAGATTGGTGGGGGTGGCCATCACTACTCCAGCGTCGTGAACGCCGGGGAGCGTGAGCAGTGCGGCCTGGAGCTGCATGAGCACGATCGAGTCGGCGTAGGCACCGGGCCGGATCTCGAAGCGGGTGACGGTCATGTTCAGGAACTTAGAAGGGTTGGCTGGCACCGCGCCACCGGCAGAGGGCTGGGAGCAGTCCGCAGGATTCAGAGGTTTCTCCTCCGGGGCTCGCCGGCAAGAGGGCAAGAGGGAAGGTGGGCCGGGGGGAGCGAAATCCTACCGGGATTGTACAACTCAGCGTGCCCCGTGCCGGGCGGCCCTGAGAAACTGCGGGGTCCCGGTTCAGAAGCCACGTGAGGCCGCAAGGGCGTCGGGTGGGTGGCGGGTCTGCGAGTGGGAGGATGAGACAGGGATGGTCCTGAAGAATCGAGCTGAGCCGAGTCCACCGCGTGCGTGGTGCGGGCAGGGGACGCGCCCGACGGCCTGGCGGATTACCGCGGGGATGGCCGTTTACATGGGACGCCTCGTGGGGAAGCCGGCGACTGCCACGGGCCGCGGGGCCTTCCGGCTGCGGGTTGTCCTCCTCGGCGCGGCGATGGTGCAGTTGCTGGTTCCGGGGTCCCTCGCCGCGCAGATCCGTGGCTCGGTGTACGACTCGTACTCGCAGCCCCTGGAGGGGGCTGTGGTGGAGTTGTGGGGAGAGGAGCGGCGAATCACGGCGAGCCTCACGGACGAGCGAGGTCGGTTCAGCTTTCCGGAAAGGCTGACCCGCGGTGCGAAGACGCTGAGGGCGGGGCAGCTGGGGTACCGGCAGGCCGTGGTGGAGATCCAACCTGGGGTCGCGGAGTACCTCATCCGCCTCCAGGAGAGCCCCATCGCCATCCCGGGCGTGACCGTGGAAATGGAGGGCGGAGAGTGCGGAAGGGGTGACGACTCCCTGGTTCGCGCGTACTGGGAAGCCATGAATCGCCACTACCGTGGAGGACTGGACACGCTGGGTCTGGCCACCTACATGGCGGTCGCCGATGACGTGGTGGAGCGGGACCACGTGGGCCCCCTGGCTCTTCCGGATACGGCGGTGGACCAGCGGGGGGCGTCGGGGTTGCTGTGGTTTCGCTGGTCCCGGGAGTTCAGGGGACGGGGATACGCTTACTCCGTGATTCGCACCGACTCGGTGCATTCCTTCGAATCCTGGAGCTATCCGCCTCTGGAGGCGGAGCTCGCCTATCACTTTGGTGACACGCTGTTCGCCCGGCTGCACCGCTTCATCATGGCCGACGAGGACCCCGAGGGCTGGACCCTGTTCTTCTGCCCGAGGGAAGAGGACCGACCCGAGATCGAGGGACGGCTGCGCATCGCCAGGGACAGCTCACTGGTGTGGGCGGAATGGACCTACCTTACTCCCGAGCCGCTGGAGGAAGCCGGGGGGCGGGCCATCTTCCCGAACTTCTCCTCGGAAGCGACCCGGCCGCTCCTCCTGCCTTCGGAGGGCATCACCTGGCGCAAACGGCCCGGGGGAGGCTGGCTCGCCCGCCACCAGCGTTACGAGGGCTGGATCATGGCCGCTGGGGATTCGGTTCCCTTCCTTCCTGACAGACGTGAACCGAGAGGGTTCTCTCCTCCGCCTCACTCCCACTCGATGGTTCCAGGGGGCTTGGAGGTGATGTCCAGCGCGAGGCAGGAGACGCCCGGGATGGAAAGGATCCGCGCTCGGAGGTCTTGGAGGAGAGCATCCGGGAGCCGGACCGGAGAGGCCGTCATCGCCCGCCGAGACTGAACGGGACGGACCACCACCAGCTCTCCTTCGCCCTCCCCGAGAGCCAGGGGGACCAGAACGGTAGGACACTGCCAGATCTCCTCGTAGACCCCATGCCGCCGCAGGGCTTCCATCACCTGGTGGTCCGCTTCCCGAAGGACGTCCAGCCGCTGATGGGTAACCGTGGCGGCGAGAGGCCGGGCGGCCGATGGGGCGCCATTTCCCAGATTCCAGATGCATCGGTTGATGCCGGGGACCTCGGTCGTGATGGCCGATGCCGCCTGCAGGAGCGTCTCCCAGGGCACTTCTCCGCTGAGCAGCACCGGATGCTCGTACGCTCGCAGATCCGCTTTCACGCCCACGGAGCGGATGGGCAGGGCCAGCGCATCGAGGGCGTGCGCACGGGCGATGCGTCCGAGCTCGGGCTCGATCGCGTCGAATCCGGTTCGGTCGGGCTCTCCCGTGTTGCAGAGCAGGCGGACTCCGAGGCCGGGGCCGGGGAAGGGGTGTCTCCAGAGGACCTCGTGGGGGATGTGGAGGGCCTCTCCCAGCTCCCGGACCTCCACCTTGTAGAGCTCGGCCAGAGGCTCCACCACGTGTCCGTCCGCGATCATCCGTTCGATGACGGGCACCCGGTTATGGTGAGTCTTGATGACGTCGGCTCTGCGGGTGCCTCCCGTCTCTATGGTGTCCGGATAGATCGTGCCCTGGCCCAGCAAATGATCCTCGATCTCGAGCTCCCGGGCCGCGTCCTGGAACACCTGGACGAAGGTGTCGCCGATGATCCGGCGCTTGCGCTCGGGATCGATCACCCCTTGTAGGGCCGCGAGGAACGTCTCGCTGCCGTCCACGAAGTGAATGTGGTGCCCGAGTCCCATCTTCCGGTACAGCTCCACCACCCAGGCGCTTTCGTCCTTCCGCATGAGACCGTTGTCGATGTGCAGTAGATGGAGCCGGTCCGGCCCGAGGGCCCTACCGATGAGGACGGCCGCCACGGTGGAGTCCACGCCTCCGGATGCCAGGAGGAAGACCGAGTCGTGACCCACCTGCTGGCGGATGGCCTCCACCTGTTCCTCCATGTAACGCTCCATGCTCCAGGTGGGTCGACAGCCGCAGATCTCGAACACGAAGTTGGAGATCATCTCATGTCCGTGGACGGTGTCGTCCACCTCGGGATGGAACTGAAACCCGTATCGCCGGTGGGCGTCCGAACCGATGGCGGCGTAGCGGTGCTCGCCGCCCGCGGTCACGGTGTAGCCGAGCTCCTGGAAGCCGGGCCCCAGGGCCACCACGGAGTCGTAGTGGCTCATCCACACCCGCTCGGTGGAATCCAGCCCCTTGAACAGGCGATGCTGGTCCAGGATCCGGAGATCGGCGCGACCCCACTCGCGCCCTCCGTGGGTGACCTTGCCCCCGTAATGTTTCGCGATCTCCTGGTGTCCGAAGCAGAAGCCGAGGATGGGCATGTCCAGGTCGTAGATCTCCTTGGTGTAGTCCTGGTCCTCTCCGTGGGAGGAAAGGCTGGGGCTGCCGGAAATGATGATGCCCGTGAATCCCTCGTACGCCTGCACCGGATCTTCTGGCTGTCGGATCTCCGCCAGCACTCCCAGGCGGCGGACCTTCGTAGCGATGAGGTGCGCGTACTGGCCGCCGAAATCGATGACGGCGATGGCGTCGTGATGGGCGATCGCGTCGTGCTGCATGAATCCCCCGCGAAGGGCGGTCTCGTGTCGCTCGTGGGGGAAGCTTACACGTGCAGGCCCACTCGGGGAAGCAGCCGCGCAGGGCGGTGCGGCACGAGTAGCCTATCCCTCGGCGCTCTTCGCTTCCCGCCCGCGAACGATCACGTAGGCAATCAGGGCGAACACGAAGAAGACCAGCAACATCCACGCGACACTCTGGAGAGTGCCGATGATGGTTCGGTACACCTCCAGCGTCCAGCGCTCCGCGTTGAGGACGATGGCCTCGGCTTCTTCGGGTCGCGGCGTGATGAACTTCTCCAGCTCCCAGACCCGGACCCCTCCGGAGATTCCCACGACGTAGATGGCGAAGGTGAGATACCGGACCCACGCGTTGCTGATGTCCTCTGTGATGATCCGTCGGAGGATGGTGTCCACCGGCGTGCGGAAGAGTCTGACCAGAAGGAAGGAGACGAACAGGGCGATGGCGAAGGTGACGAGCAGCAGGACCGTGAACATTGGACTGCCTCCGTTCGAGACGTCCTGATCATGGCGCGCCGACCTTCGGGGAACAAGGTGGGCTCCGAGGGGGAGGCCCCCACCCGCTCATCTCGCGGTGGCAGGCATCCAATCCAGCTGGAGCCAGGGGTCGTCGGTGATCTCCAGAGGTGGGACCGCGATTGCTCGCTCGGCGACGAGCTGGATCTCCAGGTCCAACCACTCTTCGAGGGTCGCCAACACCTGGCCTCGATCGCCCAGGTGCTCGATGCGGACGCCGTGGTCGGCTCCGTCCTGAACGATCTTGAGGGCATTGGTCTGTCCCGTCAGCTCGACGGCCCCTCCGGTCCAGGGGTCGAGGCTGCCATAGAGGAAGACGATGTTGTTCCCCTGAGTCTGAAGCCAGGAGATCACCTCCGGGATGGTCTCGTAGCGATAGACGAACTCCAGACTCTCGGGAAAGGAGTAGCTCTCTTTGGGATCCATCGGCTCGTGAACGATCAGATGCTCGAGATGGCCGAGGTCCAGAGCCGGAAGGCCGATCTCCGTGAGAGCCTGATAGATGTAGGGCTGATAGTAGGCTCGCATCTCGTCGGATCGGTTCTGCAGGCGAACCACTTCCGCCAGGTGGTTCACCAGGTCCTCGGACGAAGCTTCTGCTCCCGGAATCGAGGAGACCTCGTAGATATGACGCTGCCAGAAACTCCACTGGTAGGACACCACCGCCGATTCGAAGGTGGGAGCGGCCGGAATGGACAGCCGGTACCCGTTCACCACGAACCAATTCTCGAAAGTGGGCAGAAGGCTCTCCCGTCGTAGTAGAAGCATCCGTTGGAACGAGTGGATCTTCTGCCAATCCGCCTCGCCGGTGACGGAGCGGAGGTAAGGGATGAACCGCTCATCCTCCGTGTTGAAGAGCAGGGGCGCCACGTAGGCCACCGTCACGTTGACGTCGTCAGGGTAAAAGCGGCGGTGGAACAGCACCGTCTCGCCTCCCTTGCTGGCGCCGGTGCTGATCCACTGGGCAGGGTAGATCTGCTTGAACAGCGCGACGATCCGGTGATGGTCCGCCGCCGCCTGCCGGACCGTGAGATAGCGCCACTCCACCACGTCCGGTCGCGCACCCTGGAAGTAGCGGTGCGTGACGTTGAGACAGTTGGTCTGGAGGATTCCCGCGAGCTCCTGGCCGGACCACTCGCTCACCGCGTAGCCGGAGGGGGCGAACACCATCGGTGTGGCCTCGCTCGCGTGGGATAGGTAGGCTCGCTGGGTGAACGTGGGACCGGACGGGTTGTCGTGATCGACGGGCTGGGTGACGTCAATCTCGAACGCCCTCGGGTAGCCGTAGTACGGTTCGATCTCCCGGGCGTGGACTCCGGGGAGGGCATTGATGCGATCCAGGAGATCGCCGGGCTCCTCGGGCGGTGCGGTGCTGCTCTCGCCGCAGGAGAGGAGCAAGAGAGCGAGGCCCAGGAGGAGAAGGCCGAACGATCGTGGGCTGCAGACGCAGACCGAGCCGGGGGCCCTTCGCGACCAGGAGCGCATGGTGAGCCGGGTTCTGGATGGTCTAGTCGAGTCTATCCGCTTCTCGTGTTTCCCTTCTTCATACGTCGTGTGACAGGACCGCTGTCGCGCTGCTCCGCGCGCCTGCGCCGGACGTGGTCGGAGACGTGACCTCCGTAGCGGGCCACGAAGTCCTTCAAGTGGTCGCTCCCCCGGATCGTCCCCCGGCAGTCGGGCGCCCCGCATGAACAGTCGAAGCTTTGCATGTTCTCGTTGAAGAACGTTGCGTAATCCATGGTGATCTCTTCGCCCGGACCCAGGTCGCGCCTGGCCACCACGTCCAGCCCCTCCAGCCATGCGTTGGGCTCGCACGAATGGTTGATGGGCTTCCAGTCCTCCGCGTCCCGGCTCCAGATCACCCAGACCTCGTCACTGAGCGGCCAGGCGTAGCGACGGAACCAGGAGAGGTGGGGCTCACGCCAGTTCCGCTCCACGTGGGAACGGCTCACCAGGGTGTGCTTCTGCTCTTCGAACGCGATGATTCGCTCCCCGGCCTGGATGTCCCGTGTCGCGAAGAGCCCGTAGTCGCCACCCGGACGGGAGCGAACCTCCCAGGCGCCGGTGAGGCGCCGGTGGCGCTGGAGGGCTGCCTCCACCACCTGGCGCGTGAATCCCTCGTGCCCGGCCGGGTCGTGGATCAGGCACAGGTCCGCGCTTCCCGAATCGGTGAGGGGGTAGAAGAGCCCGCAGTTGGGATTGATCTCCAGCATGAAGGGGATTCCGTTCCGGTCCACCCTGAGGTCGCAGCGGCCGTACCCGGCGCCGTTGAGTCCGATGAAGAACCGGGCACAGATCTCCCGGAGCCGGGCCTCGAGCGGGGAGTCCCGCACCGGCTCCGCGGCGAGATCGTGGTAGTTGACCCATTTCATGTCGGAGTGCTTGAAGCTCTCACCCTCTGGGAATCGGTACCGGATGGGTGTGTAGGTGGTGGGTCGGAAGGGGTCGTCGGGGTTCTCGGCGACGAGCACGGTGTACTCGGTTCCTTCGATGAACTCCTCGATGAGTGTGCCTCCCCATCGTTCCACCATTCTCCGGGCCTGGGTGAGGAGCGCCTCCGGCCCCTCCACCCTTGATTCACGGGTGAGCCCGTTGCTGGCGTAGCTGCTGGGGTGCTTCGCGATCAAGGGGAATCGCAGCGTCTCGGCCGCACGCAGTATGTCGGCTTCACCTCCCGCCATCACATACGCCGGTGTGTCGATGTCCCAGGCTCGACACACGCGCTTCATCGCCTCGCGGGAGGGCTCGTAGAACTCGGACGTGGCTCCGGTGAAGGGCACACTGAGCCGCTCCAGCGTCTGAACCACCTCGATTCCCGGTCGACCTTCGTCCCACGCTCCATCGCAGAGGTTGAAGAAGAGATCGAAGCCGCGGCGGACCAGCGCGGTGACCTGCTGGACGGCTGTGTCCAGCTGCAGGATCTCCACGTGCCAGGATGCCTCGGGCAGGTACGGCCGGGGGTCGCATGGCCAGTCGGCATCCGGGTCCGCAGGGTTCGGTTCTACGGTCGTGTCGGTCAACAGGCAGATGTTCATGGATTCTCGGCCGTTCCAGTGGGATCGGGTCAGAGAGCAGGCCCGATCCTGGCCCGTGGATGGCCCCTCGTGTCGCTCAAACACAGAGCGATCACTTGGCCGCCCGAATACGAGGGGATAAGCTACACTCCATGTACCGTCTCTCGCACCGGGGTCCAGTCTGTTATGCCTAACGCGTTCCGCCTGCTGGTGAGCTTGACCGTGCCGCTTCTGGTAGGAGCTCTCGGCGGTCTGGCAACGGCACAGGGAGTGAGCGACTGGTATCCCTCCCTGGTGAAGCCAGGCTTCACGCCGCCAGCCTGGGTCTTTGGACCGGTCTGGACGGTCCTCTACATCATGATAGGAGTCGCCCTGTTCCTGATCTGGAAGGATGGCCTGGCCAGCCGCCTGGAGAGAGTGGCTGTTCTTCTGTTCGGGCTCCAGTTGGTGCTGAACGCAGCTTGGTCTCCCCTCTTTTTCGGGTTGAGGGCTCCCGGAGCCGCGTTTGTGGATATCGTTCTTCTCTGTGGCGCCGCGGCTGCCGCCATCGTCGCCTTCCTGAGAGTGTCGCCTGTGGCCGGCCTTCTGCTGATTCCCTACGGCCTCTGGGTTGCGTTCGCGACGGTTCTCAACTTGCAGATCTGGCGCCTGAACTCCTGAGCCGTGCGGGAGGGAACCCGGCGCCCGACCCGCCGGGCCTCTGATTCCGCCACGCGATTCTGGTGCGCCCGCCCCCTGGCGCCCGCCCATGAAAGGAGGAGCCTTCCTATGCTTCGTCCAGTCGTCCTTTACGTCGGAACCCTGACCGCCTTCCTGATCATCGACCTGCTGTGGCTGGGGGTGGTGGCCCGGAGCTTCTACGCCGATCAGATGGGTTCTCTCCTTCGAGCCGACGTGCGCTGGGGAGCGGCCTTCCTTTTCTATCTGATCTACGTGGGAGGCATCCTGGTTCTGGCGGTGGCACCGGCCCTGGAACAGGGATCTCTGCAAAGGGCCGCGCTTCAGGGTGCGCTCCTTGGACTCGTGGCCTACGCGGCGTATGACCTCACCAACCTGGCCACCCTTGAGGGCTTCCCCACCAGGGTGGCGTGGGTGGATCTCGCCTGGGGCACCGCCCTCACCGCCAGCGTGGCCGCGGTGGGATACTGGATTGGGAGGGCGCTTCCTCCCGGGCTGTAAGAACCTGTCGCTCAGGTCCGGGTGCCAGGCTACGGTGGGGAGGAGGCGGGAAAAGGGTGTTGGCACTGCCTCAAACATCCCCTGGGCATCGCAACGGAGACCAGGCTTGTTGTCGCACCCGCTTGGCGGACTACCACTGCCGTCGTAGTCTGAGCGTGGACGATTCCCCAGTCCCCGAGTCACGGAGGTCATCCATGCTCTGGAGGCTCGCCTCGTTGCCGGCGCTGAGCATCGCCACCGCCGTCGCGCTGAACGTTCCTGGGATGCCGCCCGGGCGGGATGCCGGGGCCAATGATGTGGAGCTGACTCCTCCTGGCGGCTCCGCGCGGCTCCGGAGTGGGTCTTCGCCGGACTCGGGACCCTGGGGCTCAAACCCCCAGGAGGGGACGAGTCGGTCGATGCGCACGCAGGAGGCGGCGATGCCCTTCGACTACGACTACGATCGGGAAGCGGCGCTCGCCGAGCGGATCGACTTCGACTCTCCTGACCCGGCTCTGCTGCGGGAGATCCTCGCCCGACGGCGGGCGCGGGTCCTCCAGGCGATGCCCGCGGGGGCGATGATCGTCTTCTCGGTGGAGTGGACGCAGCTGCGACGGCTGGAGTTCCAGGTTCCCCACAGCGACAATCACGACTTCATCTATCTCACCGGCCTCGAGGGATTGGAAAGCGTGGAGTCGGCGTTGCTGCTGCTCCCCGGCGATGACCGGAGCTGGGAGGTCCTGTACACATCGGAGGACCCCGGGCTCATCCGCGAGGCGACGGGCATCGAGGAGGTGCGGCCGTACGAGCAGCTGGAGCGGGACCTTTCCGTGGCCATGACGGACTTCCGCGATTGGCGCATTACCCAGATCCGCCGGTGGCCCCTGCCCGCCGCGCTCGCCAGGCGCTGGGGGGGCGAGCGGAAGGTGCTCTACCTCAACTATCCCCGCTTCTTCCGCCTGGGCATGCCCGAGCCGGAGCGGCTCTCGCTCTTCGACCGATTCCGCCGGTTCTCTCCCGAGATGGAACTGAGAGACGCGGCCGACGTGCTGGATCGGGTGCGCATGCTGCAGGATGGGCTCGCCCTCGCCAGCCTGCGGAGGGCGGTGGAGATCACCCAGGAGGGGATGCGGGAGGGTCTCCGCGCGGTGAGGCCGGGGATGACGGAAACCCAGGTCATGCAGCTCGTGGACTTCGTCTACCGGTACAGGCAGGCGGACCTCGGCTTCCCCACCGCCGTGCGCCGCTACCCCATGGGGGGTCGGCCCCGGGAACCGCGCGTACCGGAGGGATTCATCCAGTACCGGTCCCGCTCCGGGAACCAGGTGTTCCGCTCGGGCGACGTGCTTCACATCGACACCGGAGCTGAGTTCAACCACTTCTCCGCGGACGTGCAGCGAACCGTTCCCATCGACGACGCCCTCAACGCGGAGCAGCGGCGTCTCTACGAGATCGCCCTCAACGTCCAGAAGACCGTCATCGGGGCCGTGCGGCCGGGTGTGACCTGGTGGGAGCTCCACCGCCTTGCGGAGCGTATGCTGCGCGAGGCGGGGGGATTCGACGAGTTCTGGACCTACGGCATCGGCCACTTCATCGGAATGGAAGTCCACGACGAGGGCGACTACGAGGTTCCCCTGCAGCCGGGCATGGCGCTGTCCATCGAGCAGGGAGTCGCGCCGCCGGACGGCCCGCGCATGGCCCTGGAGGATGATGTCATCGTGACGCCCGATGGCCACGAATGGATCAGTCGCACCATCCCCATCGAGATCGACGAGATCGAGAGGCTGCGTCGGGAGACCTCGTCATTGGAAGCGTTCGTGAGCAAGGGATCCGGCGGATCCGGACGAGACCGACCGGATCACTGAGGAATCGAGCAAGGACTCGAAAGGAGCTCGACCGTGGGTGGGATATTCGGGGTCGTAGCGAAGACGGACTGTGTGGCGGACCTCTATTACGGGACGGACTATCACTCGCATCTCGGCACGATGCGGGGTGGCCTGGCGGTGCGGAATGGTACCGGCTTCACCCGTTTCATCCACGACATCACCAATACCCAGTTCAGGAGCAAGTTCGAGGACGATCTGCCCAAGCTCACCGGGAGCATGGGGATCGGCGTCATCAGCGACTACGAAGACCAGCCGCTCATCATCAACTCCCATCACGGGACCTACGCCATCGCCACCGTCGCGAGGATCCACAACCTGGGGGTCCTGGTGCGAGGGGTGCTGGCCACGAGGAGTGCCCATTTCTCCGAGATGACGGGGAGCCAGGTGAATCCCACTCAACTCGTGGCGCATCTCATCGACCAGGGAGAGACCATCGAGGAGGGGATCGAGCACGCACAGGCACGGATCGAAGGATCCTGCTCGATCCTGATTCTGACCCCGCGGGGCATCTACGCGGCGCGAGACCGGCTCGGGCGAACCCCCATGGTGATCGGTGAGAAGGAGGGGGCCCACGCCGTGACCTTCGAAACCTGCGCCCTCCCCAACCTGGGATTCCAGCCCACTCGCTACCTGGGCCCGGGCGAGATCGTCGGAATCACGCGGGACGGCTGTGAGCCACTGCGGCCGCCGGGCGAGCGCCTGCAGATCTGCGCGTTCCTGTGGGTCTACTATGGGTATCCGGCCTCCAGCTACGAGAACGTGAACGTGGAGGCGGCTCGCTACCGCTGCGGTGAGCGTTTGGCGGAGCGCGACGACGTGGAGGTCGACGTGGTGGCCGGCATTCCCGACTCGGGCACGGGACATGCCATCGGGTACGCGAACGCGGCGGGTGTCCCGTACCGGCGACCCTTCGTCAAGTACACGCCCACGTGGCCCCGAAGCTTCATGCCGCAGGATCAGCGGATCCGTGACCTCGTGGCCCGCATGAAGCTCATTCCGGTCCAGGAGGTCATCGAAGGCAAGCGTCTTCTCTTCTGCGAGGACTCCATCGTCCGGGGCACCCAACTGAAGGACATCATTCGCCGCATCTTTGACTACGGTGCGAAGGAAGTGCACATG
>JBDHKE010000168.1:0-5822 GCA_039586555.1 Gemmatimonadota bacterium | reverse complement strand
CCCGGGACGCCCCCTCTCTAGAGGTCCACGCTCGGGCCGTGAGGCACGGTCGCCTCGGCCTGTCGTACGCGGGGCTGGGCAGGAAGGAAGAGGCGATCCGAGAAGGCCGAGAGGCCGTCCGGCTGTTGCCCGTGTCGGAGGACGCGTACGAGGGCCCGATGCACCGCATCCATCTTGCCATGGTCCACGCCATGGTCGGCGAGCACGAAGCGGCCCTGGACGAGCTCGAGTTCCTGCTGGCCATCCCGTCTCACATATCCGCGCCGCTGCTCCGCATCGATCCACTCTAGAGTACGGGGCGGAAGGCCCTCAGCCCGCGGGGGGAGGCTAGCCCATGCCGGAATCCTCTCTCTCCTCCAACACCTGAAAGAGCGCAGACTCGTCCAGTAAACGCCCGCGTATCTGGCTTGGGCGTGGGCGCTCCAGCGCTACCGGGACAGAGCGCTCGCGGGACTCACACGACTTGGAGCTGGGGGCTAGGACGGATCACGCTCGAGGCGGAAGGGGTCGCGCAACCTTCTGAGGAGTACTTCCCGGCTCCTCAGGGATACTTCCCGGCGCTCCTCAGCACTTCCAGGAGTGTCACCTTGTGGGGCACTCGGTCGGGCGACCGCGAGGCTGGGGTGCGCGGCTGCGTGAAGGCCCGGTTGAAGTAGCCATCCCACCGCTGCTGCGCCGCGCTGACCAGACCGTGATTCGTCTCGGTCCTGGCATCGTACTTCCCGCTGATGGCCTGGATCGCGTTGGTGCTGTAGCGCTGGGTCAGGGCGTTCACCGCTTGCCGAGCGCTCTGAGCGCTTCTGAAGATCTGGGACTTGAGAAGCATCAGGTCGATGAAGAGATCACGGGCCATCAGCGCGACGATCGCATAGTGGCCCTGCTCGTGATTCAGGAGATCGTTCTGATACTGTCTCGGCTGCCGGAAGACCCAGTCGGCGACCCAGCTGCTCGACCGGACGAACTCGACGTTGATGACGATGTTGTCCGTGAGCCGGAGGCCGCCCGGTACGGGATCGAAGCCCCAGTTGAACTGGCTGTACCGAGCTTCGGTGTGGGCGGCGATGGCCGTCTGGTTCGGTCCAGGAGGGGGCGTGGAGCGGTGGGGAAAGTCGCCCCAGGTAAGTCGCCGCTTCAGATTAGCCAATCTCGATGCCATCCAGATCTCCTGGCGAAATAAGGTCGTGTGTTCCCTGGCCGCGCAGCCTGCCACGCGCCTGTTCGCGCGCTCGAAGGCGGACAACCTGCCCCTCTCCGACCGCCATGCTTTCGCTTGGCTTGGGTGGCGCCTGCAGCGCGAACGGTGGAGTAGGCTCCATC
Source organism: Gemmatimonadota bacterium (assembly GCA_039586555.1). Taxonomy (GTDB): domain Bacteria; phylum Gemmatimonadota; class Gemmatimonadetes; order Longimicrobiales; family Gaopeijiaceae; genus JBDHKE01. The sequence continues at coordinate 4,505 of JBDHKE010000168.1, read as the reverse complement.
ATTACGGGTAACCTGCGACGAGCACAAGGGTTTTCTGCCAGTAGGGCACGATCGAGTTGACCCCACTCTGACGCCCGTCGCATCTTTGCGACTCGAACCTCTGCCTGAGGAGCTCCGAATGCCCATGCTTCCCCTCCTTCCGGACACTCGCCGCCGGGTCCGGTCTGTTCTCCTGCTTGTGACCATCTGTGCGGTGGTTGGGGTCGTCTATGAGGTGATCGACGAGGGAAGATTGACACTCTGGGGACCTGGAACCGGAGCGGCGCTGGGGCTGGCGCTCGGCCTGCTGGACGAATCGCGGTTCGCGGAGGTGACGCGTGCGCTGCCCTTTGGCGTGGCGGTAGTGACCAAGGCGCTCACGTACAGTCTGGTGGTGGCAATTCCCTTTCTAACGCTAGGGTTTGTAGGGGGGCTGCTTCAAGGTCTTACGCTGAGCGACTTTTTCGCGTGGGTCTTTTCGGCAAGCTTTGGCGGGCAAGTCGCCCTTGCTGTGGCCCTCTACCTGGGGATCCTTTTCTTCCGCCACCTGGACCGGCTGCTCGGCCCTGGAATCCTGTTGCGATATATCACCGGCAAGTATCATCGACCGAAGCGTGAAGAGCGTATCTTCATGTTCCTGGACCTGAAGTCCTCCACCGCCATCGCGGAGCGACTCGATCACGAATCGTACTATGCGCTGCTCAACGCCTTCTTCCGGGACCTGACCGGGCCGGTCCTCGCAACCTCTGCGGAGATCTACCAGTATGTGGGAGACGAGGTAGTCCTCACGTGGACGCTACACGAAGGACTTGATCGGGCCAACTGCCTCCGGGTATTTCGAGCGATCGACAACGTGATCCAGGACAATCAAAGCCACTACCAGAATCGGTTCGGACTGGTGCCCGAATATAAAGCGGGAGTCCATTGTGGAGACGTGATCACCGCGGAAATCGGAGAACTGAGGAAGGGAATCGTCTATAGCGGAGATGTTCTGAACACCGCTTCACGGATTCAGGGGACCTGTAATCCATTGGGGAAGCGCTTGCTGGCGTCGAGGGAGTTGGTCGAGCGCCTCACCGTTCCGGAGGCTTTCCAGCGCGAGGATCTGGGAGCCGTCCCGTTGACCGGGAAGGCCAATCCTGTCGAGCTTGTCGCCCTGGCCTAGGGTCTCACTCCGGGTTCTCTTGCGGGCCGCGATGACCGAGACAGGAGGCTGACCTTGGCCCCCTCCACGGTCGATCTTGCTGGCGTTGAGCTGGAGCCCATGGACCCTCGTCGACCGATACGTCGGACGTCCAGCATGACTGCAGGCTTGCGCTCGCGGAGGCTTGGGCATAGCGTGTGACCAACTTTGCTGGCCTATCCCTCGCCCTTCTGCGGCGGTGAAGTGATAAGAGCGTTCTGCTCGCGTCCGTGCTGAGTCAGCAGGTCGGCGTTACCTGACAATACCTGTGGTTGGATCGTGGATGGAGATCCCTCCTCCAGTCGCGGGGGACCGTCTGTCCTGACCGGCCTGGGCCGATACACCACCAACGTGGGCCACGAACGTCCTGTCCTGGCCGGAGAGACGCCTCTGCGGCCGAGTGTTGCCGAGCGCCTGGGGTTGCAGGCGCTCTCGATGGTTCACCTTGAATCAGGGAGTTGTTCAATGAGACGGTCGTTCCTCCTTCTGGGCCTCACTATGCTGGCGCTCTTCGTCCCGGCGGGCGCGCAGTCGCAGACCCTTATCGCCCAGTACTACCGCTGCGACACCGCGTATGAGGACGAGGCGGACTTCCTCGTGAACACGGTGTTCAGCCCGATCTTCTCGCGGCACGAGAGCGCCGGACACATCACGGGGTGGGGTTGGGTCGATCACGCTGCTGGCGGAGCCTGGCGGCGCATTGGAACCATCACGGCGCCGGACCGCACCACGGCCCTGAACATGTGGGGCCAGATCAGCGAGGAACTGCAGGATGAGCACCCGGGCGCGATGCACCGGTTCAACGAGATCTGCGGCTCCCACGACGACTACATCTGGAATCTGGCCGCCTCCTCGGAGGGCACCGATCCGGGCGCGACGCCTGATGCCTGGATCTCCACCTATTGGGTCTGCAATGAAGCCACGGAATCGCGTGCCGACGAGCTGCAGGCGCAGATGGCATCGGTATACGACAAGCACATCGCGGCTGGCCATCTCAGCGGGTGGTCCTGGTACAGTCACGAAGTGGGTGGCCGGTTCCGACGGCTGCTGACCGTCTCAGGGGCCGACCTGCCCAGCGTGCTTGACGGGAGAGAGATGGTGATCAATGAGCTCCAGTCGGAGCACGCCGACGTGCTGGCGGAGTTCGGTTCCATCTGTTCGGGCCACGTCGATTACCTGTGGCAAAACGGGCGGACGAACGAATAAGCGAGCCTCGGTTGTGGGCCTGGTCAGTCACGGAGGCCGGACCCCTTGCCCCGTCGAATCGCCATGAAACGCCCAGGCCCGGAGGTCACCCGACCTCCGGGCCCTGGTTCCGTCCATCGGGTGGCTATTCGTGAGTCGGTCTCGCCCACGGCATCGCCAGCATTGGCGATAGAGCGCGATCGGCGGTGGGGCGACCGGGCTCCACCCTCATCTCGACTCGTTTGCGCCGGCGGGCAGCGAGGCCCACGTTCGCCGAGCGCGAGCTGACTTCCCCTTCCGACACTCCGGCGCATGTGTGGATTCCTCGTATTGGCGTCTGTGGAGCCTGACCGTCCGCTGCCGCACAGCGATGCGGACCTGGACGAACTCAGGGACACGTTGCGGCATCGCGGCCCCGACGCGGCCGGCCGCTGGATGGAAGCCAGCCGGACGGCGGCGCTCCTCCACCGCAGGCTCAAGGTGATCGACTTGCAGGGCGGGCATCAGCCTATGATCTGTCCTGAAGGCCGCTTTTGCCTCGTCCACAACGGCGAGGTCTACAACTACCGCGAGCTCAGGGCGGACCTGGAGGATCGCGGTCACCTCTTCCGAACCCAGAGCGACACCGAGGTCCTCCTGACGGCGTACCGGGCCTGGGGTCCGGAATGCGTTCGAAAGCTGAACGGGATCTTCGCCTTCGCCGTGTGGGACCGCGAGGAGCGCACCCTGTTCCTGGCGCGGGACCCGCTGGGCGTGGAACCCCTCTACTACGGCGTCTGGAACGGGATCCTGTACGCCGCCAGCGAAGCGAAGGCCATCGTTGCTGACGCCCGAGTGCCCCGAGCCGTGAACCCCCGCGCGATCGACCTCTATTTCCACCTCGGATACGTTCCAGAACCCCAGGCGATCTGGGCCGGGATGCGGAAGATGGGGCCTGGCTGCCGCCTGACCCTGAAACTCTCGGGCTCCATGGACGCGCTTCCGGCCACGGAGCGGTACTGGACCGTGCCCTTTGGGCAGGCGCGTCCACTCGAAGCGAGCGGGAGCGAGCTGCTGGACGCGGTGGACTCCGCTCTGCGGAGGGCGGTGCGGAGGCAGACGGTAAGCGACGTGCCCCTGGGAGCGTTCCTTTCGGGCGGAATCGACTCGAGTCTTGTGGTGTCGTATCTGGCCGAGCTTTCCGACGCGCCCGTCCAGACCTTCAGCGTGAGCTTGGAGGGCGCCCCCTACGACGAAGCTCCATATGCCCAACAGATCTCCCGAGAGTATGGCACACGCCACCACAGGGTCGTCGTGACCCCCGATGCTCTGGACCTGCTGCCGGAACTGGCCCACTTCTACGACGAGCCCTTCGCGGACCCGGCCGCGCTGCCCACGGCCGTCCTCAGCGCTCTGGCACGTGAGCACGTGACTGTGGTGCTCTCCGGCGATGGCGGGGACGAAACGTACGCTGGCTACCCCCGGTACCTCAGGGCGTACCAGAGCCGGCTGCTGGACCGGGTGCCGCAGGGGTTGCGGCGTGCGGCCGCGAGCCCCTTCACCCGAATCGCTTCGTCGTACATGCGCCGCGGCGCATTCGACGTCCTGGGTCTGGACGCGACGGATCGCTACGCGGTTCGCACTGTGGCGGTGCCGCGTGTTCACCGTTGGAGGGCGTACTCCGACCAGCTGCGGGAGAAGATCGCGGCGGATCCCGCCGGGTGGAACGGGAACGGAGCTTCTCCCTGGCAGCGGTCCGTTCTCGACGAGCTCCCTCCCGGCACAAACGTGATAAGCCGCCTTCAGTTCCTGGACATCCGGACGTACCTGTCGGAGCAACTCATGGTGAAGCTGAACCGCGCCAGTATGCGGAGCTCCCTGGAGGCCAGGGTGCCCCTGCTGGACCTGGACGCGGTGGCGCTCGCCGCCCGCATCCCGGCCCCTGTACACATACGGGACGGCCGGCCCAAGTACGTTCTCCGAAGGCTCCTCGCCCAGCGGATGGGAAAGGACTTCGTGCGCCGTCGCAAGCAGGGGTTCCGCGTTCCGGCGAGATCGTGGCTCGAATCCCGGGACCGGGCATGGCTCGAACGGCTGCTCCTCCCGACGGGCATCGACGAGTGGCTGGACCGTGACCGGACGCGCTCGCTGTTGCTCGACGATCCGAAGGGACGACGAC
>JBDHKE010000167.1:0-5536 GCA_039586555.1 Gemmatimonadota bacterium | reverse complement strand
CACTGGCATCCCCTGATGTCCCTCCCTAAGACACAAGATGCTGCGTGCTTCGACACGGGGTCAAGCGAAACGAGAGCGCCGCCAGTCGGAGCCCGCGAGGCTTGTGCTCGGCCCTGCTCTTCACCATTCTGCTTGTCTCACCCCCCCAAACAAGCGAGGTACGTATGCGTCGAGTCGCCGCCAACGTCTGTTCTCTCGGGATCCTCGCCATGGTCTCCCTTTCCTGGCCTACGGCTGGCATCGCCCAGGAGGAGAATCCGGTGCGAGGCGCCTGGATCGTCACGAGCTGGGAAGCACCCGACGGGACCCAGAATACCGAGCCCCAGCCTGGAATCTTCGTCTTCACCGAGGCGCACTACAGCATCATGTTCGTCTCGAGCGCCGAGCCCCGAGCCCAGTTCTCCGGGGACGAGATGACAGACGCCGAGAAGGCGGCAGCCTACAACACGATCACCGCGAACTCGGGCCGGTACGAAGTGAGCGGGGACCAGCTCACCACCAGGGCGTACGTGGCAAAGAATCCCAACTACATGGGCGCCTGGCCCGAGAACGCTTCGACCTACACGTTCCAGGTCGAGGGCGACATGCTCGACCTCACATGGTCCAACGGCGCGAAGGCTACGCTCCGCCAGGTCGACCATCAGCCGGCTCCCTGGTAAGCCCTCACGGACCCGACCAGCGGCCCCAGAGAGGTTTCTCAATCACCGGCCACCTGCCAACGGCATGATCGCGCCGCGGCGGGTTGGATCACCCGGGCGCAGCTTAGGCGTGAACCCCAGACAGTGAGGAATCCATGTTTCGAACCCGGTCTCTGTACCGCTTCATCTGCCTGATGGCCGTTGCGGGTGCGATCTGCGCCAGCGACACTGCCGCGCAGGATCTTCATCCGTCCCGCCGTCCCAGCCCCGTGGGCATCGCCAAGACACACATCGGCGATACCTACGCCAAGGTCACCTATGGCCGCCCCTATATGCGGAACCGGGCCATCTTCGGAGCGAACTCGGAGAGCGAAACTTACCTCGTGCCCTTCGGTCAGATCTGGCGCACCGGCGCGAACGAGGCGACGGAGATCACGCTCACGGGACCGTTGATGGTCGCGGGGCAAAGGCTCGCCGCGGGTACCTACGCCATCTTCACCGTGCCGGGCCCCTCCAGCTGGACGATCCACTTCAGTCCTCAGCTGGGGCTCGACGGGACCGCGATGATGGACGCTGCGACGGGCGAGTTCACGCCGAACGCGTACGATCCCGCCAACGACGTCCTGGTGGTGGAGATCCCGTCCGCGGCTCTGGACGAGGAGGTCGACCAGTTCACGATCGGATTCGAGGCCGCGGGCGAAGGAGCGCATCTGGTGCTTGCATGGGAAGAGACCGAGGTGCGGATCCCTCTCGCCCCTCCGGCGGGCTGAGTGCCCACGCCCTGCAATGGGTTGAGTCTGCTCGCACTTCGCCGGGCCACGCCTCCGCGGCGCTTCGGTTTGGGGGACCCTGATCCTTTCGCCCGGCAGCATCATTTCGCACTATGAGAGCAGCCGGCAGGCTCGGGCTGTGACCGCAACCCGTCGGAAAGGTGCCCACAGATGTTCTGGCTCCTGTGGATCCTGCTCGTTCCGATCGTCGCGCTCGCGGCGCTGTGGTTGGTTGGCGAGCACGGTCACCTGATTCTCCCCTCGACCCGCGCCATCATGCGCGGGTCGGGTGGTGAGGGGAGCGGCCGACGAAGGAGCCGAAGTCTAGTGAAGGCTCTGCACGGCTACGTCTACAGCCGCTGGCCTTTCCAGTACATCGACTTCCTCGTCAACCGGCTCCTGCCGCGAGCGACGCCCAAGCTCAAGCAGTGGTGGGCCAACCGATATCACGGAAAGGTCCTGACCACGGAACTCGCCCGCCGAATCATCACGCTCGACCACGAGATCAAGCGAACGGACCTCGAAAGGATCATCCCCTACTCCACCGCGCGGGACATCGTCCTCAAGGGCCCTCCGGGAGTGACGATCCTCGAGTGCCCCTGCCGCTACTCCCGGGAAGACCCCTGTAGACCCACGGACGTCTGCATGATCATCGGTCAGGGCTCCTTCGTTACCGAGCACCACCCCACGCGGTCCCGACGGGTCTCCCAGCAGGAGGCGCTGGATCTGCTGGAGGCGGAGCACGCCCGAGGCCACGTCCATACTGCGTACTTCAAGGACGCGTGCGACGACCGCTTCTACGCGATCTGCAACTGCTGTCCCTGCTGCTGCGGTGGACTCCAGGCGATGATGAAATACGGGGTGCCGATGGTGGCCTCGTCGGGCTACGTGGCGCAGGTGGATGATTCGGAGTGCGTCGCGTGCGGCGCGTGCGAGGAGGCGTGCCCCTTCGAGGCCGTGTCAGTGAACGGCGCCTCGGCGGTCGATTGGGAGTCGTGCATGGGCTGCGGCGTCTGCGAGGGACAATGCGACACCGGAGCGATCACCCTGGTCCTGGACGAGCGCAAGGGACTCCCACTCGACGTCGCCAACATAGGAGTCTGACGAGCGCCCACGAAGTTCCGCCAGGAAGGAGAAGGCCCCGCCCTCAACGCTTCCCGCGTTGGAGACCAAGACAGGAAGTGAACGTCCGACGGACCCGCCCACGGGTCCTCGCCGTGACCGCTCGCCTTCCGAGCAGCGGACGAGTGCCCAGCGTACGGCTTTGCTCACCCCACTCGATCAACCACAAGGAGGATCGCATGTCGAAGCTCTGCTTGCCGCTGGCACTGGTGCTTGCGCACATGCCGCTGGCGTTGGCGGCTCAGGAAGCCGACGCCCGGGCTCGCCTCGGTCGGGGACGCCACAATCCGCCTACGCGCTGGCGGCTCCCGCGCCGCAGGAGGGGCGCGAACGCCAGAATAGGGCCGCTGCAAGCGGCGCGCCTGTCACCCCCCGAAGCGAGCCGGTACATTGGCCAGAATCTTGACCCTCAACCGGTAGAATAAGAATGATCAGAGGACGCTGGGCCCTGACTGGCGCTCTCGCCACATCCTTTCTGGCTCCTCCGGCAGCCGCCCAGGAGCCAGTCTATTGGGACGTCGTCTCCCGAATCCGGCAGGAGGGCGTCGCGAGCTCCCGCGTCGCCGAGTATGCCGGTTATCTCACCGACGTCATCGGCCCTCGCATCACGGCGTCCCCCAACATGCGACAGGCTCAGGAGTGGGTCATGGAGCGCATGGAGGAGATGGGCCTGGTCAACGTCGCGAGGGAGGCCTGGGGCGAGCACGCGGTGGGGTGGGACCTCCAACGCGTCTCCGTCCACATGGTGGAGCCAGACTACCAGATGGTGATCGCGTACCCCCTCGCCTTCACCCCCGGCACGAACGGAACGGTCGTCGAGCGAGCGGTCATCGCTGACATCCGAAGCGAGGCGGAGCTAGATCGCTATCGTGGCCAGCTCCGCAACGCCATCGTTCTGGCCACTCCGCCGATGCCGGTGAGCCCGCGGTTCGTGCAGGACGCGTTCAGACACACCGAGGAGTCCCTCCACGCCTTCGAGACCGAAGGAATCGACCTTCTGTACCAGCGACACCTCCGGGGTCAGCTCGAGCAAGAGCCCTTCACGCGGGAAGGGCTGTCGGAGATCGAGTTGGAACTGTTCTTCAAGTCGGAAGGCGTCGCCGCGGTCCTGAAAGCCAGCATCGGCAGCGACGGAACCGTGTACGCCACGGGGAGCCCGGGCAGCCGATCCGACCGAAGCCAAACCAGCATCGAAAGCTCCGTGCCCACTCTGTCCGTCGCCACAGAGCACTACAACCGCGTCTACCGCATCCTGGAGCGGGGGATTCCCGTGACCCTGGAGGTGGAGGTTCGGGTTTCCATCGACGATGGTGACGCGAGAGGGTACAACGTGATCGGAGAGATCCCGGGCGGTGACCTGGCAGACGAAGTGGTGGCCATCGGCGCCCACCTCGACTCCTGGCATACCGGTACCGGCGCCACCGACAACGCGGCCGGTGTCGCCGTGGTGCTGGAGGCGATGCGCATCCTCAAGGCCATCGACGCGCAGCCGCGGCGCACCATCCGTATACTGCTCTGGAGCCACGAGGAGGGCGGGCTCAAAGGCTCGCGTGGGTACGTCCGCAGGCACTTCGGCAACCCGAACATCGGCACGACACCCGATTACGACCGCTTCTCCGTCTACTTCAACATGGACAACGGGACTGGACGCTTCCGGGGCCTGCACCTTCAGGGGAACCCTCTGGTGCGGCCGGTCTTCGAGGCCTGGATGAGGCCTTTCCACGATCTGGAGATGGAGACCCTGTCGCTGTTCAGCAACACGGGGACGGACCACCTGGCGTTCGACGAAGCCGGCCTCCCGGGATTCCAGTTCATCCAGGACCGCGTCGACTACCGGGCCAGGACGCATCACTTCAATATGGATGTCTTTGACAAGATCCTCCCCGAGGACCTGATGACCAACGCCGTGGTGATGGCGAGCTTCGCCTACCACGCCGCCATGCGTGACGGGCGGATTCCCCGGAAGCCCCGATAGGAATGCGGTGATGGCGGCAGCGAACACCGGCTTCACCGTTCACTCGCACAAGGGCCTTGCCCAAGGGCTTGCCCGCCCGACTCGAGTCCCCAATGGGGCTCACCGCCACGCTGGCAGGGACCCCAGGGCCCGACCTGCCTCCCCGGAGCCTTCGGGCACCCCCGAGGGCCCTGGAGGTATTCTCCCGAGTGCATGTGGATGGGTGGTCCCACAATGAGAACGAGGTTTCATGCTGACCGAACTCCAGACCAAAAAGCTCACACGCTATTTCCAGGTCTACGACATCGACGACAACGGACGTATCGGGCCCCTGGACTTCGAACGCGTGGTGGAGAATGTACGGATGCTGCATGGTCTCGCCGAGAGCTCGCCCGGTCACCGCGCGCTGCGTGACGGATATTTTCGCCGCTGGGAGGCGCTTCGCGCATCGGCGGACGCCAACGACGACGGCGGCGTGGACCTCTCCGAATGGCTCAAGTACTGGGCCGCGGTCCTGAGGAGTGAAGATCGTTACCAGACCGAGGCCGTGGCCGTGGCCACCCGCCTTCTGGAGCTCTTCGACACCGATGAAGACGGTGTTCTCGAAGTCGACGAGTTCTGCGATTTCTACAGCATCTTCGGCCAGAGCATGGATCTCGCTCGGCAGATCTTCGCGGAGCTGGACGTCAACGACGACGGGGTCATCAGCCGTGACGAGCTCCTGGAGATGGTGCACCAGTTCTACCGAAGCGACGACCCAACCGCCCCCGGGAACCGGCTATACGGGCCCTACGAGGACTGACACCGCATGAGCTCGCGGAGGAACTTCCTCAGGTACGCTGGTTTAGGTGCGACGGCGCCCGCGCTGTCGCGGTGTGTGCCCGAGGATCCCCGGGACGGGGGAGCCGGCACGACCGGTGCGATCCGGCAGGCACCCGATCGTCCGAACGTCCTCCTGATCACCACCGACTACCAGAGTGCTCTCGACGTTTCCACGATCGGTCATTGTTTCCTGGACAAGCCCACCCTCGGTCGGCTCTGTCGTCAGGGAG
>JBDHKE010000055.1:0-21687 GCA_039586555.1 Gemmatimonadota bacterium | reverse complement strand
TGGCGACCCGTCCAGGTCCTGTTTGCGGGAAAGGCTCACCCCGCAGACGACAGTGGCAAGACCGTTCTCCAGCGGGTCTATTCCTTCACACGAGACGCCAGTTTCGAGGGCCGTGTGGCCTTCGTGGAGGACTACGAGCTCCACGTGGCGCACCGTCTCGTACAGGGTGTGGACCTCTGGCTCAACCTGCCGCGGGTGCCTATGGAGGCGTGTGGAACCAGCGGCATGAAGGCTGCCCTGAACGGAGTTCCGCAGGTGAGTACCCTCGACGGCTGGTGGGCGGAGGGGTTCAACGGGGAGAACGGCTGGGCCATTCCGCTGGCCGACGCCGAGAATCCGGAAGAGGCGGACGAGCTGGATTGCGAGGAGCTCTTCGAGCTTCTCGAGCGTGAAGTGATCCCTCTCTACTACCAGCGGGACGAGCGAGGGATACCCGCGGGCTGGGTCCGCATGATGAAGGAAGCCATCCGCGTCGCCGGTACCCGCTTCAACACGCGGCGAATGGTGAGGGAATACGCCGAGCGGCTGTACGTACCCGCCCTGCGAGGCGAATTGGGGAGAGATCAGGAAGCTCCCAGCTTCTGAGGGTCTCGCCCCGGGAACCCGCTCGCCACCGCCGGATGCCCTGACGCCGCGACCGACGCCACGTGCTGTCTGCGCGGTTCGTCCCCCGCTGGAAGGCGTGGCTCCCCCTCGAGGCGCCGGAATCCTCTCTCGTCAGGCCCGCTTGAAGTAGAGCATGGATAGGGGCGGCAGAGTGAACTCCAGGTACTGCTCCCGACCGTGACATCTCCCCGCGGCGGACTCCATTTCGGGAGGCACCAGGACTCCGTACCCCCCGAACTCGGGGGCGTCGCTATTCAGGATCAGCCGGTATCTCCCGGGGTGAGGGACTCCGAGTCGGAACCCCTCACGGACAAGGGGGGTGAAGTTGGCCACCACCACCACAAAGTCTCGCCAGTCCCGGGCCCAACGAATGAATGAAAGGGTCGTACGCTCGGCGTCATGGCAGTCCACCCACTCGAACCCCTCACCACTGAAGTCCACCTCGAACAACGCCGGCTCTCCCCTGTAGACACGGTTCAGCTGTCGCACGTAGTGCTGCGCCGCCGAATGGGGGCCGTGCTCCAGGAGATGCCACTCCACCTGGTCCGAGTGGTCCCATTCCCCGCGCTGTGCCAGCTCACCTCCCATGAACAGCAGCTTCTTGCCGGGATGGCCGAACATATATCCCAACAGCAGCCGCAGGTTGGCGAACTTCTCGGCATCCAGACCGGACATCTTCGACAGCAGAGAGGCCTTGCCGTGAACCACTTCGTCATGGGAGAGGGGAAGCAGGAAATTCTCGCTGTACGCGTACAGCTGGGAGAACGTGAGCCGGTCGTAATGCCACCTGCGGTAGAGGGCGTCCTTGTGCATCACTTCCAGAGTGTCATTCATCCACCCCATGTTCCACTTGAAGTCGAACCCCAGGCCTCCGGCATAGACGGGATGCGAGACCCGCGGCCAGGCGGTCGATTCCTCTGCGAAGGTCAGCGTCCCCGGGCACTCCGCATGGACCACCTCGTTCAATCTCCTGAGGAAGTGGATGGCCTCCAGGTTTTCCCGTCCGCCAAACTCGTTGGGAACCCATTCCCCCTCTCCCCGGGAGTAGTCCAGATAGAGCATGGAGGCCACCGCGTCCACGCGCAGTCCGTCCACATGGTATTCCTCGAGCCAGAAGAGGGCGCTGGATATGAGGAACGCGGTTACGGCCGGACGGCCGTAGTTGTAGATGACGGTGCCCCAGTCCGGGTGTCTTCCCTTCCGCGGGTCCTCGTGCTCGTACAGATGGGTTCCGTCGAAATAGACCAGACCGTGGACGTCGCTGGGAAAGTGGGCGGGGACCCAGTCGAGAATCACGCCCAGACCCATCTGATGGGCCCGGTCCACGAAGTGGCGGAAGTCGTCAGGGGAGCCGAAGCGGGACGTGGGAGCGAAATAGCCGACGGTCTGATATCCCCAGCTCTGGTCGAGGGGATGCTCGGTCACCGGAAGGAGCTCCACGTGAGTGAATCCCATGTCCCTGACATAGGGGAGAAGCTCGTCGGCGAGCTCGCGGTACGTTAGCCACCCTTCCCATCCTCCTCCGGGGTCGGCGTCCGGCTTCCGCCGCCAGGAGCCCAGGTGCACCTCATAGATGGCCACGGGCTCCCCGTGGGCATGGCGACGGACGCGATTTCGCATCCAGTCCTGATCCCGCCAGCCGTACCGGTGCATGTCCCACACGACGGAGGCCGTGTCGGGCCGCAGCTCCATGGCGAACCCGCACGGATCGGCTTTGTCGAAGAGGGGTCGACCTTCGGGATCTCTGATCTCGTACTTATAGGTCGCTCCCTCCCCCACGCCGGGAAGGAACAACTCCCAGATTCCGCTGGACCCTCGGGGGCGCATGGGGTGACATCGTGCATCCCATCCGTTGAAGCTCCCCTTCAGATTCACGTTCCCAGCGTGAGGAGCCCAGACCGCGAACCGTGTGCCCGCGATCCCCTCGTGCTCCGTCACGTGAGCCCCCAGGAGACGGTGAGCACGCCATTCCTTTCCTTCCACCAACCGCAGCAGCTCGGCCTCGTCGTGGACGGGTGAGAACCGATACGGGTCCTCCAGCACGTAGCTCTGGCCCTGGTAATCGGTGACCTCCAGCCGGTACTTGTGGAACCTGGTCCACCCCGGAAACCGGGCTTCGAAGAAACCTTCGCGGTGGACTCGCACCGTGGGATGGAGGTTCCCCCTGGCCTCAATCCGCACGAGAGAGGCCCAGGGCACGAACACACGGATGACCCGCCCGCGATCCTCCCCTGTCTCGAGAGGATGGATCCCCAGGGTGTCGAAGGGCACCGGACAGCGCCCTTCCACGATGGCTTCAAGGACCGAAGGCTCGACGCTGGACACAGTGAGTGATCGCTCCTTCCCGCGGTTGACCCGTAGCCACTGGACTGGCCTTTCCGGCCCCTACTCTGATGCGGGAATCGGCCTCACCCGGTGCGTCAATGAACGGATCGGATCGCCCCAATCGGTCACGCTCACCTACCGCGGCCGAATGTCCCGCGTTCAGGTCCCCCCTTCCCTTGCTGCGGAGAGTGGCCATCTTCTAGCTTCGCAGACTTCCACTCATGTCCCCGGAGGACCTTGGCGGCGATCTGGCAAAGTTGCCCTGCCGGTGCCCCGCCAAGTCTAGGAGTCAACGAGCCGGAACGCACCACCTGAAGATGCTGATGTCAGTCCTCGCCGAGGCCCCTCCCGCTCTGCGGAGAAGACGACAAGGAGCAGTATGACTACGAGAGCGCAGGCATCGAGGCCCAGGAGGACCACCGTGAAGGGGGTCGGTCGGTCGGCGAAGCCTGCCGAAGCGGACCGGGTCCGTTCGGAGACCCGTCCCGAGAGTGATCTGGCCGTCGTGCACCTCGTGGCAGAGTACTGGCCCTACGCGAGAACCGGAGGTCTGGCCGAAGCTGTGCGCGGCATCGCCACCTTCCAGGCCGCCACCGGAATCCCGACCATGGTGTTCGTGCCCCTGTACCGCAAGGTAAGGGAGGAGCACCCCGACCTGGAAGCGTATGGCAAGCCCTTCATGGTCAGGGTGGGCCCTCGCCTCGAGCCGGCCCAGCTCTACTACAGTCCGGGCTCCGAGAGCGAGCCACACGTGTTCTTCGTGCACCATGCCGGCTATTTCGACCGAGAGGGGATGTACGGAGAGGCCGGGCTGGACTACCACGACAACCACCTCCGCTATGCGTTCTTCTCGATGGCCGCCCTCAGGGCTCTTCCGAACCTCTGGCCTGGCCGGGTGGTCCTTCATCCCCACGACTGGCACACGGCCTTCGCCCCCATCTATCTGCGGACGGTGCTGGCGGGGCAGCCCTTCTACGACCGCTCGGCATGCGTGCTTTCGGTTCACAACGCCGGCTATCAGGGACACTTTCCCTTCGAGATCCTCTGGCAGGTGGGGCTGCCGGAGCACCTCTTCCACTTCGAGTTCCTGGAGTGGTACGGAAGAGTGAACCTCCTCAAGGGTGCCCTGGTCTTCGCGGACTTCACCACCACCGTGAGTCCCACCCATGCCCACGAGCTCAGGACTCCCGCCGGTGGCTTCGGGCTTCATGACACCTTCATCGGACTGCAGGATCGGCTGGTGGGCATCCTCAACGGGATCGACCTCGACGTCTGGGATCCGTCCGCGGACCCGGAGATCCAGGCCACCTACTCGCCCGACGACCTCTCGGGCAAGCAGGACTGCAAGCGGTGGCTTCAGGAGGCGTGCGGACTTCCCGTGAGTCCTCGTACACCCGTGTTCGGGATGACCGCCAGGCTCGTGGAGCAGAAGGGGTTGGACCTCATCCTGGGCGCTCGGCTGCTCCTCCACGCCGACGCCCAGTTCATTGTGCTCGGGGAGGGGCAGGCTCGCTACCAGGATGCCTTGAGCCGACTCGCCGCCCGGGCCCCGGAGCGGATCGCCGTGAACTTCCAGTTCTCCGAGCCGCGTGAGCACCGGCTCCTTGCCGGAGCGGATCTGCTCCTGATGCCCTCGCTGTACGAGCCGTGCGGGCTGACGCAGATGAGGGCCCAACGCTACGGTGACCTGCCCGTCGCCCGCCGAGTCGGCGGCCTGGCGGACACCATTCAGGACCAGGTCACCGGTTTCCTTTTCGACGACTACACGCCTCAGGATCTGGAAAGAGCCGTCGGACGAGCCCTGGCGCTCTATCGCGACCCGAGCGCCTGGAGGTGGCACATGCGCGAGGCGATGAGCCGGGATTTCGGCTGGGCCAGCTCGGCGGAGCGCTACCTGGAGGTGTATCGATGGGCCATGGCAGCCCATTCAGGCGCCTGACACTCGGACGCCCATGACCGCAGGCGCTCGCTCCGTGGTGATTCACGGCCATTTCTACCAGCCCCCCCGTGAAGACCCCTGGCTCGACCAGATCCCACGGCAGTCCTCCGCGCATCCCTTCCACGATTGGAACGAGCGAATCGAGCGGGAGTGCTACCGGGCCGTGGCTGCCGCCCGCATCCCGGGTGAGGAAGGGCGCATCGTCAAGATCCTCAACACACTGGAGCTCATCAGCTTCAACTTCGGACCGACTCTGATGGAGTGGCTGGAGCGAGAGGCGCCCGAGACGTACGCCGCGATCCTCCGGGCGGACGAGTCGAGCCGTGCCCGTCTCGGTGGACACGGGAACGCGATGGCGATGCCGTATCACCACCCCATCCTCCCCCTGGCGTCCCGGAGGGACAAGGTCACCGAGGTACGCTGGGGATTGGCCGATTTCCGGCAACGGTTCGGCCGGGAAGCCGAGGGCATGTGGTTGCCCGAAACGGCCGTGGACGGCGAGACCCTCGATGTGCTGGCCAGCGAGGGCGTACGGTTCACGGTGGTCGCACCCCACCAGGTCAAGCCCGTCCCGGAGGCTGGGCTCCCCTGTCTGTACCGCACGGCGGCTGGACGAGCCATCGCCCTATTCGTCTACGATGGGGACCTGTCCCACGACGTGGCTTTCGGCACCCTCTTGAAGGATGCCTCTCTGTGGGCGAGCCGGATCCTCGCCCACGCACCCCGAGGGATGCGGCATCTCGCCGCTATGGCGACGGATGGCGAGACCTTCGGTCACCACCACCGCTTCGGAGAGATGGCCCTGGCCGCGGTCCTGGACGGGCTCCTTCGGGGGAAGGAGGTGCGGGTGGAGAATTTCGCCTCCTTCCTCGCGCGAAATCCTCCCACGACCGAAGTGGAGCTGGAGGAGCCGAGTTCGTGGAGCTGCACCCACGGCGTGGAGCGGTGGCGGTCCGACTGCGGCTGCAAGATGGACCCAAAGAAGGAATCCCAGCAGGAGTGGAGGGCACCCCTCCGGGACGCCATGGATTGGCTGGCGAGCGAGCTCGACAGGGTCTTCGAACGGGAGGCGTCAGCCTTCTTCCAGGATCCGTGGGTGGCTAGGGACGCGTATGGAGCCGTCCTCGGCGCCGATGAGGACGGTCTGACCTCGTTCGTTCGCGACTACGGCGCCCGTGCTCTGAACGACGCCGAAGTCGTCCGCGCCCTTGAGCTCCTGGAGCTCGAGCGGAGCGCTCTGAGACTGTTCACCTCCTGTGGCTGGTTCTTCGACGATATCGCGGGCATCGAATCCCTTCAGATCCTTCGGTACGCGGCTCATGCCCTGGAGCTGGCCGGGCCCGAAGGTCCGCAGCTAGAGGAGGGTCTGAAGGAGCGGCTAGCTCCGGCGCTCAGCAACGATCCCGCGGAGGGAAATGGAACCCGGATCTACGAACAGCGAGTGAAGCCGCCGATCCACTCCATGATCCGGGCCGCAGCAGCAGCGGGGACCCTTCGCCACGTCGATCCTGAGCGGGCCCTCCAACGGGTGGGAGCGTACCGCGTGGAGATGGAGGGGTCACGGGTGCGGATCGCCCATTCCAGGACAGGGCGCGCTCACGAGCTGGACGTCAGGGTGGAGCGGGGGGCCACCGAGCCTCTGATCATCACAGCCGAAACGGAGTCCGCATCGCATCGACTTCAGCTGGACGACCTTCCCGATCCCCAGCGGAAGGAGATTGCCAACCGGCTGAAGGAGTCAATCGTGGACGCCTGGTTCACGGCCGAGGAGCTGCGACGGCTCCGGTGCGGAGACGGCTCGTTCGGGGAGGTGGCCGCCGGCGCCGTGAAACGGGCCTTTCGCTCCCTGGGGGAAGACACGGGAACGGAAGGGATCCGCCGTGCCGTAGATCTCGCCAACCTGCTCCAGCTGGCGGCGGTCCCCATCCCCTTTGACATCCAGACCCAGTTCTGGCGCGTCTGGACGTCTCGGCCGGTAGGTGGGAGTGATGGCGCGCTGGTCGCACTGGGTCAGCAGTTGGGATTTGTCTTCCCGGAGGAGGAGAGGTGAGCCAGGATCCCATCCGATTCGTGTTCGGCGTCCACGTCCACCAGCCGGTGGGCAACTTCGACCACGTGATCCGAGAACACGTGGAACAAGTCTATCTCCCGTTCCTGGAGCACCTGGCGGATCGGGATTTCCTCCCCATCTGCCTTCACATTTCGGGACCGCTCCTGGAGTGGTTGGAGAGGCACGACGCACGGTACCTGGAACGGGTGGCGGATCTCGCGGCCGGCGGCCGCGTGGAGCTTCTCACTTCAGGCTTCTACGAGCCGGTGCTTCCCGCACTCTCCCGCCGGGATCGAATCGAACAGCTTCAATGGATGCGCGAGGCCCTGATGCGGAGGTTCGGAGTGGAGCCGCGGGGGCTGTGGCTGACAGAACGGGTCTGGGAACCGGACCTGGCGGCGGAGCTGGCGGAGGCGGGCGTCCGTTACGTCCTCGTGGACGACCGGCATTTCCTGGTCACGGGATTCCCCCGGGAACGGCTCCACCGCCCCTTCTGGACCGAGTCCGATGGGCGCAGCGTGGCTCTCTTTCCCATCGATGAGAAGCTGCGATACCTGGTGCCCTTCAAGCCTCCCCGTGAGACCCTGGCCTATCTGGCCGAGCTCCGGGCCGAAGGACAACCCCTCGCGGTCCTGGCCGACGACGGCGAGAAGTTCGGAGGCTGGCCGGGAACCCGTGAGTGGCTCTACGAGCAGGGATGGCTCGTAGAGTTCCTGGACCGGATGGCCGAGGCGACTGCCGACGGCACGGTACGTCTCACGACCCTCGGCGAGGCCCTCCGTGACGTCCCGAGCGGAGGGCTGGCGTACCTGCCAACAGCATCGTACCGCGAAATGGAAGGTTGGTCTCTGCCACCCGGTCCGGCGGCCCGGTACTCGAGGCTCGCAGCGGACTTGCAGGAGAGCGGGCGAGCCATCGATCTGTCGCTGGTGAGGGGCTCGCACTGGAGGAATTTCCTGGTCCGGTATCCGGAGTCGAACCGGATGCACAAGAAGATGATGGCCCTTTCCTCCCTCTGTCGGGAACGGGGCGATCCGGCCGGCGCTCGTCGGGCCATCGGACGGGCTCAATGCAACGACGCGTACTGGCACGGCGTCTTCGGCGGTCTGTACATGATGCATCTGCGAGAGGCGATCTGGCACAACCTCGCCGTTGCCGAGCGGGAGCTCAGGCGCGGAGAGCCGTTGGGCGCGGAGAGCCTGGATCTCTGGGGCGAGGGAACCGAGGTGATCTGGGTCCACTCCGACGCCTTTTCGGCGGTGGTGGCGCCGTCGCGGGGAGGCTGCGTCGAGGAGTACACGGTATTCGCCGACCTGACCAACTACGCGAACACGCTCACACGCAGAAAGGAGGCCTACCACAAGGTCCAGGAGCACGGACAAGCCGAGGCGGGTGATCCGGCGCCGGAGGGCTCCTCTTCCGAGTCAGCGAATTCCGCGAGCGAGACGGACGGGACGCCGACCATTCACGAGCTCGAGGGCACCATTCGTCTGGAGCGGCTGCCGCCGCTGGATCCGGACGACCGAGCCCTGTTCGTCGACCGAGTCCTTTCTGCCGACACGACGATGGAGGCGTACTCGCAAGGCACCTTCGAGCCTTTGCGCTCCTGGGCAGGCACTCGCATGGTGGTGGCCCACCTCGCCACCGAGCGCACCGCCGAGGTCGTGCTGAGAGATCCCGACGGGCAGCTGGAGAAGCGGATCCGCTTCGACTCCGACGGCAGCCTCCGGGTGTCCCTTCGGTGGGACTCCCGTGGATTCCCCGAAACCGCCCACTTCACCTCCGAGATCTCTCTGGCAGCGCACCTCGGCGTCCGCTTCGATCCCGAGCCGGTAGAGATCTGGTCCCACCCGGTAGAGACGGTTTCCAAGTCGGAAGATGGAGTGCAGGAAACACCTCAGGGAGTCTCCGTCACTCCCCTCTGGCCGGTGACGCGCGGATACGCTCGGATCGCGATCCCCGCACCATCCGCGGACGGCATGGTCTTCTGAACGCCCCGCGGGGCCGCGATCCCGATAGGCCCGCATCCATCACCGCCGGGCCGGATCCCTCCGGGCTCAGGCCTCCTCGATCCTCGCGCGCAGCCTTCTCAGCCCGTCCTCCGCAGCCACCAGCTCGCTTCGCGCCTCGTTGAGCTGTTCCTGCTGCGTCTGGACGAAGCGGCGGTATGGAGCGATGCCCTCGTTGATGCGCTCGCTGGAGTCGGCCACCTCCTGGTGGACCTGTCGCCGTAAGGCATGGCTCAGCTGCGTCTGGAGCTCGCGAACCTTCCGATGGAGCTCCCGCTTCGCCTGGCGGCGCTTTCTCGGAATCACATAGAATCCTCCCACGGCGAGCGCCGCCGCCAGCAGGATTCCGGTCACGTCCCACGCGACTCCGGTGAGCACAGTGGCGACGAGAGCACCGAGCCCCACCGCTCCCACCTCCGCCACAGCCGTGGTGGCGAAGGTGCCCTGTACTTCATTCGCGATAGCGCGGGCTTCGGCGGTTCGGTCATAGGACGCCACTACGTCACGGGCAAGGCGGCCGATGGAGCCCAGCAACGCCTGCCGATTGTAGTCGAAGCGCTTTCCCACCTCGCCGATCATGCCCTCCTGGTGCCGGGCGATCTGGCGCCGATCGATGTAGGCGTGGATGTCCTCCCAGACCTTCAGGTTCCGCTCGACGATCCAATCGATGATCCGGCCGACCTCCTCCTCGATTCTCTGATGCAGGTCGCCCACGACCTCCTTCTCGAAGCCGCGGCGGACTGCCTCGCTGTCCATGAGCGCGCGAATCCGGCCGATACGAATCGTCTCGTCGAAGAAGGCGGCTCCTCGGCGCTCCATCTCCTGAAGAAGGACTTCGAGACGAGCCAGGCGCGGCTCGAAGTCCTCGAGCATCTCCTCGTGAAACGCCGTCAGCTGACGATCGATGTTCTGAATCGTCTCGATGTCGTTCGCCAGCAGCTTGAGGCGCTCGAAGGCCTTGCTCTTGTAGGTATCCGCCAGACGAAGGCCGACGTTGAGAGGGTTGAGAAGCTTCAGCCGAACGCGCTCCTTCTGATCCAGGGTCTGCAGCAGGTACTTCTCGACCTCGCCGAATCCGCTTTCCCGCCAACCCTCCCCGGAGCCTCCGGTCCTGGCCTCCAGGGCCTGGCGGGACGAGACGGCAAAGACCTCCGGCGCCTGCCCCAGCAGCGCCGCAGCGTTCTCCCGGACGTACTGGATGACCTGGTCGCGCTGGGCGGGGCCTTCGAGGATGTCCACCTTGTTCAGCACCATCACGATCTTCTTGCCCCACTCCCGGATCTCCTGCATGAAAGCCCGCTCGCTCTCGGTGAATGGGCGATCGGCGGAGGTCACGAAGAGGACCAGGTCGCATCGGGGCACGAAGTCCCGCGTAAGCTCCTCGTGTCGGCGAATGATGGCGTTCGTTCCGGGCGTGTCGACGACGTTGAGCTCCCTCAGGAGGTCCGCCGGATGCGTGCGCTCCAGTAGGAAAGCCTCCCTCAACTCTTCCGACACCTTGTCACCATGGCGAAGGACGTTGATTCGGTCGGTCGTCGGAGTGACCCCCTCTGGCAGGACCCGCTCTCCCAACAGGGCATTGAGAAACGACGACTTCCCGGAGTTGAACTCCCCGGCCACCACCAGGAGGAACAGGCCCTCGAGAAGCTCGCGGGCTTCCTGGAGCCTCAGCAGGTCCTCGGCGGCGTCCGAAGGATCGAAGCGTTCGATGGCGACCCGAAGCCGTTCGAGCAACTCCTGTTCCTGAGCCCGAAGCTCTCGCTCCCTGGACGAGAGGATGCCTTTTCGCCCGAGGATTCGTCCGATCAAGAAGCCTCCTTTGTGGCGGTGCTGTGTCATGGTAGAGGGGTTTCCGCGTGTCGCGCTAGGCCGGTACGTGACGGCGTTGGTGGAGCTCGTCCTCACCAATCGCAAGGGCTTCCGGGCCTTTGCTACACTCCTCAGACCCGTTCGGACCTCCGGACCCTGCCGCACCGATCCCGTGTTCGGGCATGACTCCTGCTGCAACGCGTCCCTGGAACATGGACGCGACAAGAATCCACAAGGCCACCATGGAAGCGCTCCAGGACGAGCTCAGGGTCCCAACGCCAGCCGACAGCCGGATCCTGGTGGCGGACGACGACGAGCCTTTGCTCGACCTGGTCTGCGACTACCTTCGAAGGTGTGGCTACGAAGTGGAAGGCTGCGGGCATCCTGAGCGGACCTTGGCGGCCTTGCGGGAAAGCGATGCCTCGCTCCTCGTTGCGGACCTTCGCATGCCCGGCATGACGGGACTGGAGCTGGCCCGGAAAGCCATGGAGGAAGACCCCAACCTCGCGGTCATCATCATGACCGGGCACGGTACCGAGGAGGCCGCCCGGGACTCCCTGCGCCTCGGCGCCGATGACTACATCACCAAGCCCTTCAACCTCGAAGAGCTGGATCGGTCCGTTCAGCGCGTTCTCATGAAAAGAGCGCTGAGAGTCTACCGCCATCTCGAGGGGTACAGGCTTCGAAGGATTGCGGAGGAACGGGATCAGGCCTTCAAGGGCCAGGCGGAGGGCCTCAGGGAGGTGATCACCCGGTCTCTGGTTCAGGTGGTCCGTGCGCTGGAGGCGAAGCACCCCCATTTCCAGGGGCATAGCGACCACGTGGCGCTGGTGGCGGAGCAGATCGCCAGCGAGCTCGGGTTGGGCAGCGGATGTATCCGGGATATCCGGGACGCGGGACTCCTCCACAACGTCGGGACGGTCTCCGTTACCGACACGACACTGAGCAAGGGGGGAAAGCTCGGTCCCGAGGAGTTCGCGCAGCTGAAGCAGCACGTCAGGGTCGGTGCCGACATCCTCCGTCCCTTTCCCTTCTTCGAGCGGGTTGCCGATTTCGTGCTCTACCACCACGAGCGGCTCAATGGATCCGGATACCTGGCGGGACTGGCAGGGGACCAGATTCCGCTGGGAGCACAGATCGTTGGTCTGGCCGAGTATTATGTTGCCCTCACCGAGGAGCGGCCGTACCGGCTGGCCCATGACCCGGACGAAGCCATCGAGACTCTGCGGGCAACGGAGGGGCTCTGGTTCCAGAGTGCGCTTGTCGACGCTCTGGAGCGGGCGAGCATGACCAGCCCGGGGTCCTGACCAACGCAACGGGCGCTGTCCAGCCCGCCGTCCCGACTCACGCGAACGCGAAGGCCCCGTAACCCACCACCTGGTCTCTGGCGCCGGCGGTATCCCCGGAATTGCGCAGATCCAGGGTCGTCACCTCGAGCCCGTGCGCTTTGGCCGCCAGAAGGAGTCCCTTGACCGGGATCCCGCCACAAGCCTGGTGAGCGGCGATGTCCTGCGGTCGGAGTTGCTCGATGGCGGAGGCCGTCGCTCCATCCTCGGTCCGCGCCTGCTCATAGCTCAGGTAGTGACTCAGGTCCGAGCTCACGACGATCAGCGTCTCGGGCCCGCCCCAGAGGAGCTCCAGGACCTCGGCCACCTCGGCGGCTGTCGCGTCCCCCACCACAAGGGGAACGAGTGTGAACTCGTCCAGAACCTCCTGCAGGAAGGGAAGGTGGACCTCCAGGCTGTGCTCCCCCGCGTGGGCCGCGTCGAAGCTCCGAACCTGCGGAAGCTCCAGAATCTGAGCCAAGGCCTTCCGATCGACGGATACGGATCCGAGGGGGCTGGCGAACTCCCGGGCCGAACTGACAGCCAGCCCGTCCACCGGAACCCGATGGGCGGGTCCCAGGAGGATGACCCTGCGAATGGTGCTCCTCCCCTCCCCCACCAGGGCGTAGACGCTGGCGGCTATCGGGCCCGAGTAGATGTATCCGGCATGAGGCGCGATGATGGCCTTGGGAACCTTTCCGGCGGAACTCGTCGCCGCCAGCATGCTGCGCACGGTGGAACGAAGCTCGCGCTCGTCGCCAGGGTAGAACAGGCCCGCAACCGCGGCCCGTCTTACGGACACATCGGGTTCTTTTCTCCAGCGCATGACTCCACCTCGTTCATCTCGTGGTCAGGGCCGTGCTCTCTCACCCGTCGTCACGACCCCAGGCCCCCGCAGGCTCGGCTCTCCAGCGCTCCAGTTCCCTGGCTTGCTCCCGCATGGCCGTCAGATCCGCCTCCATGCGATCGAGGAGGGCCCGGAAGCGCACCTCCCCCCGCAATGACTCGAACACCGGGTCGTGCTCATTGAAGGAGCGGACTCTCCAGCCCAACTCGTACGCGCGTTCGAGCCATTCGTACGCGGCCTCCTTCTCATCCCGCGCCGCATGGATCGCGGCAAGCTCCATGGCCGTGGCCGGGGACTCGTCTCCGTCGCTCACGGCGTCAAGAGCTTGCTCCTCGGCCTCCCGAAAGATCTCCGCCGCTGGCCGCGCCGCGCCAGTCGCCTGGAGAGCCAGGGCGTAGCTGAGGGCGATGGAACGACCCGTCCCGGGATTCCGGCCGCGGGGACGGTACCGATAGAGGTCCGCCAGGATGGAGCTCGCCGTTTCCGCCTCCCCGTCGAACCATGCGACCTCGGCAACCGCGAGACTCCCGACCAGTTCATCCCTCTTCTGGATCGCTCTGGCCAGCGCCCACGCCGAGTCCCAATCCGGCCGCCGAATTTCGATGTACACCGCAGCCAACAGCGCCAGAGAATGATCGCCCTGAACCTCGAGCGCGCGCTCCACCCACCGACGAGCCTCATCCAGCTCATCCATCAAGAGGAAGGTCACGCCGAGGTTTGCCGGAAGCATCGGATATGCCGGGTCCAGGATCGCCGCCGGCCCGAACTTCCGAAGAGCGTCCACGTACCGCCCGCGGTCCCGATCCAGTACTCCCAGTGCGTTGAGGAACTCCGAGCTGCGAGGGCTCAGGTCCAGAGCTCTGTTGTGCGCCGACTCAGCCTCCGAGAGGCGGCCCAGCAGGCGGAGATTGCTCCCCAGGGCGTGGAAACCCTCCGCCTGCTGGTCCGACAGATCGATCGCCTTCCGCGCCAGGGCCCGGCCCGTGTCCGCCAGGGCCCTCGGATGGAGGAAGTTCTGGACCTGCAGATGCTGCCGAAAGGCTAAGCGGGCGTATGCTGCGGGGAAAAGGGAGTCAATCTCGACTGCCCGTCGGTAGAGTCGGATGGCTTCCTCGTTCTCCTCCGGGTCGAAGTGGGACAGCACGAGCCCCCTGAGGAAGAGCCGATACGCCTCGTCGGTAGGCACCACAGGCTCGAGTCGCCTTCGCTCTTCGGGTGAGAGCTCCACCTGGAGCGCTTCAGCGATCGCCGTTGCCGCCTCGCTCTGGACCCCCAGAAGCTCCTCCGCATTGGACTCCGGACCCCAGGAATCGCTCCAGACCACAGCCTCCTCAAAGGTATCTGTAAGATTCAGGTTCAGGCGAACCTGCGTACCGACGACCCGGGTTACCTGACCGGAGACCAGGAAGCGGACATTCAACTGCCGTCCGATCTGTCGGGTGCTCAGCGAGCTGTCCTGGAAGCGGCGCACGGATTGAAGGGGCGTGACACGCAGAGACGCGATCTTCGATAGTTGAGTGATGATCTGACTGTGGGTGCCTTCCGCGAGATAGGCGTCCCCAGAAAGATCGCTGTGGTAGGCGAGCGGCAGGACCGCGACCGAGAGATCCTCGGGTCCCAGCATCGGGATCGGACCGTCGCGCGCTAGCCACCACAGGAGCATCACCGCGGCAGCAGCGACTAGCAGCATCGGCGGGAGCCGTCGCCGAATCATCCACCGGTACCCGGCAGGTCCACCGCCTCTCCGCCCCTCCATCCGCCCCACCACTCCCTCCCCGTCCGAGACCACTGGCGTCCGCTCACCCACCGCCGAAGATTCAACCCTCGCGGAAACCCGTTCCTCGCCGCCTTCCGCGGTCACCCCAGGCGAATCGGGAGGCTCGGGTGCCCCGCTCTGACCCACGGGGGACGCTTCAGTGGCCGGTCCTCCTTCCCGGACCGGCGAGATCAGCTCCTCACGAGCTCGGATGGCCTCCGCCAGGCTGCTCGTCTCGGGCGACGGTTCCAGCTCATACTCCTCCCGAAGCCGCCGGGCCAAGGTCTCGTAGACCTTGATCGCTCCCGCCCGATCCCCGACTCGATCCAGCAGATCCATCGCCCGCTGAACCCGACCCTCATCCACTGGCTCCAGATCCAGGGCTCTTCGAGCCCAATGCGCCGCTTGAGCCCTCTGCCCATCGGATTCGCACTGCCCAGCCAGCCCCCAGGCCGCCTTCGCGGCCTCGTTTCGCAGCCAGGCACGCTCTGCCTCCACCCAACGCTCGAACTCCAGCGAGTCCGAGAGGTAGAGCCCCTCCAGCAGATCCCCCTGGTAGAGCTCAACCGCGTCTTCCAGGCGTCCTTCCTCGAGGGCCCGACGGAACTCCGCCGCGTCGCACCAGAGCAGGTCCAGGTCCACTCCGACCTCATCCGGCCCCCGGCTCACCACCACGCCCCCTCCCAGGGACTTCCGCAGATATCGCAAGGCCTGGTTCAGCGCCCCACGCGCATGTCCGGAATCGAGATCCGGCCAGAAGAGAAGGAGGAGGCGATCGCGGCCGTGAAAGCCGAGCGGTCGGGCCGCGGCGAGATAGGCGAGGAGTGCCAGCCGCTTCGGCTGAAGGACGACTCCCGCCTCAAGCTCACCATCCGAGCCCTTCAAGTCCAACGAGCCGAGGAGGCGAAGCTGGATCATATGCGGCGGTTGGAGCCACTGATCGCGCACTGACGCGCGAGGTCGCGCGGGGGTCACTGCCGAGGCAAGGACTAAGGGTTGCTTTGTCAACATACGCGATTCCGAGACCCGCGACAAATCCGATCTGGCCATCCGATCTGGCCGCTTCCAAGATCCGCACCACGCCACTCCAGGAGCTCGCAAAACCCGACGTGGAGGACTACACGTCGGCCCGGGAGTCTTTCGTTGAAGTCGGCGAAGCGCCCGATGGCCCCGGTAGCCTGTATCATCAGAGTGAGGCCCCGGCGCTGGCACAGCCGCTCTGCGATCCGACGGGTTGCCGCCCGGACCGCACTTTCGGCATCTTCCTCCCGCTCTCCTGGCGCCCGGACAAGAAACACGTCCAGGCGCCAGCCCGTTACGAAACCTCAAACACCGGCGAACGTGGAAGCTCGGCAGAAGAGCTCACTCGGCGAGAGGATGCGCACGACGTTCAGCCTCGGCAGGGGAGTATTCCGTAGTCTCTCCACGCTGGGGCGCGGCTTGGTCAGAGGCCTCACGGAGGAATCGGCAGGCCCGGATCCTATCGCCCTCTTCACCGCGTGGTTCGACGAGGCGAAGCGTACCGGTATCTACCTTCCAGAAGCCATGACGGCGGCCACCGCCACCAGGGACGGGCATCCTTCGGCACGTCTGGTCCTCCTGAAGGGCCACGACGAACGTGGTTTCGTCTTCTACACCAACTACGAGAGCCGGAAGGCGGAAGAGCTGGCGGAAAACCCCCGTGCCGCCCTGGTCTTCCACTGGCCGACCCTCCAGCGGCAGGTCCGGATCGAGGGCGCCGTCTCGAAGATCTCGGCCGAGGAGTCCGACGCCTACTTCCGGACCCGTCCCCGGGGCAGCCAGCTAAGCGCCTGGGCATCGAAGCAGAGCGCGGTGCTTGAAACCAGGGATCAGCTGGAGCAGCGATTCCGGGAGTATGAAGGGCAGTTCAGTGGGAGCCGGGTTTCCTTGCCCCCCTTCTGGGGAGGGTATCGGGTGGTGGCCGAGCGAATGGAGTTCTGGCAGGGTCGAATCAACCGGCTGCACGACCGGATCTGTTATGTGCGCGAAGGCGCTGGATGGACCCGGTACCGCGCTTATCCTTGAGAGGGCGGGAGATCCGGAGCATCGGGAGATTCCCCGAGCTACCTCCCTGATCGAAGACCGGAGACCGATCGTGGAACGCTATCCACAACACCGACTGCATGCCGCTGCGGCTGCACTTCTTCTGGCAGCCTGTGGGACCGACGGCGACCTCCGCAGCCCACCGGCCGAGATGGACATCACTGCGGCGCTGGAGACCCTCTCCAGCGAGGATCTTCTTCGCCGGATCCAGGTGCTGGCCTCGGACGAGCTCGAGGGTAGAGCTCCCGGAACCCTGGGTGAGGAGCTCACGGTGGAATACCTGTCCGAGGAATTTGCCGCTGTCGGTCTCCAGCCCGGTAATCCGGATGGCACGTACATTCAGAACGTGCCCCTGATCGGGTTCACTCCGGAGGTCAACACGGCCTCCTTCACCGTTGCCGGAGAGGTCGTGGAACTGGATGGACCCGCGGACTACCTGGCCATCACCCGCCGCGTCGTTCCGGAGATCGACATTCGGGACTCCGACCTCGTGTTCGTAGGATACGGGGTCGTGGCGCCGGAGTACGGCTGGGACGACTACAAGGGCGTGGACGTCGCCGGGAAGACCATCGTGATGCTCGTCAACGATCCTCCGATCCCCCACCCCGACAACCCGGAGGAGTTCGATCCGAGCATGTTCAATGGGAGCGCGATGACCTACTACGGACGCTGGACGTACAAATACGAGATCGCCGCCGAGAAGGGAGCGGAGGCTGCCATCGTCGTCCACGAGACGGGGCCAGCAGGTTACCCCTTCGCCGTTCTGCAAGCAGGATGGGGTCGGGAGCGCTTCGACGTGAAGTCCGCTGACAACAATATGGGCCGCGCAGCCATCGAAGCCTGGATGCCGGTGGAGACTGCCAGAACGCTGTTCACCGCCGCGGGATACGACTACGACACGCTGAAGCAGACGGCGCTGGACCCCGCCTTCGAGCCGGTGGACCTTGGAGTGACGGCGAGCTTCCACCTGCGCAATGCGATCCGGGAGGTGGACTCGCGGAACGTGGTGGGGATGCTGGAGGGATCAGACCCCGACGAGCGCGAGGAGTACATCGTCTACACAGCCCACTGGGATCACCTGGGCAAGGACGTGTCCCTCCCCGGAGATCAGATCTACAACGGAGCATTGGACAACGCCTCGGGCACTGCAGCGCTGGTGGAGCTGGCCGAGGCCTTTGTGGCTCTGGATCCCGGTCCGTCCCGTTCGATGCTCTTTCTCGCCGTGACGGCGGAGGAAAAAGGTCTCCTGGGATCAAAGTACTACGCGGAGAATCCACTCTATCCCCTGAGCCGGACCGTGGCGAACATCAACGTGGACGGGGTGAACCAGTGGGGCCCGACCCGGGACGTGGTCGTCATCGGTCTGGGCAACTCCACGCTCGACGACGTGCTGCAGGATGCGGCGGCGGGGGTGGGGCGAACCGTCGTTCCCGACGCGGAGCCCGAAAAGGGCTTCTTCTACCGATCGGACCAGTTCGAGCTCGCCAAACAGGGCGTTCCCGCGCTCTATACCGATTCGGGCACGGAGTTCATCGGCAAGGCGGAGGGTTGGGGTCGGGAGAAGCGGGACGAGTACACCACGAACGACTACCACAAGGTCTCGGACGAGGTGAAGTCCGATTGGGACCTGTCCGGCGCCGTCGAGGACCTGAAGCTGCTCTTCGCGGTGGGGTACCGTGTGTCCGAGGCCGAGGCATGGCCCGAATGGAAGGAAGGGACGGAGTTCAAGGCGAAGCGAGAGGCCATGCTTCGGGCCGCCGGAACCTGACCTACAGGGACTTCTTGGCACCGCGGTCCGGACAAACTTTCCCAGCCCGGGGAAAGCGGTCGCAGCCCGCGAAAAGGGGTCGGCCAATCGCGGGACGAGAGGAGCTGGAAGGGCCCGACTCTTACGGATCGGAAAGAGGGACGGACGGGGTCTTCTCCCCGGTATATTCCGGATCGGCCCGCTCGCAGTCTTCACAGTCCTGGCCCAGCTCCGGGCACGGCACCCCGTCAGCCTGAGCCTCAGGGCACGGCGGCCACGGCTCCGTCTCCACTGTCTGCCGAGGGTCTTCCCGCGTGTTCACGTCGCGTCGGTCCATGGGTTCTCCGGCGTAAAGCGATGGCGGCCGGACACCGGTCAGGCTGTGTTTGGCTCCCGCCCTCCCGCAAGGGAGTGGTGCAGGGACCATGCCGGGCTTCCGGTACTCCGCACGTCCGGCGAAAGCCGCGAGTCGCGGCCCCGGCGCGCCGGTCCGGGTGATCACCCCACCCGCTACAGAGATTCGAAGCGGCCCTGGAAGAACCGCAGCTTCCCCGGTTCGTACACGAACTTGAGGCCCTTGATCTGGTGCCTCTTCTCATGGAGACGAACGAGCCCGTCGGCCACGGCGCGCATATGGTCGTTCGTGTATACCCGCCTCGGAATCGTGAGGCGAACCAGCTCGAGGGCCGGCCGGTAGTTCTCCCCGGTCGCCGGGTCCCGTCCCTTCGAGACGTTGCCGCGCTCCATGGCCCGGACCCCGGTCTCGACGAAGATCTCGGCGGCGAGGCGCTGCGCGGGAAACTGGTCCTGGTCCAGATGGGGAAGAAACCGCTTGGCATCCAGAAAGATGGCGTGGCTGCCCGGAGGCATGACGATGGGCACGCTGGCGTCCATCAGCATCTTCCCCAGAGCCTGCGTCTGCTGGACCCTGGAGCCTATGTACCGGTCGTCCAGCATCTCTTCCACCCCCCGAGCGATAGCGGCCAGGTCGGCCGTCGAAAGGCCGCCGTCCGTGACGTTCCCCTCGTAGATGCGCAACAACTCCTCGGCCTCCCGGGCCCAATCCCCATTGTCCCGGAACCCGAGCATCCCCCCGATGTTGATGAGGAAATCCTTCTTCCCGCTCACCGTGCAGCCGTCCGCGTAGATCATCATCTCCCTCAGGATGTCCCGCACTGGCGTGTGGCGGTACCTGGGATCCCGCACCTGGATCATGCAGGCGTTCTCGACGACCCGGGTGGCGTCGAACAACACGGGGATCCCCAGGCCACTGCAGTAGGCGTACACCTCCTTCATGTTGTCCATACTCACCGGCTGTCCGCCGGCCATGTTCACGGAGTGCTCGAAGGAGATGTACGCGATGCCCTCGGTTCCGTGCTTATCCACCAGAGCCTGAAGCTTGGGGAGATCGATGTCGCCCTTCCACGGGTTCTCGCTCTCGGGATCGTGGGCCTCGTCCACGATCACATCCACGAAGACCCCTCCAGCCAGCTCCTGATGCAGCTTCGTGGTGGTAAAGTACATGTTGCCCGGAACGAGCTGCCCCGGACGGATCATGACCTGGCTCAGGATGTGCTCCGCCGCCCGGCCCTGGTGGGTGGGGATGATGTACTCGTAGCCGAACGCTTCCTGCAGGACCGCCACCAGCTCGTGATACTCGTCGCTGGTCGTGGCGCTCGGCCGCGCTCCTTCGTACGCCGCCCACTGGTCCGTGCTCATGGCCGAGGTCCCGGAGTCCGTGAGCAGGTCCATGGTGACATCGGCCGAGCGCAGAAGGAAGGTATTGTAACCTGCGGCCCGGATGGCCCTCGCCCTCTGCTCCCTGGACAGGACGCCCACACGCTCGATGGTGTGGATCTGAAAGGGGAAGGTCTCGAACTCGAAGAGATCCAGGTCGGGGAACACCCATTGGTACTGCATCTCGTCACGCCAGGTGCCCCGCGCGGCCGCTTGAAGAGGGGAAATCCTTTCCCTCTGGAGGAGCAGGCTCACGATGGCATCGGAGACCTGATCCAACTGGTCGTTCGTCAACGCGAGCCTTGGAATCTGGACCGGCACCAGATCATCCTTCTCGACCAGGCGCCGGGCCACGGCGCGCACCCCCGACAGCAGATACAGAGCAGCCGAAAACGTGTCCTGGGCCGTGTCCTTGACACGGGGGAGGAACTGGTCCGCCATGATGTAGGCGCCATCACAACCCCGCTCCAGCGGGACGCCGGCATCCCGCAGCTTCTGCGTGAAGCGCTCGGTCTGATGCATGACCCAGTGGACCTCCTCCTCGTCGCACATCTCGAGGAGGCCCCGGGCCAGCACTTCCATGGTGCGCCCCGCCATGCCCCCGTACGTGTGAAGACCCTCGAAGACCACGACCTCGTTCATGAACTTCTCGTGGTCGTCGGGATTGTCCGTTGTGAGGAGTCCTCCCGTATTGCACTTGGGATCCTGCGCTCCGTCCAGCTGGAGGATGTGGCCGGTCTTGACGATCTGCTGGACGAGGTCCGCGATGGATCGGTCCGCCTGTCCTGCCTCGTGCCGCTGGATATACCAGGCGTTCTCGATCACCCGGGACCCATCCACCACCAGGCGGACGCCGTACTTGTCGGCGAGGAATCGAGCAGCTCTGAGGTTGGCGAGGCTGAAGGGGTGCTGACCGTCCGCGAAAGCCTGGAAGTCGATGAGGGCCACGTCACCAGCCTGAAGCAGATCCTCCAGCCTCTCCAGGTTCACGTTTCCCGTGAACACGCGCTCCTGGTGGTCTCGCACGTCGTGAACGTCCACCTCCCGGGGGGTGAGCACGTCGATGCGGTCGCGGGCGTTACTGGGAAGCGTGGACCCGGGGGGGATCATGGTGGACACGATGAGCTTCACGCACCCGAGGATGTTGTGGGTCGGGCACACGTAGCTGTGGCCGAGGACTTCACGGACGGCCCCGTGCAGTGCCTCGAAGTTGCGGCTTCCAGCGTAGGCCTCGTCTCCAATCAGCTGCCCCGCCAGCTGCTCCTGACTGACAGCGCTCATCCCCAGGGAGCACATGTCGAAGCTGACCTGGCTCGGAGTCAGGTTGAACACGTTGAACCGGGCCTCGGCCAGGTGCTTCTTGCGCTCTTCGACCGTGGGAAAGGACAACAGTCGGACCGTCTTGATCTTATGAGGCTCGCAAAGGGGGGACGGCTGGCTCATGGACGGATTCCTCTACGCTTTGCTCCCTGG